>CAYXVU010000096.1:0-21204 GCA_964468725.1 uncultured Clostridia bacterium
TCCGTATTTTCCCCATCTTGAGAATCAGTTTAACCTAATTTTGCACGAGTGCTTATTACCTTTCTTGCTGGCCTTGCCGCATTTGTTATTTTTCTCGCAAGGAATTTGTTCGTAAAGCTGTGAAGAGGCGAGTGCCCGTTCCCAAATAACATCCTTGTCCCTTTACGATCGCCTTTGTTAGTATTCCAGCGTGGTACAGACTGTGCATATTCAAAGCACATATATTAGTAATCGGAATTTTTACTGAATATGTCCTTGAATGTATCCTTGACTAAAAATTGTCACCGTAAGTCCTTTAGCCCGCGTAGCTCAGTGGATAGAGCGTTGGTCTCCGGAACCAAAGGCCGCGCGTTCGATTCGCGCCGCGGGCATTCCAAAAGCCGCCGTAAGGTGGCTTTTTTCTTTGGTTTACGGATTTGCCCGGTTCTTCTTAACACAACTTCTCACTGGTCGCGGTCACAATAAGGCAGAATCTCCTGCGCCAATATCCCCGTCGCTGCTTCGGCTACTGCATCCTCAAGCAAGTGCGTGTAGAAGACGAGGAGAGGAAATTCATGGCGCAAGTTATGCCTTACCTCTCTGCCGTAAAAATCAGTGAACATCCATCCATGCAAATTCTTCTGGTGTGTTGATTACTTTGACGGCTCAGTTGAAGCGGCGCGTTGGCGACTGTTACACTGCCTCTTTCCTGAAACCTGACGCCCGGCGTCAGTCTAAAACCTCTCTCATCTGCAAGGGGAAAAAGGAGAGTCAGAGATGGAATTGTTAGAAAGCACGGGGCTGATCGTCGAAGAGACTCCGACCGCAGCGATGGCGCTTCACCCGCTCGATACCTTCGCCTATCAATACCCAGGCAAAGAGATCGTCATTTCGTTCACCTGCCCCGAATTTACGGCCATCTGCCCGTTTTCGGACTTCCCCGACTTTGCTACGATCAAAATTGATTACGTGCCGAATCAGCGGTGCATCGAGTTGAAATCGCTCAAACTCTACATCAACTCGTTTCGCGCCGTAAAAATTTTCCATGAGCATGTCATCAATCGCATACTCGATGATTTCGTGCGCGTCTGCGACCCCATTCGCGTCGAGATCGAAGGCGATTTCAATGTGCGCGGCAACATTCACACGACGATTCGCGCCAGCTATCGCCGCCCGCAGCCGAGTGAGTAGTCGCTATGGAGATGGAGAAGTCTTACTATCTCGTCACCGGCAGACCAGCCTATGCCGAGTTGCTGCAAGCGCAGGCGCGTGAGGCCGAGGTTGCGGCGAGTGATGAACCGGTCGGGCACAGGCTAATCGTGGCGATTACACAAGGCGGCTTCGGACAGGATATTGTTGACGACGAGCGGCAAGCGAAAGAGCGTTTCCTCGAATACCTGTTCTTTACCAGCGGCATTGATCTGCCGCGTTCCGCAGAGGCTTTTGACGAGTATTTCGAGATGGAAGCGATAGCCGATTTCGTTGACCTCGACGAAGAGATGTAACCGGCAACCACACAAAATTCAATCCGCGAACCTGCGTGAATCTGCGCAATCCGTCAGGGTTTGCTTGCCCGTCGAACGGCGAGCAGGCGGGAAATGATTTGAAGAGATTCGTGTGATTCGCGGTCAGAGGGTTTATGCACCTGCACATCTCCGCTCCGAAAACCTTCAGCTTCAAACGCACGGCGATCAGTCATGGTTGGTACGAACTGCCGCCCTTTGCGCTCGACGCGCAGACCTGGACGCTTTCGCGCGTCATTTCGCTAGCCGATGACAAAGCCATCACCGTTTCAGTTACCGGCAACCGCAGCGGGCTGACTATCAAGCTGCCGCGCAAGCTCAGTCAGCGCGCCGCACAAAAAGTCGAGCGCGATGTTCGTCACATCTTTCGACTTGACGACGATATGGCGGCTTTTTACAAGCTCGCGGCACAAGATCAAGACTTCGACTGGATTCCTAAAGAGGGAGCCGGGCGACTGTTGCGCGCGCCAACGGTCTTCGAAGATTTGGTGAAGACTATCTGCACGACGAATTGCTCGTGGTCACTGACCCGCAAGATGGTTGACGGGCTGGTGAATGCTCTCGGCGTTGCGGCTGCCGATGGTCGTCGCGCCTTTCCGACGCCTGCTGTGATGGCTGCCGAACCGGTGTCCTTCTATAGCGACACGGTGCGCGCGGGTTATCGCGCGCCCTACCTGAAAGAGCTTGCCGAACGCGTCGCCGCAGGCGAACTCAATGTCGAAAGTTGGTTGGCAAGCGAGCGATCAACCGATGACCTCAAACGCGCGATGAAAGGCGTCAAAGGCGTTGGCGATTACGCTGCCGAAAACGTTTTGAAACTGGTGGGGCGTTATGAAGGGCTAGCCCTTGATTCATGGCTACGCGCACAATTTGCAACGCGGCACAACAAGGGTCGCGCTGCCGATGATAAAAAGATCGCGCGCTTCTATACGCGCTTCGGTCAGTGGCGCGGGTTGGCGATGTGGTGCGATATGACCAAAGGCTGGCTCGACGGCGACGAGAAGTTATGGTGAGCGGGTTGCTCCCTGCTGCTCGGTCTTCAACCTTGATGACGGGCAGAGCCTCTCCAGCACACAGGCCTCGCATTTCGGGCGGCGCGCGATACAGACGTTGCGACCGTGATCAATGAGCAGGTGGGAAAAGTCAATCCAATCTCTTTTCGGCACCAGTTCAAGCAAGTCGCGTTCGATCTTTTCCGGCTGCTGGTTTTCGGTCAGTCCCAAAAGCTGCGAGAGCCGCGTGACGTGCGTATCAACAACGATGCCGGATGCGACGCCGAAGGCATTGCCCATGACGACGTTTGCTGTTTTGCGCGCCACCCCCGGCAAGGTCAGTAAGTCTCCGAACCGATCCGGGACGCGCCCACCATATTGATTGACGAGAATCGCGCAGGCGCCTTGAATGGCCTTTGCTTTGTTGCGATAAAAGCCCGTCGAGCGAATGTCGGTTTCCAACTCTTCGCGGGCAACGGTTAGGTAATCCTGCGCCGAACGGTATTTCCTGAAGAGATCGGCGGTGACGAGGTTGACGCGCTCATCGGTGCATTGCGCCGCCAGAATCGTTGCCACTAACAATTCGAGCGGACTGGTAAAGTTCAAACTGCACCGCGAGTCGGGATAGGCTTTGCGCAGCAAGCCGATGATCTTCCGGGTGCGCGCTTGCGCTTCGTGATCGGTCACCATCTTCCTCCCCTCAGACGAGCGACATTTTCAAGCCCTTCTTTGTGCAATAGTCTATCAGTCGCTTCACCCGTTTGCTTGAGGGCAAAGTGATGTTGAGGGCGCTCGCTTCGGTTGGCTTGCGCACACCGGGTTTGAGGTCGGACTGCCAAAAGACCTGCGCTCCTTTCGGCAGATTGTCAAGCGCAGCTTTTAACGCCTTTGTTCCTTTTATCGCCGTGCTGCTCGAGGTGACCTCTTCATAACTCTTTGCGCGGTTGGTTCCGACCAACAGCGCAAAATACCAGTCGCCGTCTCGCTTCCAGCTATAGAGTTCGTATCCCTTCGCCGCAGAGGGCTGCGCCGGACTCGCGCTGGCAATCAACAGCACCATGAAGAGGGAAATCCATACATTTCGTCGCATACTCATCTTTTCTCTTCCGACTCCGAATTACGTTGAGGTCGCCATCATGGTTTCGATCTCGGCAATCGTTTTGGGCGCGCGCGCCGACAGCACCTCTGCGCCGTCTTGGGTGACCAGCACGTCGTCTTCGATGCGAATGCCGATGCCGAGATAGCGCGTGGGCACGCGCTTGCTATCGCTAGCGATGTAAAGGCCCGGCTCAATCGTCAACACCATACCGGGTTCGAGTCTGCGCCACTGATTGGCAACTTTATAGGGCGCAACATCGTGAACGTCCATACCGAGCCAATGGCTGGTGCGGTGCATGTAAAACTTTTCATACGGCTTCTTCTCTTTGAGAATCGTTTTGAGTTTCCCTTTGAGCAAGCCGATTTGCAACAAGCCTTCGACCAGCACGCGCACGGCTGCATCATGCGGGTCTTGAAAAGTCGCGCCGGGTCTTACAGCGTCAATGGCGGCAAGCTGCGCATCGAGCACGATCTGGTAAAGCTGCGCCTGCTCTTTCGTGAAGCGCCCGCTTGCGGGCATCGTGCGCGTCACATCGCCGGTGAAGTAGCCGTACTCAGCACCAGCATCAATCAATAGCAGGTCGCCCGCTTCGATGCGCTGCCGGTTGGTCGTGTAATGCAGGATGGTTGAATTCGCGCCCGCTGCAACGATTGGCTCATACCCTTGTCGCGGGCTGCCGTGTTTGCGAAAGACATAGCGCAAAATGGCTTCGATTTCATACTCGTACATGCCCGGTTTGAGGGCGCGCATCGCCGCAAGATGACCTTCGGCGGTAATGTCAACGGCGCGGCGCAAGCTCTGCAAATCGTCCGCGCTTTTGATGAGCCGCATTTCATGAAGCACTTCTGCCGGATCAATGACTGCATTCGGATGTGTGCCGTTGCGCTGCCGCTCGCGTTGAAAGTAGCGCATCCATTCCACCAGCCGTTGATCGAAAGCGGGGTTGCCGAAACGGTAGTACAAGGTGTCGGCGGCGGCAGCCAATTTGGGAAACTCTGTATTGAACTGGTCAATCGTAAACGCCGCATCCGCGCCATAGTCGCGCTTCGCGCCTTTGGTTCCCGCACGCCATCCCGTCCAGATTTCGCGGGCGCGGTCTTTCGGTTGCACGAAGAGAACGAACTTCGTCTTCTTATGGTCGGGGATGAGGACGGCGATGGCGTTGGGTTCTTCGAAGCCCGTGAGGTAGTAGAAATCCGAATCCTGCCGATATTCGTGGTCAACATCGTTATTGCGAACCGCCATTGGGGCAGCCGGAAAGACCGCGATGCCGCCGCGAATGTTTTGCATAAAGGTCGCGCGGCGGCGTTGAAAGATTGATTGTGCCTGCGCTTCTAAATTGGCTGTCATATTTCCGCCCGTCCTACGCGATTGTCATAGCCAAATATCTTGCTTCTCTTCCCAGAATGATTTTGCTTCTTGGAATCGCCCGATGCGCTTTCATAATGCCGCTCATAGAAAAATGATGATTTCATGCAAAGAGTTCTTCCTGGCTCGAGATCAGAGACTTTTTCTTTGGTTGGTCGTTCAAGCTGTTGCGTTCCCAAAACACGCCATCGGCATATCCCTGAATTGAGGGTTCCGCCTGTACCATCGCCAAACGTTTCATTGCCCAACAGCAGTACTCTAAACTCCTCTCCACTCCCAGAAAATGCCTGCCCAACTTCTTTGCTACTACCGCAGCCGTTCCGCTACCTAAGAACGGATCAAACACCAGTTCGCCGCGATTCGAACTGGCAAGAACCAATTTGGCAATGAGCTTTTCCGGCTTTTGTGTAGGATGGTCTGTGTTCTCCGGCATTGACCAAAACGGAATGGTAATATCTGTCCAGATATTGGATGGATGCGTGAGTCTGAAGTTACCAAGAGAGGCTTCCTCCCAATCTTTTGGTTTGCCATCTTCGGTGCGATAAGGAGCAATCACTTTTCGCTTTAACTTCACAGCATCCAGGTTGAAGGTATAGTGCTCCGAGACCGTACAGAACCAAATATCTTCGGCATTGTTTTTCCAGTTTTTTGTTGCTCCTCTGCCCTTATCTCTTTCCCAAGTAATCCGATTCTGTAAGCAGAACTCTTGCTCAAGCACGGGCGCTATTAACACCGACGTCCGCCAATCGGAACAAACATAAGCTGTCGCCGTTGGCTTCAATAACGGTTTGATGATTCGAATCAGAGAGGCAAACCATTCTTGATACTTCGAACTCTCTTTTTCATGAAACCTCTCTCCATTGTAGTTTTTCGAAAGATTGTAGGGAGGATCCAATACTAGCAAATCGATAAAACTTTTGGGCAAATGTCCGATGATCTCGAAAACATCTTGATGAACGATCTTATCTTCTATTGCCTGAGGCGTTATGGCTGCTGTAACGGTTGCCAGTTCTTTACTCAGATCGGCAATCTCTTGCTGGGAGCAAGTAAGGGTTCGATTTCGTGGTGCCCGTGATTTCATCTCTCCCGCTGTTCTCCTTCCGTCACGCTGACAAGCTTCTTGCTCGCGGGTGCGCTTGATGCGAGAATTCCCAACTATATCGGTCGGGCATGAGATTCTCAAGTAGAGGCTCCGCGCGCATTTGCCGACCCGAAGGGAGACGAAACCGAAAGTTTGAGCGATACGAAACACCAACTCATCACGACGGCTGATGGCGTCGCCGCCGCCGTCGAACACCTGCAACAACAAAGTGTCATCGGTGTGGATACCGAAACCACAGGGCTTGACCCACTGCGCTCGCGGGTGCGTCTGTTGCAAATCGCCGCGCTGCAACAGGTCTTCGTCTTCGACCTCTTCGAGGTCGCGGCTTTCGAGAACCAAGCCTTGCGACAGTTGTTCATCAATCCGGCGCTTACCAAAGTCTTACACTACGCCAAATTCGATATGAAGATGCTGCTGCATCATTTCAATATCGAAGTGCGCGGCGTCTTTGATACGTTGTTGGCCAGCCAGTTGATCGCCGCCGGACGCACGGATGAGAGTCACAGCCTCGCCGCCGTCGTCGCTCGCTACCTCGACGAGCAGGTTGATAAGTCGCTGCAAGCCAGCGACTGGGCAGGCGAGTTGAGCGCCTCGCAATACGCCTACGCAGCCAAAGACGCGGCCTTGTTGTTGCCGCTGCATGACCGCATGCAGTACCGGCTGGAAGAGTTGGGGCTGGAAGAAGCGGCCAAACTCGAATTCGAATGCGTGCTGCCGATTACAGACATGGAGTTGACAGGCATGCCGCTTGATGCCGAGTGTTGGCGCAAACTGGTGGCCAATGTCGAACGCGCCCACAAAATTTTATCCGATGAGCTAAAAGGCGAGTTGGCCTCCGGCGTGCAGCAACTCTCTTTGTTTGACGAAGTGAGTATCAACCTCGACAGCCCCGCACAGGTGATGGAAGCGCTCGGTCGCATGGGCATCAAGGTCGAAGGCACGCGCAGCGTTCAACTGCAACCGCTGGCCAAAGAGCATTCAGTGATCGCCAAATTGCTGGAATACCGCAGCGTGCAAAAAGCTCTATCGAGTTACGGCTTGCCGATGCTGGAACATCTGCACCCGGTAACCGGGCGGATTCATTCCGACTTTCGTCAGATCGGCGCGACCGGCGGACGCATGGCCTGTTCCGACCCGAACTTGCAACAGGTTCCCAATACGCCGGAGTATCGCTCCTGTTTTCGCGCGCCCGCCGGTCGCAAAATTGTCACTGCCGACTATTCGCAAATCGAATTGCGCATCCTTGCCGACTGGTCGCAGGACACGGCATTGGTCAAAGCTTTGTTGTCGGGCGAAGATTTGCATTGCGTGACCGCCAGCCAAATGTTCGGCGTGCCGCTCGATGCCGTGACCAAAGATCAACGGGCAGCGGCCAAACAACTCAACTACGGAATGATGTATGGACTTGGCGCGCACGGGTTGGCAGTGCGCATTGACGGCACGACGGAAGAGGCTGAGAAGCTGATTCGCAAATACTTCGCGGCCTACAGCGGCGTTGATCGGTGGTTGCGTGACGCCGCCGACCGCGCTATTCGAGAGAAGCAATCGCGCACCCGTTCCGGTCGTTTGATTACCTTTTCTTTCGATCCGAATGACCGTTCGCAGGTCGCCGCCATGCAACGACTCGGCAAGAATTCACCGATCCAGGGGAGTTCAGCCGACATCACCAAGCGGGCCTTAGCGTTGCTCTACGACGCGCTCAAGCCGATTGATGCCCAGATCGTCAACTGTGTGCATGACGAAATCGTCGTCGAAGTCAAAGAGGAGCAGGCCGAAGTGTGCGCCCGCATCCTCCGACACGAGATGGAAAGAGCGGCGCACGAATTCATTCGCAGCATCCCGGTCACGGTGGATACGGCCATCAACGATGCCTGGTTGAAATAGGCGCAGGCATCTGCGTTACATCAATACCACCCGCCGAAAGTGCTGCGTCGTAAGAATTGACCAGCGCCGTCGCGGCCTACGAATTGGCCGTCTTCGATGATGACCTGCCCGCGCGACAAAACGGTTTTGGTCGCGCCCTTGAGCTTCCAGCCTTCATAAGCGCTATAGTCAACATTCATGTGATGAGTCGCAGCAGAGATCGTAATCTCTTCGTTCGGGTCGAATAGGACGATGTCCGCGTCGGAGCCAACTGCAATCGTCCCCTTACGCGGAAAGAGGCCGAAGATTTTCGCCGCCGCCGTTGAAGTCAGTTCGACAAAACGATTCAAGCTGATGCGCCCTTCGGCAACGCCACCGTTGTAGATCAAGCTCATGCGATTTTCGACGCCGGGGCCGCCATTGGGAATCTTGGTGAAGTCGTCGCGCCCCAACTCTTTTTGCTCTTTGAAGCAGAACGGACAATGGTCTGTTGAGATGACTTGCAAATCATCGGTTCGCAATCCTGCCCATAATTTCTCCTGATTCCATTTCTCTCTGAGCGGCGGCGTCATCACGTACTTCGCGCCTTCGAAGCCTTCGGCTTCGTAAGCGGAGTAGTCCAAAAAGAGATACTGCGGGCAGGTTTCGGCATAGGCCGGTAGGCCGAGGTCGCGCGCCGCGCGCACCTCTTCGAGGGCATCCGCACAACTGAGGTGAACGATATAAACGGGCGCTTCGGCCATCTCTGCAATGGCGATGGCGCGATGCACGCCTTCGGCTTCGGCTTTGGTCGGGCGCGTCAAGGCGTGGTATTTGGGCGCGGTCTTGCCTTCGGCCAAAGCGTTCTTGATGATCTCGTTGATGACGATACCATTCTCCGCATGCATGCAGATTAAGCCGCCTGCATTGCCCGCTGCTTTCATAGCGCGGTAGATCGTCGCGTCGTCCGACAAGAAGACGCCGGGATAAGCCATAAACAATTTGAAGCTGATGACGCCTTCGTCAATGAGTCGGCGCATTTCGGGCACGCGCTCGTCGGGCAAGTCGGTGACGATGAGGTGAAAGCTGTGGTCAATGGCGGTCTTGCCTTCGGCTTTCTGATGCCAGTTGTCAACGGCTTCAATGAGCGATTCGCCGTGATACTGGACGGCAAAATCAATGATGGTCGTCGTGCCGCCGTGCGCGGCAGCAATCGTGCCGGTGCGAAAATCATCGGATGACGAGGTGCCGCCAAACGGCAACTCCATGTGGGTGTGCGGGTCAATGCCACCGGGGATGACCAGTTTGCCTGCCGCATCAATCACACGGTCGGCTTCGATGTCGAGCCGCGCACCGATGACAGAAATTTTTTCATCTTCGATCAGGACATCCGCAGCGTAATCATCCACAGCGGTGATGACGCGACCATTTTTAATAAGCGTTTTCATGGCAAATCCTTCCTTCCCGAAAGCGCGGAACGCCTAGCAGAGACGCTGCCGCGCAACCATCTCTTCGACTCCTGTGGACTGTCTTCGCATGTGAATCCGTATCAGGTAGGCAGATTAAACATCCGGGCGCAGGCGGGCGTCAATGCAAGGGCGTCGGATTTACCTCTTTACTCTTTGTGTCAATCGCGCGGAGCGATACTAACGTACTTCTATTTCGAACTTGTCGTTGCACGGGCTGCCGCTGGACACGACTACGATGTGATAGTTGCCTCTTGAATACAATAACTCGCCTTTCGACTGCGCGCTGGCCGCACCGTGAAGCAACAGAATCAAGAGCGCAGGCAAGATTAACCGTCTGAAGTTCGTAATCAACATCCGCCTATTCGTTTATAAATCATCTGCCTTCATCACCGGGCAGCCGGAGCTTTTTGAGCCCATCTATTGGCTACGAGAGACCTTCAAAGTTGACAGGGTGTTGAGCAGCAATTTCTGAATAATGTCTTCTTCGACCTTGCGCTCGACCGCCGCATTCAGGATGACCACTCTGTCGCCAAGCACGGTGGTCAGATACATTTGCTCGAAGCCTCTCCTCTTCGGCTTATCGTATCTCCATAGCAGCGCGTGACCGATGCTCAACTGTTGCTCTGCTGATGTCACGTTGAGCCTCTCTCCGAGCGCCTGCTCCAGAGCGCGAATTTCCCAGTCGCGATGAGCCGCCAGAATTGCTCTGTCATTTAGCTTTTGCTCCCCGGCTCCTTTTGCGAATTCGCTGATCGCCACCGACCGGACTTGAAACATAACGCCGTCCGCGTTGTAAGACATGAGCACAATAGCATTGTCGGTAAAACTGGGAAAATCATGTATCGGGTTGATACTTTTGCCTTTCAATTCCAGAGTAAAAGGAACGCCGGGGCTGCGCCAACTGATCCGCCAGCCGTTGGAGGTTAATGCGCCACCTCCGCCGAAGTCATTGTCAGGTTGTGTCGTTGGCGATACGGGCACCTCTTCGTTGGCGGAGTCGTCGTCGTATTCGTTCTCGAAAGAGAAGACCAGCCGCGGAAACCGTTTTCGCAGATTGTCCTGATCTTTTAGTGTCAGGTAGTTATTCCCCAAGGAAACTTTCAGTCCTTCCAAAGCAGCCAGCGAGTCGGGCAAATTCAAGCCATGGTGCTCGGCGTTGAGCGAGAGTTCTTTCAGATTTGTCAGCTTGCTGATGAAGGAGGGAACCACGCGAATATCGTTAAAATCCAGTTGCAGGCTTCTGAGCTTGTGAAGCGAGGCTATTTGAGGCGGGATGACGCGAATGGCGCTTCCGTTTCCGCTCAAGTCCAGTTCTTCCAGATTGCGAAGGTTTGCCAGCGTCTGCGGCAAACTTTTTCTCCTCGTCGGGTGACCCGGAGAACCGGGATTGGGTTGGGTATCGCTCAGAGCTCCGTGCAATGTCAGCACTCTGAGTTTTTGCAATTGCCCGATTGATGGCGGAAGCGTGATGTTCATCTGGCAACCGTTCCCGTTATCGATGATCAGTTTTTCCAACTCTTGCAAATTGCCGATCTCGGTTGGAAGACTTTCGAGATACTCGAAACACGAGAGGTAGAGTTCCTTGAGTCTGGTCAGCCTTCCCAGTTTGGGAGACAGGCGTCTGCGGTTGTCTCCCTTCAAGGTGAGGCGATGGGCTTGAGTCGGGGCGCGTAGAGCTTGCTCAAGACTATTAAAGACGTGGTCGGAAAATTTGATATATCTGATCTGGTCGAAAGGAATATCTTCCTCGCCTTCGCCGGACAGTCTTACGGATTTCCCCTCCCATACATGCATCGTTTTGTTATAGGAATGCTCAACCATCCGAATGACTTCGCCCAGCTTGCGTTGTCCGTCCTTGAGAACGATCAGGTCTCGGTCAGAACTGTCGCGGGATGCGCCTTTGCAGTCGGGGAAACAGATCAGGCTGGTTTCGAACAGGTCGGCTTTTGAGGGATCGCCCTTCGTCACTCTGCCATCGCGCAAAATGATCTCGGCTGAGAGATCAGCATTGCTCGCCTGTCGGATAGCAATCTCGGACGACGAAGAGGCGTTCGAAGGGGAAGGCCACTTCGCAGAGCAGAAGACGAGCATCAATAAGAACGACCCGGCCATCGCCTTTGTCACGTGAGAATCACCCATAATGTTCAGCATCCTCCCCCGCCTCCTTTGTAGACTCGTTGCCACCTGCCAGCCTTCCTTTTATAGATCGCGTATTCCCAGGTCTCATAACCTGACACTTGAGTAATGACTTCATCAACGCCGTCTCTATCCAGATCAAGCTCATCAACAAAATCTTCGCCTTTTTCTAGCCCTTCATCGTATCGCTGAAGCCCGATTCTACATATTTCTCCGCGCTTTACAACAAGCAGAAAAAGAAGGTATGCCTTTTCGTTGCGTTCTATCCTGAAGCTGCCCACAAACTCAGGCCGACCATCGCGTTCCAAATCGACTGCGGTCAGATTGGTTACGGTTATGCTTTTGGTCAGCGATGCAGGAACGCCCCTTCGGCTGTATGTTCTGCGCGCCAGTTCAAGTACTGCCGAACGCTCATCCGGCGACAGAGCGCGGCGCGAGCTTTCCGCGAAGCCGAGCGAGTCGGAATTCGCAGCCAGAGCCATGACCCAGCCTCCTACCTTTATCGAGGTTTCGAGTCGCACGCTTGCTGCCAGAGAAATGCACGCCCTGCTCGTCCGTCCAATGACAGTGGCCGCGCCGCTTCTGCCGCCGCCAAACAGAAGATTGTACGTTCGCCCAGAGCGATAATAGTCAGCAGCAAACATTGATGATGCAGGCGTGTCATGGAAACGCTCGCCATCTTGATCTACTCCGTCGGGCGGCTGTAGGTAGCGCCCGCGATCAAGAATGACAATCGGATCAATTCTGATTTGGTCGCTTCCCGATACCGCGAAGATAACGGTCTTCGCGTTCGTCGGCTTCTTTTCATTATCCTGCGCTCGCTCCGACTCTGACGCGATGAGGAACAGAGCCAGAAGAATCGGAAGGCTTCTACGGAAAGGCATCCCTCTCTCCGATCCGTCTCATAGCGTTTTCAGAAAGGCTATGAGCGACTTTTTATCTGCCCTCGAAAGATTGAGTCCGAAACGGTGTCCCTTTATGGCTCTCGACTTTACTCCGTATCCGCGAAACCCCGTCGGCTGATAGTCGGCGGCGAGGCGACGCGGGTCGAACCAATCTTCCAGAGTTGCTACAGAGCCATTATGCTCGAACGGGCCGCGATACCAAACGCCTCTCAGAGAAGGAACTTTGTAGTAGCCGGTTCCTCTTCGCGCTTTGAGTGTCAATCTCGGATCGGTGCCTATCGAGATTGGCATAATGTCATACCTCTTCAGATGCTCATCCGGCACCTTAAAGCCATCAGCGGGTATCAGTTTGTTGTTCGTGTAGGCAGGCGGCGGGTGGCATCCGGCGCAACCCTCGCGCTCGAACACTTGCTGTCCTCGCGCGGCAAGGGCGTCGAACGCGTTCGGGTTGGGGGGCGGTTTGAGCGAGTAGACGAACAACGCCAGCGCGTAAAGCTGTTCGTCGCTATAGCGACTCTGGGTTGACGGGTCAGGCAATTCACCCACCGGTCTGAAGTTGCCGTACAATGAGAGAACGTCGCCGCCCTGATTGAGCGCCGCATAGCGCATTAGGTCTGCTGTCGTGCGCTGGAGGAAAAGCCCCGTAGCGTCGAGATAGCGACGATCTTTTACACCGATCAGGTCTGGTATTCGAGCCGGGTAGAAAAGGCTCGATCCCTGCCGCGCGCACGCTCCGGGCGGGATTGCTTCAAGCGCGGATGCGATTTCTTCAAGCGACATAGAATCAGGTTTTGCATTTGGGTCATCCGGCAGCCACGGCGCGGCATAGTTGCTGCGCATCGAGCGCCGAAGTTCTTTGAGAGCTTTATCTTGGTCTTTAGCCTGTGACGCTTCTATCCGAGTTTCATATCCGAAAGCGCGATCATCGGGGAAATTGCCCTGTGCTCCTTTGATCACCCTTCCATCCGGCATCACGCGACTATGACACATGGCGCAAGAGAGGATTCCAAGCTCTACCTTGCCCTTCTCTCGCACGACATAGCGCATGAAGGGAAGGATGCCGTCTTTCAGCAAGGGACCCCGGTTCTTGTCGTACCAGGCAGAGCCTCTGATCTCTGAATACAATGTCCCGGAAGACACGAACTCTATGGGCGCATCAAAGACTATCTCTCCGGCTGCGCTCCAATCCTCTTCCGTCTTCAACCTCGACGCATCGAATACGATTTTCGGCTCCTGCTTCTTGAGCGAGTCCAAATACCCGACGGGTTCTTTGTCAGGGCGATACACTGGATAGCTTTTGTAGATGGGGCGCATGGGCATTCGGTAGTAATAATCGGCAGAGATATGCTTGGGGGAAGCTGCCGAGTCAGCCAGAGGAAGCTCCAGCGATTCGATCTCCCGGTCATCCCAGGTTTTAGGAATAGCAGGCGGCCAGGTGTTTTGAGACTCCTGAGCCAGACTGCTGACAGAGGCTATGGCAGCCGACAAAAAGAAGGAAACAACCACAACGACTTTGGCTCTATTGTTGCCCATACAACCCTCGCCTTCTCTGATGATGTTTTTGATTAGTCGAATTCGACCCTCTCTTCTGTCTTATTTCGTTATGGCTCTGCTTAATGGATGCGGCTGTCTCAACCGGCCTGCTTATCGAGTCTGGGGTACGGCGACAACTCGGAAACCGATGGAGGAGCCACGACGTTCCGGTTCGACGGGCGAACGGCTGGCCGAGCGACCACGGTCGCGGTCAGCATAAAAGCCCCCCCGAATCACCCGTTCTACCGGTTTGCGCCCGGTTTGCCGCGCGCTGCCATCCGTTGGCGCTCCGTTGTAGTCATCGTGCCAATAGTCCAGGCACCACTCCATCACGCTCCCGTGCATATCATATAGGCCGAATCCATTGGCCACTTTTGTAGCTCCCACAGGGCTCTTCCCAGCCCGGCTCGCCAACTCTTCCGCGATGTTTTCGCCAAACGCAAAGGCGGTTGTGGTTCCTGCGCGGCAGGCATACTCCCATTCGGCTTCTGTCGGCAGGCGATACGCCCGGCCCGTAGCCCGCGACAGCCTTGCGCAAAACTCCATCGCTTCGTCCCAGGTAATCTGTTCAACCGGCAGGTCGTCGCCTGCGTAATGTGATGGATCGGGGTCGAGATTCAGATTCACTTTGCGCAACTTGGCGACAGCCTTCCATTGCGCTTGCGTCACCTCATACTTGCTTATGTAAAACGAGGGCACGTCAACCTCATGCTGCGGCGACTCGAATTCGCAGGCTATGGTTCTATCGTGGATGCGTTCGGACAACGCTCTCTCTTGCGCGACCTGAGCGGGGCTGGTTCCCATCAGGAATTTGCCGCCTGTTATGTCAACCATCTCAAGGGCGACGCCGTTTATATTCTCAACGAAATAGCGCGCTTGTCCTTTTCGACGGCTGGTGATCTTTTTGTCTCCATTCATGGTCACGGTTTCAAACTCGAAGATCAGCCATTGCGGTTCGCTCGGACGGCGTTTCGTTTGACAGGCGACCGAGATCGTAAGCGATAGCGCCAACAGCGCCGCGATGACAACGTTGCACTCGACATAGGCTGACAAGTGTCGGTAATGAGGCTTTCGATTTATCCTCATGGCATTTCTCCTCTCTATAGAAAACTCACTTTCTGATTATCTTTTTGTCCTGCGAGCGAGCCTCTCCCTTTCGGCGGCTGATGATCTCGCCTTTTGAATTCATCGTCACGGTTTCAAAGGCGAAGCTTTGCGACGGAATCTCTTGTCGAAGGCATGTAACCAGCCAGGCTGGTTTCCGTGTTGACTGGCGCTTGATTTGAGCCTGCGCCTTGTTGCCAACGATTGTGTTGTCTACGGTCAACGATAATGGCAACCTAATCGCCAGTCCCTGCTGTGCAGAGGGCGCGCTCTGCTTGCTGATCGGCTTTCGCTTGGGGTATGACCATTAACGGTATTTGCCCTCTTCCTCCTGCTTTTGTCGAATCAGTCGGAGCGAGGCGCTACAGATGAGTAGAGCGCCACTCCCGGCCTCCACGAAATGGAGTTCGCCCGCCTCAACGCGCCGAAAGATGGCGCGCGCTGTCGTCTGCGTAAGCCGAGCGGCTTCGTCCGACGAAAACATCTGCACCTGCGCCGCACATGTCGGGCACCAGACCCTGCGCTCACAACGCAGGCGGATCAGAGTTCGTTCACGCTTCTCAAGCGTGATTTCGGTTTTGGTTTTGGTTCGCCTCATCATGTTAAAATTCGTCCGTCACCAAACCGCTTCGCGCCAATCTCCTCACCGGCGATGGCCAATTTGGCGACACCTGCGAGCATGACGGCCAAGCGTTCTGAAAGTCTTTAGTTGGCTGCGAATTCTTTCCGAAAGTTCCGAATGACGCCGATGGGCAGATCCAAACAGCCGGTTTATGAGTTCGATAACTTCCGCCTCGACGACGCCGAGCGTCAACTGCTGCGCGACGGCCAGAGAGTACCGCTTCCGGCGAAGGCCTTCGATCTGCTGCTCGTGCTGGTCGAGAATCACGGGCGGTTGGTCGAGAAAGAAAGGTTGTACCAGCGCGTGTGGGCTGACCAGATCGTTGAAGAGTCGAACTTGACGGTGCAGATGTCGGCGATTCGTAAGGCGCTCGGCGAACGGCGCAACAATCCCCGCTACATTGCGACCGTTGCCGGTCACGGTTACCGCTTTACAGGCGAAGTGCTCAGTCTAAGCGAAGAGACTGAAATCGTGATGGAGACGCAACAGATCTCGCGCATCGTCATTGAGAGAGAAGAGAACGACATCACCGCGCCGGATATGGATCAGGCTTTTAAACAAAGCTCTCCCAAACAAGCCCAACCCCCCGGCGCTCAACTTCCCGCAGGGTCGAGAACTCTCTTATTCAATGGCCGAGGCATCACCCTACGGGCAGGGTTGTTACTTCTACTGGTTGGCGGCGTGGCGGCGGTTACATTTTATCGTTCCGAGCATCGAAACCGACAATCATCGGAACCACATCCAGTGCCGACCTTAACGCTCAGGCGATTCACCACCTATGGTGGCGTGCCGTTTCGCGTTGCGATTTCGCCTGATGGACAGTCGCTGGTTTATCAGCAACGAATCAACGGCAAATACTCGCTCTGGCTCGGACAAATCGAGAGCAACACCAGTGTATTGCTCAATCAACAGGAAGGTCTGAGGTTTGATAATCTGATCTTTACGCCGGACGGCAAAAGCCTCTATTTCAACGTGACCGGTGCTAACCGTTCGCAGGCTATGCTGGCGCGCATGCCTGTATTGGGCGGAGTGATGACCGAGCTGATACCACTTGCCAACCCCATCACTTTCGCACCCGACGGAGCAAGAATGGCCTTCGTCCGCCGGGATGAAAGCACCAATGAAACTGCAATCATCATCAGCGATGCAAGCGGGCAAAACCAGCACCTGCTGGTGACACGAAGGCCGCCGGAGAGCCTCTTGAGCGACGGGTTGTCGTGGTCGCCCGATGGCAAATCCATAGCCTTCAGCACAGACAACGTGAACGGGTTAGAGGAGATATGGTCGGCTAATGTTGCGGATGGCAGCATCAGCCGAATTAGTAACCGTGATTGGAGCCATGTCTACAAAGTAGTGTGGTTGCCGGACGGCAGCGGTGTTCTGGCGCTCGCCAGAGAGCGGGTCGGGGAACGGTTTCGGCATATCTGGCTGATCTCGCGCCCTGACGGCGAAGCTCGCCAAATCACCAATGATCTGAACACGTTTCTGTTAGACAGCCTCAGCGTCTCGATGAATGGTAAGCTGGCAATTCTACAGGGACACTTCAACTGTGATCTCTGGCTGGCGCCGCATGGAGATGCCAACCCGGCGCGCCGCATTCTTCAAGGCGTCGCGCCGAGATATGAAGGTGTTGACGGATTGGCTTGGACGCCTGCCGGGCGGTTGCTCTATACGGCTTATACAGGAGACAGTCTGGTGATCTGGTCAATCAATCCGGATGGCAGCGACCTGAAACAATTGACGCCCGGCGGAGCCAATGCCAGCGATAGTTATCTCTGTGTCACCCCTGATGGTCGTCACGTAGTCTTTCAATCGAATCGGTCGGGCGGGATTGAAATCTGGCGCATAAACGCTGACGGCAGCAACTTGATCCAGATGACCACTGGCGGAAACAATTCTCAGCCGAGCCTTTCGCCGGACGGGCAGACAATTATCTACAAATCGGCGCTCGCTGGCCGGACGACGCTCGCGCGCATTCCCATTGGCGGCGGCGAGCCGACGCTGATTACCGAAACCTCTTCTCAAGCCTTTCAAATCTCTCCCGACGGAACGCTCATTGCCTGTGCAGAGCCATCTTCCAACCGCTTGCTGATTATTCCGTTCGCCGGAGGGCCGCCGGTAAAATCGTTCCCGATGCCCGAAACCGCTTTTCGTGCAACCCGCTTGCATTGGACGCCTGATGGAAAAGCTGTTGTCTACAGAGGCGGAGCTTCCGGGTTGCTTCAGCAATCGTTGGATGAATTGGTTCCGCGCCCGCTCAAAGGCTTTGAACAGATGGCGATTCGCAACTTCGCCTGGTCGTTCGATGGCAAGAGCCTTGCGTATTCAAGCGGCCCGACCACCCAGGAAATCATCCTCATCGAACGCCTCCCCTAGCTGCTAAGCGTTCCCGTAACGATCTTGCCGTTTTGATTTACCTCTCCCTCATCCGGTCAGGAGTGCTTAATCGTAACGCATCACCTTAGTATGAAGCCTCTTCCGAATGATACATTTTTCTTAGGCCGAAGCAATGGCGAAGGCGCTGTCGAGCGCGGCGACCAGTTCATCCATATCGGCTTGCGAAGCGATGAGCGGCGGGCCGAGACGAATGACGTTGCCATGCAGACCGCCTTTGCCGATCAAGACCCCGTGCCGCCGCGTTTCTTCGAACACCTTGAGCACGGCTTGCGGATGAGGCTCTTTGGTTGAGCGGTCTTTGACGCATTCAATGGCTTGCATCAAGCCCAGGCCGCGCAGATCACCAATGATGGAATACTTATCCTTCAAGGCTTCCAGCTTTTCGCGCAGATAGCCGCCGACCACTCGCGCATTGGTCGGCAGGTCGTTCTCTTCGATGACGCGAATGGTCGCTCGCGCAGCGGCCATCGTCACCGGGTTGCCGCCGAAGGTTGAAAAGGTCAAGGTCGGGAATTTGTCTGCGACTTCGGGAATGGCCGTTGTGCAACCGATAGGCGTCCCGTTGGCCATACTCTTAGCAAAGGTGATGATTTCGGGTTCGACTTCCCAATGTTCAATGCCGCACCACTTGTCTCCAGTGCGCCCCCATCCGGTTTGCACTTCGTCGCAAATGAAGATGCCGCCGTAGCGCCGCACGATTTCGGTGACGACTTTGAAGTACTCTTTCGGCGGCGTGATGAACCCGCCAACCCCCAGAATCGGCTCGGCGATGAAGGCCGCGACGCTGCCCGTCGTCGCCGTTTGAATCAACTCTTCGACATCGCGCGCGCACTCCAACCCGCAGTTGTCGGGCGTCGCGTTAAACGGACAGCGATAGCAATAGGGCGCGTGGGCATGCAAGATGCCGGGCAGGCTGACCGCGCCATGTTTCCATACCGAATGCCCTGTCGCTGTCATATTGGCCACCGAGCGACCGTGATAGCCGTAGCGCAAGGCGATAATTTCCGTATTGCCCGTGTAGATGCGTGACAAGACCATAGCGGTTTCGTCGGCTTCCGTGCCGCTATTGGTGAAGAAACTCTTCTTCAGTCTGCCCGGCGTGATCTGCGCAATTTTTTCGGCAACTTCGACCGCTGGCTGATTCACGTAGAGCGTCGAAGTATGGGCGATCTTGGCGACCTGTTCGCTGACCGCTTCGACGACTTCGGGGCGCGCATGGCCAACAGAGGTGGTCAGCACGCCGCCGAAGCAATCCAAATAGCGATTGCCATCCGTATCCCACACCTGCATGCCTTCCCCATGCGTGAGCGCAAGAGGTTGTTCGTAATAAGTAGCCGCGCACGGCCAAATATACTCTTTATTCTTCGCGATGAGTTCAGCGGTCAATGAATTTTGCGCCGGGTTTTGTGCGGTCATAGTAGCCTCCGAAGATGGGTTGCTGTGCAATTGAGGGCGCAGACATTTAATACGCAAATGCGGCGAGTGACAAGTGCAGAATACGACCTTCGGTTTTTGAAGAAGCATCAGACGCGGATGAACCCGAAGGCGAGAGATTGTCACGGGTTCAGGATTCGTATCCGTGTCTATCCGTCTACTCTGCTCTCATTCGCGCCCGCTTCTGTCTGAAGTGTCATCGAACAGCGAGGGGAATAATTCTTCCCGTCTATGGCATTTAATAATTGTGCGATGACGTGCGGGACTCTCTCCTGTCCGCAGCCTTTGACGAGTTTGGCAGAGAAATCAACCTTCCGCAGTCCTTACAGATTCAGGCAATATCATAAACAGGGGCTTCTGTGAGGACTGCGGAGCGATCACCCAGAAGAAAGAGGACGCAAAGGTGGCCAGAGAAGAGCAGCGCTTGGCAAAAGACCGCGAGCGCAAATCGTACTGGAAACGTTGGGGGCCGTATTTGAGTGAGCGCGCTTGGGGGACGGTGCGCGAAGATTACAGCCCTGACGGCGACGCCTGGAGTTTCTTTCCGCACGATGAGGCGCGCTCGAAAGCCTATCGGTGGGGCGAAGACGGCATCGGCGGCATCTGTGACCGTCGCCAGTTTATCTGTTTTGCTCTGGCCTTGTGGAACGGGCGCGACCCGTTTTTGAAAGAGCGCCTCTTCGGTCTGACCGGCCCGCAGGGCAATCATGGCGAAGATGTCAAAGAGTCTTATTTTTACCTCGATTCGACGCCGACGCACAGCTATATGAAGTTTCTCTATAAATACCCGCAGGCTGCTTTTCCTTACGAAGACCTGATCGCAACCAACGCACGGCGCACCCGACTCGAAAGCGAATATGAACTGGCGGACACCGGCGTCTTCGATGATGACCGCTATTTCGATATCTTCATCGAGTATGCCAAAGCAGCCCCCGAAGACCTGCTGGTGCGCCTGACAATTTATAATCGCAGCCTGGAAGCTGCCGAGTTGGACGTTCTGCCGACCATATGGTTTCGCAATACCTGGTCATGGAGCGAGGACGCCAAACGCCCCAGCCTACGCCGCAGCCGCGATGTCAAAAATGCCAGCGTCATCGAGTTGCGACACTCCCATTATGGCCATCGCTGGTTGTTTTGCCAGCACGCGCCGGATGTGCTCTTCACCGAGAACGAAACCAACACCAAACGTCTCTACAACGCGCCAAACCTCAGCCCGTACGTTAAGGATGGCATCAACGATTACATCATTGACGGCAACAAAGCGGCAGTGAACCCTGCACAGCGTGGCACGAAGGCCGCCCCTCATTATCACCTCAAGCTCGCAGGGGGCGAGAGCAAAGTCATCCGGCTGCGTTTGACTGATCTGGAAATACCGCCAAGCGGCAGCGACCCGTTCAACGGCGGCTTTGAAAAGACTTTTGCCGAATGCCTCAGCGAAGCCGACGAATTTTATCAGCAGATCATCCCCGTGACCTTGAGCGACGATGCCAGGAATGTTGCGCGCCAAGCCTTCGCCGGGCTGCTGTGGAGCAAACAGTTCTACTATTACGATGTGCGGTCATGGCTTAAAGGCGACCCGACACAACCGCCGCCGCCGCCGCAAAGAGCGCAGGGGCGCAATGTCGAATGGGTGCATCTTTACACCGACGACATCATCTCGATGCCCGACAAATGGGAATACCCCTGGTTTGCGGCGTGG
>CAYXVU010000097.1:0-21115 GCA_964468725.1 uncultured Clostridia bacterium
CGACTTTCCGGGGTACTTGCGTTTGTAGATGGCATTGACATCAAAAATATGAACCGGTGTGCCGACCGGTCGCGGATCAAAGTAAGCAATGACGTTCGCGTCCTGATGGTATCCGGCGCTTTTCAGAGCCTTCAGTTGAGAAACGATGCCCGGGGCAAGCGGGTTATCACTTGCAAAATAAAACATCAGTGTCCATTCTTTCTTTTCTTTCTCTTTACTCATACAGAGTTTTCCCCTTTCGAATAACGCGATGTGCAAGTTTTTTTAAGTTCTTTGTTTTCGATAGTGGCTTTTGCGAAATCCTCTCGAATTCCAGAAAGCCCGAACGAAGAATCAACAACTTGCAAGAAAAACTTGCACACCGCGTGAATAGTTAGTAAGCGGGCGAGGAGCGCAATCTGCATCTGCTCACATCATCGCTTCACCCATAATGGTATGCGGGCGAATTTCATAACATCCGGCGTATATCGAAGTGCCTGACAGAATAAGAACTCCGATGAGGAGCGGCTTCTAACCACCGCCCGATGGTAACGAAATGACTTTCCGCGTTAGGAAAATCATGCGGAACGGGGTCGCAATCTATGCTCGTTGGCGAGGGTTGTCAAGCTCAGACTCTATCTGTCGGCGAAGGGCGCAAATGAGTTTTGCCGATTGGCAGGCAGAGGCGATGCCAGCCTACACATTACCTTGCAACCCACACGGGGCAAACCGTTGAGAGCACGGGTCATTGCTTATCTTCGGATTGCGCGCTTTTGGGATGCCTACTTCCCAAAAGCGAACGTTGTCACGCGTCGGCTGCTGGGACGCCTGCTTAATGCGCCTCCATTCTCAAAACTTAGCGCAGGCTACCGGCTGGCACGCCATTTGGTTATCATCAGCCGGGTGTTCAGGTTGTATTGAAGCACAGAATGGGGTTTCTCGGAGTAAAGGAGAGTTATCATGCAGACGCTTTGGCAGGATATTCGCTATGGAATTCGCCTGTTAGCCAAAAAGCCCACTTTCACGGCCATCGCCATTATCACGCTGGCATTGGGCATCGGAGCTAACACCGCTATCTTCAGTGTCGTCAATGCGGTGTTGCTGCGCCCCTTGCCCTACGCGGAGCCGGAGCGTTTGGTGACTGTTGGCGAGAACGACCTGCGCAACCCGGCGATTAAAATCGCCACTTCTTATCCGAACTTCTTCGATTGGCGCGAACAGAATCAATCCTTCGAAGCTGTCGCGGTGCATCGGGGCATTGGCTTCACGATGACCGGCGATAGCGAACCGACCTATTTGAATGGCGAAATCATCTCCTATGAATTGCTCGCTCTGCTCGGCGCAAAGCCCCATCTGGGGCGACTGTTTACGGCGGAGGAAGAGAAGGCAGGCGGCACGGATGGAGGGCGCGCGCTGATTCTCAGCTACAATCTCTGGCAAAAGCAATTCGGCGGCGACCCCAACATTCTGGGGCGCGGAGTTACGCTCGACCGGAAATTGTATACCGTCATCGGCGTGATGGAACGCGGCTTTCAATTTCCTGTGCAAGCTGAACCGAATGAATTTTGGGTCACCCTGGCGGCTGACAGCGAAACGACGGATGGCTCGCGCCCCTACACCGAGCGGCGCGGCTTTCGCTTTCTCAACAGCATCGCCCGCCTCAAAGCTGGTGTCTCTATCCAAGAAGCGCAGGCCGAGATGAGCACCATCGCCGCGAATCTCGAAAAGCAGTATGCCGATAACAATGTCAATCACGGTGCGCTGCTCATCCCCTTACATCAAGATTTGGTGAGCGATTATCAAGCGGCGCTCTGGATTCTGCTTGGCGCTGTCGGCTGCGTGTTGTTGATCGCCTGCGCCAATGTCGCCAACCTGCTGCTGGCGCGCGCCACCATACGCTACAAAGAGATGGCCGTGCGTGCGGCTCTGGGAGCCAATCGTTGGCGCATCGTCCGACAGTTGCTCACCGAAAGCGTCTTGCTCTCTTTCGCCGGAGGGGCGCTCGGACTGGCCATCGCCGCGTGGGGGCTGGAAGCCCTCATCCGCTTCATCCCCGAAGACCTGCCGCGTTTGTCCGAGATTCGCCTCGACATTTCGGTGCTCGGATTTACGGTGTTGATCTCCGTATTTACCGGTATCCTCTTCGGCATTGCGCCCGCTTTACAAGCCTCGAAGACCGATCTGCATGACGCGATGAAAGAGGGCGCTCGCGGCATGGGGGCAAGCGCCGGACGCGCGCGCTTGCGCAGCGCCTTGGTAATAATCGAAGTCGCTCTCTCTATCATCTTGCTGATCGGTGCGGGCTTGCTCGGACAAAGCTTGTTGAAGTTGCAACAGGTTGATCTGGGTATGAATATTACCAATGTTTTAACCGCTTCGGTTGAGTTGCCCGAGTCGCAATACCCCGAACCGGAACAACAGGTCGCCTTCTATCAAACTTTGCTCGAACGGGTGCGCACGCTGCCGGGAGTGGAGTCGGCCAGCGCGACGTTGCCGTTGCCGATGAGCGGCAGCAATGCGGACTGCGGCTTTCAAATCGAAGGGCAGCCATTACCGCCGGGCGAACGCCCGGAAACCAACCTTCATTGGATCACCCTCGATTATTTTCAAACGATGAAAATTCCGCTCCTTGAGGGGCGCGATTTCACTGAGCGCGACGATGCAAAAGCGCCGCCGGTGATCATGGTCAATGAAACCTTCGCACGCCTCCATTTTGCCCATGAAAGTCCGATTGGCAAACGCGTGCAACTCCCCTTCCACGGCGATGACCCGCCCTATCGCCAGATTGTCGGCGTCGTCAAAGATGTCAAACATCAAGCCTCGTTGGCCGCCGAATCCGGCGCGGATATCTATCTGCCCTATCCGCAAGAGCCTTTCTTTCCGCAGTTGAGTTTGACGATCCGCACTCAGACCGACCCGCGCAGTCTGGTCAGAGCCGTACACAACGAAGTGCGCGGCCTCGATAAAGATATCGCTCTCAATGACATCAAAACCATGGAGCAATATCTCTCTAATACGGTCGCCTATCCGCGCTTCAGTACTCTGCTCTTCGGGCTGTTTGCGGCGGTCGCTTTGCTGTTAAGCGCCATCGGGCTATATGGCGTGATGGCCTACTCGGTCACGCAACGCACCCACGAAATCGGCATTCGCATGGCGCTCGGCGCGCAACGCCAAGACGTCTATCGCATGATTGTTCGTCAAGGGATGACGCTGGCCTTCACCGGCATTGTCGTCGGTTTAGCTGCAGCTTTCTGGTTGACGAAATTTATGGCGAGCCTGCTTTATCAAGTGAGCGCAACCGACATCTCAACTTTCGTCGTTGTCGCAGCAGGCTTGGCAGGAGTGGCTCTGGTGGCTTGTTTTGTTCCTGCACGGCGGGCGACGAAAGTTGATCCAATGGTGGCACTGCGCTACGAATAACGTTGTCATCCGTAAGTTGTAGTCCGTCGCCCATTGTCTATTGCAGATGGCGAACGTTGACAATCGTTTCGGCAACCGGGGGCGGATAGGCAATTCAGCTTTTCGACTGCCAGTACTCAAGCAGCAGGTCGGCGCGGCCAAAGACCGGCATCTTTGAGCAGATGAGTGAGAATGCGCGGCTCTTTGATCTTCAGCGTCAGGCGTTGCGGCGTCGCCGCGTTGACAGGCAAAACAGCGGCACTGACGCTGAATCGGCTGTTGGTCAGAAAGGGTCAGGTCGAAGCGCTCGACCCCAGTCAACTGATCTCTAACGTCTCCACCTTAGTGCAGCGAGTTGCGATCTCCGTAGCGGCAAGACGATTCATCTTCATCCTGTTGACGCTGTTTGCGGTCGCAGCCTTGGCGCTGACGATTGTCGGCATTTATGGGGTGATGTCGTATTTCGTCACTCGCAATATCCGAGAGATCGGGATTCGCATAGCGTTAGGCGCTACCCGCAATGATGTGCTGCGGCTAATTGTCGGGCAGGGAATGGTATTGACGCTGACGGGCATGATGATCGGCCTGACCGCAACGTTTGCATTGACCAGAATGATGGCGCATCTGCTCTATGCCGTCAGCCCAACGGACGCATTCATCTTTGTAGCCGTCTTTGTGATTTTGGTAGGGGTGGCTCTCACAGCCTGTTTCGTGCTGCTCTTCGAGCCACGAAAGTGAATCTGATGGTTGCACTTCGTTACGAATAAGGAAGGAGCCCCTTCTCGGACTGCCCTTGACAGATGTCCGCTTTGCCCGCGAAAGGTAAAGCCGCATCGGAAGAGTCAGACAAACGGCAAGCGGCGGGTGAAACCTTCAGGCGCAGAATTGCACTAACCTGACGAACCGAGCTGACATTCACCACAGGAGGAAATCGAATGAATAACAAAGGCCGACGATTGCAATTGATCATTTTGGCTCTCGCCTGTAGCCAACTGGTTCTCGCCACTCCGGCAGCGTCGCGCTCCGGCAATGCCGCAGCCAATCCGCAAAGCAAAGAGTTCCGCCAAACCGTCGAAGTCGAAGACGGGGCGAACTTTCAATTCGACACCGATAAAGGCAGCGTGCGCTTGACCTCTTGGGAAAGCAATAAAGTCGAGATCTATGCTCGCATTGAGCCGCCGAAGAACGAAAGTGAAGACTATGGCAGGCGCGCCGTCGAAGCGGCCCGCATCGAAGTGCTCGGCGGCGGGCGTTCGCTGACCGTGCGTTCGAATTTTGAAGACGTACCCAATCAAAACCGGTGGGCGGGCGGGCTCTCTTATTCGAAGAGCTTGCCAAATATTCATTACGAGATTCGCGCGCCTCGTCACTTGAATCTCTCCATCGAATTGGATCGCTCGAAACTCGAATTGCAAGGTTTCCGGGGCAACGTCACGGTGGAAGCAGATCGTAGCCCGGTTACGGCGAGCGACCTTGACGGCGATTTGCGTTTCGAGATTGATCGGGGGACGGCGAAGCTCTCCAATCTACAAGGCAGCATCGCTCTTGAGCTTGACCGTACGGATGGGGTGATTCATATCTCTCGCCTCACCGGCGATTCGCGCCTCATCACAGATCGCGGCGAAGTAGAAGTGCGCCTGCCTCCCTCACAAGGATTGAGTCTGCGCACCGAGTTTAGCAAGCGCACAATTTTCGACAGCGATATTGCAATTGCTACCCGGTCGCCTCACAAAACTCACTTCGAAGGAACGATCAACGGGGGCGGCCCGCAACTCCGACTGGAAGCCGACCGCGGCTCAATTCGATTGAAGCAGGATTGACTTCGCCTTGGCAGGCAGTCGAACGGCACTGACTCCGCCTCCGATAAAGACTCCCTTCACACACCTCGCAACCAAACGTGCAGAGGGCGGACAATCATCGGTCTGCCCTCTGACAAAACCGTTGTGCGCGGCTTGCAGTCAAGCCTCTCATTCGTTGACGGTGCGATTTTGGGACTAGCCAATGCCAGAATCGGACACCGATTTGGCTCTCCTTCCTCAGCCCATCACCCAAATCCTCTGTGAATGAGTTGGTTAAGCAAGCGCGTAGAGTCGGCACGCGAATTGTTCTAGTAGTCACTGCTCCATAGCGTCAATTTCCAACGTTGACAAGTTGCACAACCGGAGGAAAGCCATGCAAAGGTTTTGGCAAGACGTACGTTATGCCCTGCGGATGCTGCTCAAAAACCCGTCGTTTTCCGCTATCGCCATTGGCACACTGGCGCTCGGCATTGGAGCCAACGCCGCCATCTTTAGTGTTGTCAATGCGGTGTTGCTCAGCCCCTTGCCCTTTCCAAACTCCGAGCAACTGGTCGCCCTCTGGGGGCGACTGCCCTCACACGGGTTGGATAAACTGCACGCCTCGGCAGGAGAATTCACAGACTATCGCGAGCGCAATCAAACCTTCTCCTCCATCGCAGCCTATTCGTCGTTGGGGCAAAACCTCACTGGCAGAGGCGAGCCGGAACGCATCAATGTGACCTACGTCACGGCGGACTTCTTTACCGCACTCGGCGTGGCGCCACAGAGAGGGCGCACCTTCTCGGCGCAAGAGGATCAGCTACAACCCAATGCACAGCTATCGGATGAATCGCCGCCCGCCAACCAAGCAGTGATTCTCAGCCATCGCCTATGGCAAAGTCGTTTCGCGGGCGATACGACTATCATCGGGCAAAGCCTGCTACTCAACGGAACAAGTCACCAAGTCGTCGGCGTCATGCCCGCCAACTTCCAATTCCCCGACGCGGAGACACAAATCTGGAAGTTGATGATTTTCAACGCCGAGGATCTCAGCCCGAATAATCGCGGCGCTCACTTTCTTTCGTTGGTTGCGCGCATCAAACCCGGCGTCACCTTAGCGCAAGCGCAAGCCGATGTTACCTCCATTGCCCGGCAGATGCAGCAAGAGTACCCAACCAACTACGAAGACGATAGCGGTTGGAGTGCGAGCATCACATCGCTGCAAGAGGAACTGGTGGGCGATACTCGGATGGTCTTGCTCGTGCTGTTTGGCGCAGTCGGTTTTGTCTTGTTGATTGCCTGCACCAATGTGGCGAATCTGTTGCTCGCCCGCGCAGCTTCGCGGCAACGTGAAATCGTCATTCGCGCCGCCCTCGGAGCCAACCGCTCACAGGTCATAAAACAACTGCTGACGGAGAACCTCTTGCTCGCCCTTTGCGGCGGCTCTATCGGTATCTTGCTGGCTTGGTGGGGCAAAGATTTGCTCATCTCTATGCGTCCGGCAAACTGGCAACACATCAATGACATTCCTGTGGATGGGCGGGTTGTCGCCTTCACCTTCGTCGTCTCCTTGCTCACCGGGTTGCTCTTCGGACTGCTCCCCGCATGGCAAGCCTCTCACCTCACCCTCAACACTGCGCTCAAAGAGAACAGTAAAGCGACCGCTAGTCGCCGCCGCCATCGCTTACGCGCGGTGTTAGTGGTTAGTGAAATCGCGCTGGCGCTGGTGTTGCTCGCAGGCGCGGGGTTGATGATTAAGAGTTTCTACCGCTTGCAACAGGTAGACCCCGGTTTCGAGGCCGCCAATGTTCTCACCATGCGACTGTCGTTGCCAGAGATCAAGTACCCCCAACCACATGGGCAACGCGCCTTCTTTGAACAACTCGGCAACCACATCAAGGCTCTTCCCGATGTACAGGCGGTTGGCGTGGTCAATGCCCTGCCCTTCTCGCAAACCGGCAGCCGACGAAACATCTCTGTCGAAGGCAAGCCCGAAAATCCGATCAACAGCGAGTTTCGTTTCTGCAACCCCGATTACTTTCACGCCCTGAATTTCGAATTGCGCGCCGGTCGCTTCTTTGATGAGCGCGACCATCAAAATTCGACCTATGTCACGGTGGTCAACGAAACCTTCACGCGCACCTTTTTGCCCGGCGAAGAGGCGCTCGGCAAGCGCATCAAGATGGGCGGCCAGCAATCGCCTTACCGCTGGCTCGAAATCGTCGGCGTGGTCAAAGACTTCAAACATCACGGCCTTGATCTGGAGTCGCGCCCGGAAATGTTCATCCCGGTGGCACAACCGCCGCTGCCCACTTGGTCTACGCAGTCTTTATTTCTCGCGGTGCGAACCGAGGGTGAAGGGCAAAACCTCTTAGCCGCTGTGCGCCAACTGGTGCAAGAGATGGACAGCGAACAACCCCTTTACAGCATCGCGACTATGCCGCAACTGATTGCCCAATCGGTTGCCCCGCGCCGGTTCAATATGTTGATGATGCTGCTCTTTTCCGTGCTCGCTTTGGTATTGGCGACGGTTGGCATCTATGGAGTGATGGCCTATACAGTCACCGAACGCACGCAAGAGATTGGCATCCGTCTGGCATTGGGTGCGCAAACAACGGATGTGCTGCGACTGGTCATGGGGCGCGGTCTGAGATTGACACTTTCGGGCATTGGCATTGGATTGACAGCCGCGCTGGCGCTCACCCGACTGCTCAAGGCAGCCCTCTTTCAGGTCAGTGCGACCGATCCGGTAACCTTAGCGGTAGTTTCTTTCATTCTGGCCGGTGTGGCTCTGGCAGCCTGTTTTGTGCCTGCACGCCGAGCGGCAAAGACCGAGCCGATGATCGCGCTACGCTATGAATGATAAAAGATGAAGTAGGAATGACTCGGACGCATCGTCCCAGGTTCCGCCATCTTCGTTTTCCGCAGGAGGAGATATGCAGACGCTTTGGCAAGATATCCACTACGCTGCGCGGACATTGTTGAAAAGGCAGATGTTCGCGCTGATCGCCATGATAACCCTCGGGCTCGGCATCGGCGCGAATACGGCGATCTTCAGTCTGGTGTATGCCGTGTTGTTACGCCCCGTTCCTTATCTGGACGAAGCGCGATTGGTATACATCGAGTCGGGTAATCAAATGCGCGGGGTGGAAAATTTCGGCGGCGCATCGCCCGCCGACTTTTGGGATTGGCAAGCGCAGAGTCAAGCCTTCGAGCAACTGGCGGCGCTCAGCGGTGATGGCGGCGTGGCGGTGCGTGGTGAGCGGCCAGAGTTGCTGCGCGGCTCGCGCGTCTCGACTAACTTCTTTGATATGTTGCAGGCGCAACCGCTATTGGGGCGCACCTTTCGCGCTGAAGACGGACTCGCTCGATCTTCAGACACAGTCATTTTAAGCTACCGCGTGTGGCAACGCCGCTTCGGCGGCGACCCCAATATCATCGGCCAAAGTCTTGATGACGGCAGCGTTGAAATCATCGGCGTGATGCCGCCCGATTTTCGGTTTCCCGAATCTGCCGAAACCTGGATTCCGCTGTCGCGCGATTCGGGCGAGATGAGCGGGCGACGCGGGCGTTACTTCAACGTCTACGGACGGCTCAAACCGGAATACACAACGGCGAGCGCCGAAGCGGAGATGAAAGCCATCGCAGCGCGATTAGCAGAACAACATCCCGACACCAATCAAAACCTCACCGTCGTTCTGTCGCCGCTGCGCGAGCGGATGGTGCGTGATGTGAAGCCCTCGCTGATGATTATGCTGACAGCCGTTGGCTTTGTCTTGCTGATTGCCTGCGCCAATGTGGCGAACCTCCTGCTCGCCCGCGCGGCAACGCGACAAAAAGAGATGGCGATTCGCACAGCATTAGGGGCGACGCGGCGGCGGTTGATGCGCCAACTGTTGGTTGAGAGTCTGCTGTTGGCGGCGCTGGGCGGGGCGCTCGGTTTGCTGCTGGCGATGTGGAGCATCGAGTTGCTCGTCCGCTTATTGCCCGAATCCTATACCTACTTGCAACTGCAAGACGTTGTGCAAATCAATAGCGCCGTCCTGCTCTTTACGGTGGGAGCGGCGTTGCTGACTGGGCTAATCTTCGGCGCGCTCCCGGCTTGGCGAGCAGCAAAAGTTTCGGTCAATGACGCGCTCAAAGATGGGCGCGGCAGCTATGACGGGGCGCGGCAGCAACATACGCGTAACCTCTTGGTGGTCGCCGAAATCGCTTTGGCTTTGGTTCTGCTGATCGGCGCGGGACTCTTGATTGGCAGTTTCATTCGCTTGCAACAGGTCAATCTCGGACTCGATCCGCAAAACCTGTTTGCCGTCAATCTCAGTCTCTCGCCTGCGCAGTACAGGGATGAAGCGACGCGCAGCGCGCGCCTGCAAGAGTATCAAGAGCAAGCGGCAGCGGTGCAGGGAGTTGCCGATGTAGCAATTACCACAGGCTCGCCATTTCCCTATTTGGTCTTTCCGTTCAATCGCGCGAAAGAACCGTTCGCTACCGAAGAGACGGCTCTTTTGGATGCGGTCAGCGCCAACTATTTTCGCGTTCTGCGCGTCCCGCTGCTGGCAGGGCGCGAGTTTGATGATAATGATCGCTTGAACACAGAGCCGGTCATCATCATCAATGACCAACTGGCGCGCCGCTACTTTGCCAACGAAGATGCGCTCGGCCAAATCCTGACCTACAACTTTCTCGGTCGCCCACAACAGCGGCGCATCGTTGGCATCGTAAAAGACCATGTGCAGGGCGAACCGACACGCATTCGACCGCAGTTCTATATCCCCTACCGTCAACAGACCTGGTTTTCGCATACCTTATTGATCCGCTCGACAACAGACGACGGCAGCACGCGGCTAGCCGTCGAAAAGGCCATCGGCGAAGTTGACCCGAAATATATTCCGCTCAAGATTGACACCCCGACAGAGACGCTAACCAAAGCCATCGCGGAGCCTAAACTCTATACGTGGTTGCTGGCCACCTTCGCGGCAGTCTCATTGCTGTTGGCCGCGGTCGGAATTTACGGACTCATGAGCTACAGCGTCACGCAACGCACCCATGAAATTGGCATTCGCATGGCATTGGGAGCGCAGCGCCGCGACGTATTGCGAATGATTATCGGTCAAGGAATGTTGTTGGCCATTACGGGTATAGCAATTGGCATGGCAGCAGCATTTGCTTTGACCCGTTTGATGAAGACCTTACTGTTTGAAGTGAGCGCCACCGATCCGCTGACCTTCACAGCCGTTGGCGGGTTTTTGCTGGCCATCGCGCTGTTGGCTTGTTGGCTACCGGCGCGACGCGCAACCCGCGTAGACCCACTGGTGGCGCTGCGTTATGAATGAGGTGACAGGTGTCGTGGATCGGCTCTCAAGGGATGCATCGTATGGCAACCCTCTCTGAAGCTTGATGCCGGTTACTCGTCACTTGCGGAGGCAGCATGCAGACATTTCTTCAAGACCTTGCATATGGCTGGCGCGGATTGGCGCGGAACCGAGGGTTCGCGGCGGTGGCGGTGTTGTCGTTGGCGCTCGGCATTGGAGCCAACGGAGCCATCTTTAGCTTTATCAATGGGGTGTTGCTTAGACCGCTGCCGATACCGCAACCCGATCAACTCATCGCCATCAGCGAAGAGAACCCGGCGCGCGGCACCCACACGGGCGTGGTGTCGCCGCGCAATCTAGAAGAGTGGGAACAGCAAAGCCAAACGATTGCTGCGTTCGGGGCGTGGCGCGATTGGCGCTTCTCTTATCAAGCGGCAGACGGTGCGCAACTCGTCTCTAGCGCCATTGCCTCACCCACGCTCTTCACCGTGCTCGGCGGACAACCGGCTCTCGGCCGCTATTTTCTGTCCGAAGAGAATCAGCGCGGGCGCGATCATGTCGTGTTGCTGAGCTACAGCTATTGGCAAACGCAATTCGGCGGGGCGGGCGACATTCTCGACCGGCATCTCCTCCTCGATGACGAAAGCTTTCGGATCATCGGCGTCTTGCCATCAGAGTTTGAAGAATTGGCGCTTGGCCGATACAAAATTTGGGCGCCTCTGAGCATTGACCCCGATCAGCTTTTGGGTCGCCATGTGCGCAATCGGCAAGTCTATGCGCGCTTACAGCCGGGAGCGTCTCTGACCACAGCGCAGGCGGAGATGATCTCGATTGCCCAACGACTAGCGCAGCAGTATCCCAAGGAGAATGGCGGATGGACAGTTGAGATTGTCGCTCTCCACGATCAACTGGTGGGAGACGTTCGCCCCGCGCTGTTGACCTTTATGGCAGCGGTCGGTTTCATCTTGCTGATCGCCTGCGCCAATGTGGCGAATCTGTCGCTGGCGCGAGTGACGGCGCGACGGAAAGAGTTAGCCATTCGCAGCGCCTTGGGAGCCAATCGCTTCCGCCTCATCCGTCAATTGATGACGGAAAGCCTTCTTCTCAGCCTGCTGGGCGGCGTATTGGGCATCGGATTAGCCGTATGGCTGGTAGACATCATGGTGGCTCTCAGCCCCATTACGCTGCCGCGCACCGCGCGCATCACTATTGATACGCCGGTTACGCTCTTTACTTTTGCGCTCTCGATTCTCACCGGCTTGCTTTTTGGCATCGTACCCGGTCTGCATTCGACTCGCATCGGCTTGGTCGAAGAGTTGAAGGCGGGCGAGCGCGGTTCGTTTGTGGGACTGAAGACCTGGGTTCGCGGTGTGCTGGTTATCGGACAAGTCGCTTTAGCCTTTGTCCTGTTGATTGGCGCAGGATTATTGAGTCGGACATTTGTGAGCCTGCTCACCATGCAGGCGGGCTTCAATCCCAACCATCTGCTCACCGCACAACTCTTCGTGCCGCAGTCAACCTACACGGAAGATTCGCAGGTGGCCGCTTTGTATCAACGTGCGACCAAAGAGTTTTCAACGATACCCGGAGTCGAATCCGTAGGAGCCGTCTCTGCCACAGCCCAGTTCGGCGGATATGAGCCAGTCGAATTTCTCCCCGAAGGCGCAGCCGCTTCGCCGACCGGCGACTACCCACAGGCGCGCTATTACGATGCCAGCCCGAACCTATTTCACACCTTGCAGATGCCGCTGCGCAGCGGCAGAGAGTTCAGCGAAGCAGACAAGGCCGGAGCCCCGGCAGTGGCTATCGTCAATGAAACCCTCGCCCGCCGCTTCTGGCCGGATGAGGATGCCGTTGGCAAACACATCCAACTGGTTCATTCAAAAACGGCGCTCGAAATTGTCGGCGTCGTCGGCGATATGAAGCGCTACGGGCTCAATGCCAAAGTGGAGCCGGAGATTTATTGGCCGTACTTGCAACAGCCCCGCTGGGCAATCTATTTCATCTTTCGCACGACGACCGATCCGAACGCCATCATCCCGGAAATCCGACAGCGAATAAACCGTCTGGATGCGACGGTGCAGGTGGTCAACGTTGCTACGTTGGATCAAATGATCAGCCGCTCATTAGGGCGTCCGCGCTTCAATCTGTTCGTCTTGGGAACCTTTGCCCTGACGGCATTGCTCCTTGCCGTCGTCGGATTGTATGGCGTGCTCTCGTATACCGTCACCCAATCTACTAAAGAGATTGGCATCCGTTTGGCGCTCGGCGCGCAACGTCGTGACATCTTCAATCTCCTCATCGGGCAAGGTATGGGGTTGACGATGATCGGCCTCGGATTGGGGCTGATTGCCGCTCTTTCGTTGACGCACTTATTGTCGAGTCTACTCTTCAACATCAGCACAACCGATCCGGCAACCTTCATTCTCGTCGCCCTGATTTTGAGTCTAGTGGCGGCACTGGCCTGTTGGCTACCAGCGCGACGAGCCACGAAAGTGAATCCGATGATTGTGCTGCGCCATGAATGAGGTGACCAATGTCAGGGAAGGTTGTCGCCCAACAGGGCGCATACGGGAGCCTGACACGGACATCTGAAATCTGTGGAGGAAGCATGCAAACGATTATTCAAGACCTGCGCTACGGCCTGCGCGTCTTATCAAACAAACCGACGTTTACGTTGATTGCCATTCTCACGCTGGCGCTCGGCATCGGCGCGAATACGGCGATCTTCAGCGTCGTGGATGCCGTCTTATTGCGCTCGCTGCCCTATGCGGACGCCGACAAGCTGATGCAAGTCGGCATCCGCACGAAAACCTCTTCCCTCTTCAGCGCCGACCAGCCGAAGTTTCTCTTCTGGCGCGAACACAATCAGGTATTCGAGGCGCTGACGGCACAAGGTTTTGTCACCGGCCTCAATCTTTCAGGCGGCAACGAGCCGGAATATGTCAACGGCATGAAAGTCTCCGCCGATTACTTTCGCGTCTTCCAAGTCGAACCTGCACTCGGTCGCAGCTTCTCTGCCGATGAAGACCGCAGCGGCGCAAATCGTGTGGCGGTGTTGACCGACGGACTATGGAAACGGCGATTCGGCGCAAGCGCCGACGTGATCGGGCAAGCGATTCTCATCAACAGCGAACCGCATACTGTCATCGGCGTGCTCCCGGCACAGTTTCAACCGATGAGTACGGCAGAACTGCTCACGCCGTTGCAACCCAATGTGGCCGCCGGTTCCGGCGATAACAATTACGAGGTGATCGGCAGGCTCAAAGACGGCGTGACGATGGCGCAAGCCTTGAGCGATCTGCAACGCGTCGGCGAGGAGTATCGCGCCGCCTTCCCGCAACGCATGACGGAAGACGAATCGGTCAATCTGCAACCCTACAAAGAAGAGTTTGTGGAGGATATTCGCTTGGCGTTGTGGTTGCTGCTCGGCGCTGTCAGTTTCGTGTTGCTGATCGCTTGCGCCAACGTCGCCAGTTTGCAACTCGTCCGCGCGGCGGAGCGGCAAAGAGAGATGGCTGTACGAATGGCTTTAGGGGCTGGTTTCGGACGCATCATCCGGCAACTGATGACCGAAGGCATTGCCTTGTCGCTGGTGGGCGGAGCGCTCGGTCTTTTGCTTGCTTTGTGGGGAACCGACGGACTGTTGGCAATCACGCCGGAGGGACTATTGCCGCACGCTCACACCATCGGCATTGACGGGCGGGTGCTGGCCTTCACGCTGTTTACAGCGGTTTTGACCGGCGTACTCTTCGCGTTGGCTCCGGCTTGGCAAGCGGCGCGTACCGATCTCAATCAAGCGATCAAAGAAGCGTCGGGTAAAGGAGTGGTCGGAGTGCGGCGCAGCCGATTGCGACAAGGGTTGGTCATCGGCGAGATTGCCCTATCCCTGATTTTGTTAATTGGCGCAACCTTGCTGATTCGTACCTTCATGAATTTGCAGGGCGTGCCGGTCGGATTCGATGCGGGCAATGTGCTCACATTCAAAGTGACGCCGAGCGGCGAACGCTATCGCACGGCGGCGCTCAATCAGGAATTTCAACGGCGGATTGTCGAGCGGTTGCAGGTGTTGCCAGGTGTCGAAGCGGCTGCGGTAACCACTAACCTGCCGCTCGATCAGCCGTTTCGCACGCCGATTTGGGTAGCAGGTAGCGCGCAGGCTGTTGGCTCCATACAGTTTCGCGCCGTCTCGCCTGCCTACTTTCAAGTGTTGAAGACGACGCTCCGCGCTGGACGCGAGTTCACCGATGCAGATACAGGCAACAACGAACCCATCGCTCTCGTCAACGAAGCCTTTGCCAAGCAGTTTCTTACCGACCTTGATCCGTTAGCCCAATCGCTGACCTATCAAGGGCCAAACTCAACCACGCCGCGCATCTTGCGGCGAGTCGTCGGCGTCATTGGTGATGTCAAACAGTTCGGGCTTCGTGAAGCTGCGCCACCGACAGTCTTCATTCCAGCCGCACAGGTTGACGATGGGTTGACTCGTGTGCTGCGCAGGTTTTTACCGACCACCTTCGTGCTACGCACGCAGGACGATCCGCTGTTGCTGAGCCACGCGGTTAAACAGGTGATTGAGGAAGAGGATCCGCAACTGGCGGTGACGGCGATTCGCTCATTGGAGCAAGTAGTGGCGCGGGCGTTGGCAACGGATCGGTTTTACACCTCATTGCTTGGTATCTTTGCCGCGCTCGGATTGCTGCTGGCGACGATAGGAATCTATGGCGCGGTCTCTTACAACGTGGCTCAACGTATCGGTGAAATTGGCATTCGCATGGCACTCGGCGCGCAGCAGCGCGATGTCTTGGCGTTGGTTTTGCGAAGCGGAATGCGGCTGACGGCCATTGGAATGGTTTTCGGCATTGGCGGCGCGGCGGCGCTCACACGGCTATTGAGCAGCCTATTGTTTGGCGTCAGCGCCTTTGACCCGGTCAGTTTCGCCGCGATTGTACTGCTCCTCACATCGGTGGCACTCATCGCTTGCTACTTGCCAGCAAGGCGAGCGACGAAAGTGAATCCACTGGTGGCGCTACGCTATGAATAACGTCTTTGTCCGTTGCCTGTCGTAGGTTGTCCATCACAGGGCAATGCCGATTGACGACAGCCTCGGCAACGGACAACCGATGAGGGACAAACGTATGCAAACCCTTTGGCAAGACCTGCGTTATGGCGCACGGGTACTGATGAAGAAGCGTATCTTCGTGCTGATTGTCGTCATCACGCTCGGTTTAGGCGTCGGCGCCAACGCAGCAATCTTCAGCGTCGTGGATGCGGTGCTTCTCGCTCCGCTGCCCTACACAGACCCGGAACGGTTGGTGGCGATGCACACGGCGTTACCGGATCTTGGGTTTCCACGCGTAGGTTTGTCAGACACGGAGTTTGTCGAATTGCGTCGCCAGAATCAGAGCTTTGCGGAACTGGCGGGTTGGAATTGGGATCGCGCAACCCTGCGCGGTCGCCAAGAACCGGAGCGCATCATTGCCCCTTTAGCGACGGCCAATCTCTTTCGCACGTTGGGGGTTAGGATTGAGCTTGGGCGCGACTTCACGGAAGAAGAAGAGCAGGTTGGCAAAAACCAGGTTGCCATTTTGAGCCACCGTTTCTGGCAGCGCAAATTTGCCGGTGATCCGGCCATTATCGGGCAGGTCATTGAATTGGATGGCGCCCCGATTACGATCATCGGCGTATTGCCCGATTCATTCAAATCGCCGCCGGAGTTGCAAGCCGGTACGAGTGTAGATTTATGGCGAGGTTTTGACTTGAACCTGTCGCGTCCGCGACGCGGCAGCCAATATATGAGCGTCATTGGTCGCCTGCATTCGGGTGTGACTTTTGAGACGGCGCAAGCCGAGCATCACGCCAACACACGGCGCGTAGCCAACGCAAATCCGCAGTGGTATCCGGCGAACATCTCAGGTTTTCTCGTGCCGCTCGAACGCAGTCTGGTCGGAGATGTGCGATTGGCGTTGCTCATCTTGTTGGCAGCGGTGGCTGTGGTTTTGCTGATTGCCTGTGCCAATGTGGCGAATCTGCTATTGGCCAGAAGCGAGGAGCGACAAAAAGAGATTGCTGTGCGTGCCGCATTAGGCGCGAGCCGTTTGCGACTGATTCGTCAACTGCTGATCGAGAGCACCTTGCTTGCCTTGTTAGGCGGCGGATTCGGCTTGTTGCTGGCCTACTGGGGAGTGGATGGATTGCTGGCAATCAGCCCGACAGACATTCCCCGACTTGCCGAAACGTCGCTCGATCTGCGAGTGATCGGCTTTGCGCTGGCGGTCTCGTTGCTGACGGCGCTGCTATTCGGTCTGGCTCCCGCCTTGCACGCGGTGAAGGTGGATTTGCATACGATGTTGAAGGAGAGCGGGCGCACGACAGGATTGCCGGGACGCAGTCGCTTGCGGCAGGCTTTGGTGGTGACGGAGACGGCCCTGGCCGTCGTGTTATTGGTTGCCGCCGGTCTGTTGGCGCGGAGCTTTTGGAAATTGCAGAACGTCGAGATGGGATTTCGCGCCGACCATTTGCTAACCCTGCGCCTGACGCCGCCCGGCTCTGCTTATGCGGACAATCAACAGGTCGCCGGGTTGTATGAAAAGTTGTTGACTCGTCTGCAATCGCTGCCCGGCGTTGCTTCGGCTGCGGTCACCGATCCCTTACCGCTAACCAGCAATAACGACACGGTTATCGAGATAGAAGGTCGGCAATTGGATATGAACCGACTGACACATATGAGCGTTGATTTCCGCACTGTCAGTACAGATTATTTTCACACCATGGGCATGCGGTTGACGCAGGGACGAGGGTTTACAGATGGCGATCAGGAAGGTGCGCTGCCGGTGACCATCATTAACGAAACCTTGGCGCGCAATCAATGGCCGGGCGAAAATCCTGTAGGCAAACGCTTCCGTTATCTTGATGGCCCACCCGATCAAGCCACGACGCGCTACCTGACGATTGTCGGCGTTGTTGCTGATGCAAAGAATCACGCCCTCGACGCCGATCCCAATCAGGAGGCCTTCATTCCGCTGCGACAGCACGCCATCAGTTATGGACGCGGGGGCGTGCAGCAGGCTTTTCATCTGGCGGTTCGAACGTTGGCAGAGCCAGTGAATCTGGCCGCCGTTGTGCAACGAGAAGCGCGCGACACCGAGCCCAATTTTGTCATTTCGCAAGTCAAAGCGATGGACGAATTGCTTGCCAGTGCGCGCTTGCAACCGCGATTTCAAACCTCACTCTTTGCGGGTTTCGCATTGCTGGCGTTGGGCTTGGGCGCGGTCGGGATTTACGGAGTGATAGCCTATACAGTCGCACAGCGCACCCATGAAATCGGGGTGCGGATGGCATTGGGCGCGCAAACCCGTCAGGTCTGGCGTTTGGTCATCTGGCAAGGTTTGCGACCGGCTTTGCTCGGCATCGCCTTGGGATTGGCCGGAGCCTTTGCCGTCACGCGAATCATGGAGCGACTGCTGTTTGCTGTCAGCGCCAGCGACCCGCTCACCTTTATTGCGATAGCTGCTCTCTTATTGGGGGTAGCCTTGATCGCCTGTGCGATCCCGGAGTGGCGGGCGACGAAAGTAGACCCGATGGTCGCGCTACGTTATGAATGAAGTGGCAGGTAAACGAAGGAATCAGGAGAAGAGGGGAGGCCATCGGGTGGCCATTTTCCCTTTTGTCCGTTCTCCGTTTCCCTTCTCGGTCACCAATCACGAATGGAGAAGCTTATGCAAACACTTTGGCAAGATGTGCGTTATGGCGCACGCATGTTGGTCAAGCATCCGGGTTTTTCGCTGATCGCCGTGTTGACGCTCAGCTTAGGCATTGGAGCGAACACGGCGATTTTCAGCGTCGTCAATGCGGTGCTGTTACGCTCGCTGCCCTATGAAGAAGCCGACCGCCTGGTCTTTTTCACCGAAAAAGGTGCGACCTTCGGCGAGATGTCTATTGCCTATCCGAACTTCCTCGACTGGCGCGCCGGGCAGACAGTATTCGAAGGCATGGCGGTCTACAATCGTCCCAGATTGACGCTGACCGACGCGGGCGAACCGGAAGAGGTGCGAGCCGCGCAAGCTTCTGCCGATCTGTTCAGCGTGTTGCGCGTCCAACCGGCGCTCGGTCGCGTCTACACGAGCGACGACGACAAACCGGACGCTACCCCTGTGGTGGTGCTCAGTCACGGGCTATGGCAACGCCGTTTTGGCGGCGATGCGGGGATTCTCAATCAACCGATCACGCTCAATGACCGCAGCTACACGGTCATCGGCGTGATGCCGAAAGAGTATCAGTATCCGACCGGCGTAGAGATGTGGATTCCGGTTGGCTTGCGCGCCGATGAGGGGCCGTGGAAATCGCGCGGCAATCATCCAGGCTTGCGCGGCATTGCGCGACTTCGTGCGGGGGTTGATCTCGAGCAAGCGCGTGCCGAACTCAACACCATTGCCGCACGATTGAGCGAGCAATACCCGACCTCCAATGAAGGCAACACGGTGGTGATTGATCCTCTTAAAGATCGCCTGGTCGGCGATGTGAGTACGGCGTTGTGGGTGTTGTTGGCAGCCGTTGGCTTTGTCTTGCTGATCGCCTGTGCAAACGTAGCGAATCTCTTGCTGGCGCGGGCGGCGGCGCGACAACGCGAAGTTGCTGTGCGCGTAGCGCTCGGGGCAAGCTGCTGGCGCATTGTGCGCCAACTGCTTACGGAGAGCGTGCTACTGGCTTTGCTTGGCAGTCTGCCCGCTCTGCTGTTGGCGCAATGGATGGTGGATATGATTCTGGCCATTAGCGCTGATAACATTCCGCGCGCTGCCGAAATCGGTATTGATGGCGCGGTGATGGGCTTTACCGGCGCGGTGGCCATGTTGACGGGCATCCTGTTCGGCTTGGTTCCGGCTTGGCGAGCCGGACGCACACAAGCGCAAGCGGCGCTCAAAGAGTCAGGGCGCAGCATCGCAGGCGGGCGTTCGTGGTTACGCAATGCGTTGGTGGTGGCCGAAGTCGCCTTAACGCTGGTGCTGTTGGTCGGCGCGGGGCTGCTGATTCGCAGCTTCGCACAGCTTTTGCAAGTTCATCCAGGATTCAATTACGACCGTCTGCTGACCTTCAGCCTCTCTTTGCCGCAGCGCAAGTACAAAACGCCTGAACAACAGATTGCCTTCTTCCAGCAGTTGCAACAAACCCTTGCAACCCTGCCGGGCGTACAATCGGCCTCTTACTCATCCGGGTTGCCGTTGGGCAATAACGGCTGGCAAACCAGTTTCACCATCGAAGGTCAGCCCATTCCGCCGCCTAGCGAAACGCCCTCGATGGAAGCCTGTTCGGCTTCGCCCGATTATTTTCGCACCCTGGGCATTCCGTTGCTTGCGGGTCGCTGGTTCGATGAGCGCGACAACCGCGCTCATTTGCGAAGTCGTGACCTGAGCGGATTGGATGAGGATCGGCAGTTCTCCGTCGGCGTCACCGCCATCATCATTGATGAAGAGTTTGCCAAACGCTATTGGCCGGAGGGTGAAGCGCTCGGCAAACACGTGCGCTGGGGGATAAACCCTGACGATCCGTTATTGACGGTCATCGGCGTCGTCGGGCGCGTTAAGGTTGAAGGCTTGCGCGAAGATTCGCCATTTGTGCAAGGATATTTCTCCGCTTTGCAGGTTACGAATTCCGGCGCTTTGTTTACACTACGCACAACACAAGAAGAGCCGGAACAACTGGTTGCCGCCGTGCGCTCCGAAGTATTGAAGATGGATGCCAGCTTGCCGGTCTCCTATGTCAGCACGATGGCCGATTTGCGCGCCAAAGTGATGGCGCCGGATCGCTTGAACCTGACGCTGATCGGATTGTTTGCAGGATTGGCTTTGGTATTGGCGTTGATCGGCATCTACGGCGTGATGTCCTACGCCGTCACACAACGCACCAACGAGATTGGCATCCGCATGGCGCTCGGCGCGCAGGCTACTAGCGTAATGCGCATGATCGTCGGGCAAGGCATGCGGTTGACCCTGATCGGCGTCGGCATCGGATTAGTAGCGGCGTTGGGGTTGACTCGCTTAATGGCGGCGCTGCTTTTCGGCGTGAGCGAGACCGACCCTCTGACCTTCTCCCTCATCACGGCGCTGCTAATCGGAGTGGCCTTTATTGCCTGCTACGTTCCGGCGCGGCGAGCGACGAAAGTGGATCCACTCGTGGCACTACGCTACGGCTGAGGTGCGGGGTTGAGAGTCAAATACTCTTCTCAGCATCACGGTTATCAAATGTGGTGAACCCAGTCTGTAGAATAAAGTCTTTGGCCTCATCAGCCAGAGCTTTTGCTGCTCATTACCACGCTATTGCCAACAACGACACAGAGAGTGTGACAGGTGGTAAAACCGAGAGCGGCCAGCAGGGGCTGGTCATAGTTGCGCTCTCATTCGGTGATAGCGGAGTAGCTTTTATAGCTGCAGAGAATGGCAGCAACGGCGAGGGAAAAAACCGCAGTCAACGAGTAACGATTGCCTTGTGATTGGCGAAAGTCGAGAATCTCAGCTAAGACATCAATAAGGGCAAATGAAGAACTTGCCATCATCTCACCTCTCGGTTTCTGATGGAATGAAACTTTAAGGTGAGTCTATCTAAGAAACGGTCTGAAAAGGTTCAAAGCCGAGCCAGCCTCCCAAGCAT
>CAYXVU010000098.1:0-20523 GCA_964468725.1 uncultured Clostridia bacterium
AAGAGGCTTTGATGAAGAAGGTGCGTCCTTGCAGGCGAAAGCCCGGTTCCAACTGTCCGGTCAGATGGCTGAAACCATTGTAATTGAATAGGTCATTATAACCCGCATAAAACGAGGTGCCCGGATTGGGCGTCCAGCCGAACAAGTACTGCCCTCGCACCGTCGAACTCAAGGTATCGTAATCGAGCACGGCACGCGCATAGGTGAAGCGCGTGAATTGATACTTGGTATAGAGCGAATAGATGTTGCTCGTAAAGACTGTGCGTCCGGTGTCCCTGCGCGTCAATTCATTGTGACGGTAGCGCATGCTCGCTGAAAAGGCGGTTGTCGGTTGATAGGTGAAATTCGCGTTGAAGTTCCATGAATTAGCCGCGCCGGGATCGAGCGGGGCATTCGGGTCGGCGAGCGCAGCCGGGCTGACGCGCGGATAACGCGGCCCGGCTCCGAAATCAAAATCGAACTCCCGCCAGGCGCGCCCGAAAAATGCCGAGGCTGAATACTTCTGCGACGGGTTTGTCCAAAAACCGGAATAGAATCCGATGGGGCTGACCGAGCGTTCCGGCTCCCCCAAAAAGGCTCCGCTGCGCGTCGCGCTGCGCTGCGCGCCAAACTCTTCTTCGAACACCCGCTCGTAGTTCTTGTACAGCCCGCCTTCAAAGCCGCTTTGCTTAGCGAGGTTTATGCTCAGATTCGTTTCGCCGCCCATCCCTAGTGACCGCCCCTGACTGTCATAGACCATGTAGAAATTATTAAAACTGTTCCAGCCGATGAGCGTAGCTTTCGGGTTCGGTTCGGAGCGATAGCGATAATTCAGGTTATTCGAATAGGTATCGGTACGCTGATTGAAGCCGACATCAGCGCGGTAATCGCTGGTCGTACCTCTGCCCGAAGCCGACCAGCCGTGATGGCGTTCCGAGTGGTCGAAACTCCAGAAATAGGTCGCGCCATTACCAGTGCGATAAATCTCGGCATCCTCTTCCGGCTCATAAAAGGGACGCCGCGAATGGGTGGCGAGAGCCTGAAAATTCAAGGTCGTCTGCGTATCCAAGCGAAAGCGGCCATCAATACCTGCCAGATGATTATGGCGTTCAATAAAGTTATAGCTAGTAGCCAGCAAACCGATGTTCGACTCCTTGCCAATATCGCGCTTCAAGCGCAAGACGCCGATATAGGCGTTTTTGTCAACGAAGCGCGCAATGGCAGGGAAAATATCAGGGTCGTGGACCTCCTCTTCAGAGAAATTGCCGGGAGCGTTGTCCGAAGCCAGAATAGCGCCAAAAGTTGTACGCCCTTGTTTGCCACTCAGTTTGACGGCGTAATCGGGATCAACGATTGCGCGCGTGTGCAGGGCGCGAATGGGAGTTTGAAAAATCTCTATGCCTTCTAAAAAGAAGGGACGCTTTTCGCTGAAGAAGATCGGAAAGCGTTGATTGGCGGTGATGACCGGCGCATCGGCTTCGACCTGGGCGAAATCGGGATTGAACGCAGCATCCAGTGTAATGTTCGGCGTGATGCCAAATTTCAAAGTCAACCCGTAATCCGCGTCAATGGGTTGATTGACGATGCGACCGGGGTCTTGTAGCGCGGGCAGTGTCATGGTGGCGCGAAACGCGCTCACGCGCCTGCCGGTTTCGGAAACGGTGAGGCTCGGAATCACTTCGAAGGTGCGCTCCATTTCGAGGTCTTCGAAGCCGGTGATGTGACCGAATTGATTGAGCGTGCCGACCGTATCGCGCGATACCGGCAGCCACGAATCCATCTCGTCGTTGAAGCGATCAATGTTGCGCCAGACGTTGAATCCCCACAGTTTGCCTTTGCCCACTTGATAGCGTAGGGATTTGAAAGGGATTTTGACTTCGACCGTCCAACTATCATCCCCAATCAGCCCTTTTGACTCCATCACAATGTCTACATTGAAATCCGTTCCCTGCCCTTCTGTCAAAATGCCGTCTTGCTGAATGCCGAAGGGGTTGAACCCCAAAACATAGGCGCGACGCTGATCGTTGAAGGTGTCAAAGTAGACGCGAAAGTTATCATCGCCAAACACGTTATCGCGCTGGCTGACAGTGGCGCGAATCTTGTCGCGTTCATCGTAAGCGCGAAAGGCTAGATAGAGATACTTGCCATCGTAGCCCATCATCAATTCGCTGTGCCGTGACGGGGCGAGGTTATCGCCGGGGTTGATTTGATAAAAGTCTTTGAAGGTCGCCGCCGATTGCCACAGCGATTCGTCGAGTTTGCCATCAATGATAGGAGGTTCGGCAAATCGCGGAATTCGCACTGGCTGTGTCTTTTCGATGGGCACGGCGACGCCATTCTTCATGGCCGTCGGTTTCGCATCGGTCGCGTTGGCAGCCACCGGTTTCAGCGGCGCAGTGAATGATTGTGCGGCGTGTGCGCTCACTCCACCAAGCAAGATCAATAGCGCAGCCATCCCGATGAATCGTCGTCCCATCTACCTCTGCCTTACGAAGGAATATTGAGCATCCACTGGTTGGGGGGTAAGACAGTCATTCCTGTCTGATGCTCCCTTATTAGACGAACCCGCCTCAATTATGTTCCCTAAAAGTTTTACAAATTTCCAGCGTACCAAGCCTATCGAATTCAGGCCGAAGGTCAAAAGTTACTGATTAAGTTGCTAAGTCTAGTCTTCAACCTGTAGTCCTCTCTTCATCCAGGCTTCGACTTTCGACCTACAACCTTCGACCTTCAGCCTGTAGCCCGTCACTCCGCCTGATAGGCCATGATCGCTTCCATCGCCGGGTCACGATTCAGGCGATAGAGAGCAAATGACGGCGGTGCGTAAATCTGCGGCGCAATCCAGGTGCGATAATCCATCGCAACCGAATTTTGCCAATAGAGATCAGAGACGCTGCCTGACATTTTGCTATAGGGCAAATTCACGCCTATCGATTCGCCGATGAAGTTTGGGCTTGAACCGGTCGGTTCGCCGACAAAGATGGCGTTGCTGTAGCGTTCAATCTGCGTGGCTCCGCACATCGCTGCCGAAAAGGTGTTGCGACCGACGATGACAAATAGCTTGCCGCGCTGATTGATCTTATCGGTACGAATCAAACCGTTGATGAGCGGCTTGTTCAAGAAGTTGTTGCCGCCGCCGTTCCATCGCATATCAATCACTAATCGCTCAACTGCATTGTCGTTGATGAATTGAAAGAGTCGCTCACAGAATTTATCGAGCGGCTCTTTTACATCACTTCGCACTTGGTTGTATTGGAAAAAGACGGTCTTTGACTCGGACAGATATTCAAACCAATAGGCTTCTTGGCGCTTCTTCAAGTAGAGTGGTTCGGGGTTGGGAGAATCCTTACGCGCCGTCGGCCAATCGGGGCTAGTGCCGCCCGATTCCACCGGGAGAGTTACCGAACGCGTGTTGCCCGCTGCATCTTTAATGGTCAGCGGTAGGGCGTCCGCTTGCGGCAGCAATCCCAAGCCGTTGAGGAGTTGCGGATAGATCAGGCGACCTGGCGCGATCAGCTTCGGCCACATCTTGTTATCCTGACTGATGATCGGGTCGAGACCTGCTAGGGCTTGGTCAACCGTGTGCGTGCCGATGCCGAGGACCTGCGCGCCGACCAGATCAGCATACTTGGGGCTAGCCGCAATAATGAACAGCCCTTCGGTGAAGAGATAGAACTGCACCGGGACGGCTTTGCGCGAAGCCTGCATCGCATAGAGCGGAGCGATTCCAGTGTGTCCGTCGCCCGCCAGGCGCGCCAACTTCATCAACCCCACTTCGATCTGATGATCGCTGAGTTTGGAAATGTCGTTATGAAGTTTGTTGACATAGGCTTCAAAGACGGGCTTTGAGACTTGACGATAGGGGTCGTAATGCAAACGCTGGAGTTCGCGCGCCAGCAACCATAGGTCGTAGCGCCAACCTTCAATGCGCGTCATCTTGCCGGTGTCTACGATGGCTGCAAGTTTTTTGAAGCGCACATCATCGTGTAAAACCTTGAGGTCGTCATCGGTCTGTACGCTACGCAGATTACGAAAACCAGCTTCCAGAGCGCGTTCCAGATAGCGCAAAGCCTTCTCTTTATCGCCCATGCGTGCGTGACAACGGGCGATATTGTAGAGCGCGTTAAAGGGATAGCCGACACCCAGTTCATAGACCATCTCATAAGCAGCAATGGCTTTTGCGTAGTTGCCAGCGCGATACTGCGCGGTTGCCAGTTGCGTCCAGTTGCTACCGAAATGGGGATTCATCTCCGTCGCCCGCTGCCACAAAGCTGCCGCGTTTGCCCATTCTTGGGCAAGCATCTTGGCTTCCGCTTGGCGAACCATCGCTTGGTAAGAATCGCTATCACCGTTGGCCTCGCCAACCAAATAGCTTGCGCGCAACGGATGCAGGGCGACGCAAATAAACACGGTGATCGTGAGCAGAACACGTACTCGAAGCATTCTTGCTTCTCCTTTCCGAACCGAATTGTGTGGAGTTATACCGAGTTGCGAATCAATCTGAGAAGGTTGAAAGGCGGTCTCTGACCGCCTCCCTGGCCTTCGGTAACGGCGGTCAAAGACCGCCTCTCAACAGTGTTTTCTCATTTTGTTGAGCAATTCGGTATTACTTCTGCGTACGAGCGCGCCAGCAAAACAGTTCAACAACAAAAAATGAAAAGCGACAAGCACCGAGCCTCGCAGAAGAAGGAATGAATCCTGATGAACCGAAGAAGGACATCTCTGCGCTTCGGCCATCACCCATCCTTACATCACTTCGCGCGACTCGTTACTTGTCGAAGTCGGGGTCACCAAAATGAACTGTCTATTGAGCTGATCCGCCGCGCGTCAAACGCACGCGCCCGTTGACGCCGCTGACGGTGATGCGCGGGCCGCCAGCACCGATTTTAGCGCGGAAATTATCACGCGAAATTTTGCCCATCATCGTTACATTCGGAACATCCGGGTAGACGCTGCCATTGCAACCGCTGACGTCGAGGTCGGCATGCAAATCATCGCGGAAGCGCAATTCGACTCCACCGTTGATGCCGTGTACGTCAATGCCTCGATCACTGAGTTGCGCGATCATTACATTGACCCGTCCGTTGACGCCGTTGATGCGTGCATAGCCGATGGCCTGTTCAACTGTAACGCTGCCATTGACGCCATTGATGTCAAGCGTGCCATCAATCTCTCCGGCGCGCACTCTGCCGTTGATGCCGTTGGCGGCGAAGTTGACATTGCGGGGAATCTTCATCGAAACGCGTTGGCGCACTTCTCGATGGCCGCCCCACTCATCGCGATTGCGTCGTTTATCCTTCTCGCCGCGCACGATCAGCCCTTCGGCAGTCTGCTCGACGATGATCTTCTGAAACTCCAAGTCTTCGCGTTTGCGCGCCGAACGCACGACATGGACTTCGGCAACCGTGGTGTCTGAGGTTTCGATGTCAACCGAGCCATTGATGCCACTCAGCTCGACGCGTGAGCCGCTGCTCAATTCGAAGGTCTTGCGAAACTCATCGCGTTCGGGCAAATCGTTAGCCCAATCATCCCGATCTCGCTCCCGACCTCGATCCTGCGCCGATGTCGGCCACGCCGGAACCGCCATCAACGCCATGACAAACAGAATTGTCATAAATTTCTTCATTATCTTTCTTGTCTCCTTTCTCCGTTCTCCGTTTTCATCCCCAAAACTCTCTTGCCGGTGGGGGACAAATCATTTGCATTGGTTCAGCATCGCCGCAGGCGCTTTTAAGATGCGAGCTGCGCCGCTGAACGAATCCAAAACGATTTGCGCTTGCCCGTTGCCATAGCGCCCGGTGACGCGGCGATTGATCGGCCCTTGTACAGCGCCATCCAGTCGCAACTGAAAATCGGTCTCAATCTCGCCACTATAAGAAGCCAGTTGCGCGGTAAACCCCGGCGCATCCGCCTGCACATACATAGTCACCTCGCCTGATAGGCTCTTTAACCGATAGCGGCCATCTTCCCGAATGCGGCCTTTGAAGGTGACTTCGCCGCTTGTCGAATCCGCTTCGACGTTGCCGCCGACTCCCGAAATCTCGACCGAGCCGCTGACGCAATGCACTTCAACGCGTCCTTTGGCGCACTCCACACTGACTTCACCGGAGGTCGAATTGGCGGTCACATCGCCGTTGGCATTTTTGATATGCAGATCGCCATTGAATGTCGTCACATTGATTGTGCCTGCGACATCAGAGATTTCCATTTCACCGTTCATTGTATGGGCACTCAGATTGCCTTTGATATTGCGAATGATGGCGCTGCCGTTGCGCAGCGAAACACGCAGCGTGCCGATCTGCTCAGCTAGCAATTCGACATTGCTACCGGTAATCGAAGCTGCGCCTTCCATATTTCTCACTTCAATCTCGCCATCGCGCAACTGCACAGATTCAAGCTCTGCATACCGCGGCAGCCGGACAGTCAAATGGATTTCGCGCCCGCCACCCCATTCGCGCTGGCTGTTTCGTTCGATCTCGACGCGAGCGCGTTGAGCATCGCCGGTGATGGCGACGCGCACGGCTCGCGCATCATCTTCCTGCGTTGCTGTCGCTTCGATGGTGTCGCGCTCCCATCCAGTCACGGTGATGCGGCCAGAAGTATTGCTGATCGTGACTCTGCCGCCGCGCGCCAGCTTGAATTCCGCGTCGGCTGGAGACTCGCTGTGCGAATCGGCCAACGACTGGGCAACGACGAGCGGCGCGCAAATCAGCAGGCCGCCGCATAGCCATAATCGGCGCAGCTTACGGATTGCACTGTTTGACTTCATAAGATTCTGCATGTCACTTTGGGCACTTTCAAAAATTGCGAACGCCGTGCAGATCAACTGCCTGCGCGTCCGACCGTACAAAATTAATTTTCCGCCAATTCCCGCAACACATCTACCTTCTTCGCATAAGCCGACAGCATGTACTGTAAGGCAACCGGATCGTTGGGGTTTTGGCGCACCGCTTTCTTGGTCTCTTGAATGGTGCGGTCTACTGCCGCCAGTGCGTTATCAAAGCGCGCAACGGTGATGGGGTCAAGTTCAGAACGCTTGCGATTGACATCGCGTGACAGAATCGCGATGGCAGCCAGGTATTTTTGCTCCGCTTCACGAATCAACTGTTCCGGCGTCGGTTTGGCCGCCGATTGATTTACCGTCCCGCGCGCCGGTTGAAGGCGTGGCGCTTTATTTTCCGCAATCACTGATGGCGGAACCGGCGCAGGCGTCGAGCCGGGTTGATCTATTGGGGTGTTCGGATTGGCAGGCGCATTAGTCGCCGCCGACTCAGTTGGACTGCCGTTCGAAGGCGAAGCATTCGGCGTTCCGACAATTATTGGGCTGGTCTCGCGGGTGTTCACATACTTCATGATGGCAACCGTTGCGCCGATGGCCAGTACGACCAACAGAGCCGTGTAGGCAAAGCTCAAGCGCGGCGCATGAAAGACTGAAGCGAAGAAACTCCGCAGACGTTCGACGATGCCCAACGAGGGCACGACCTCTTCTTTTCGAATGCGCGCTTCGATGCCCGCCCACAATACCGGTGTCACCTCGATGTCGCGCTGATAGCGCGCATAGATGGCTTGCTCCTGTTGCAGGGCTTCGCCCATACAGGCGCAGGAAGCACAGGTTGCCAAGTGGGTTTCGACGGTTCGGGCTTGGTGGCTATCCAACTCGCCGTCGTAAAATTCTTCCAATAAAACTTCGCAATCTTCACACTTCATAACCAACCCCCAGATACGGGCTGATGCGTCGCCGCATTTCGGTGCGGGCGCGATGCAGATCGGTCTTCAATTTGGGAATCGAAAAGCCCGTGATTTCGGCAATCTCCTCATAGCTACGTTGTTGAAATACCTTGAGCGTAAAGACCAGCCGCTTATCTTCGTCCAGTTCGCCGAGCGCCGATTGGATCACTCCGTTGAGTTCTTTGCTCAATAACCGATTATCGGGGGTCAAATCGCTGTCTTTCATCTCCATGATGCGCTCATCATCAATTTCTATGCGAGCATCATCTTTGATGCGCTGGCGTAAGGACTCCCGCGCCACATTTTTGGCAATGCCAAACAACCAAGTCGAGAGTTTGGTGTCATCGCGTAGCGAACGCAGGCTACGATAGGCGCGAACGAAGGTTTCTTGCGTCAACTCTTCGGCCAATTCGCGTTGATTGACCATATCATAAATGAAACTGATGACAGGACGAGCATAGCGGTCAAAGATCATGCGAAAAGCTTCGTCGTCGCCGCAGCGCGCGCGCTCGATGATGTCTCTGCTGGTATTCATTCGCGTTTCAGCGCGCCCGTTCGGCTGTCGCGCAAGGCTTACGGCCTCTATCATCTGCCACCTTCCCGACTCAGTTCAACCAGTAAGTGGCCGCCGCGCTCCGAAAGTTGCAAATTTGTAAAAACTATTTTGCCGACCGCTTCCCTCCCGCTGGCAGTTCGTCCCACACGGCCTTTCCTAATTCTCATCCTTCCACAGAAAATTAACAACTTTCACAACATTCTTCGAAACCTTTTTCGCGGCCAACCCACTCACAGAGCGGAAAGTTGTATCAGAAAGGTAAGCAACAAATTCTTTGCACTCTGAACAAAAAGGCGGAACGTAATGGCATTGAAAGGGGTATAGCGATTCGCCAATCAGATTGCCCTCAACTTTTTTAGGAGGCCGTGTATGAGCGCGTATTCTGACTCTTTGATCCGTTTGGAAGGCGTAACCAAAGTGTTTTACACCGATGAAATCGAGACCCATGCCTTGGCCGGTGTTCATCTCGACATCAACCGAGGCGACTTTATTTCCATTTCCGGCCCCTCGGGCTGCGGTAAATCCACCTTGCTTTCAATTCTCGGCCTGCTCGATACGCCAAGCGACGGCAACTACTGGCTCAATGGTGCGCCAGTAGCCGACCTTCCCGCTAGCGCCCGCGCCACAACGCGCAACCGCGAAGTCGGATTCATCTTTCAGAGCTTCAACCTGATTGGCGACCTCACCGTCTATGAAAATGTCGAATTGCCGCTCACCTATCGCGGCATGAGTTCCAGCGAACGCAAACAGCGCGTCCGCGAGGCGCTTGAAAAAGTCAACATGGCGCATCGCGCCAAACACCTGCCAAGTCAACTCTCCGGCGGACAACAGCAGCGCGTCGCCGTCGCCCGCGCAGTGGCGGGTGAGCCGGTCATCCTCTTAGCAGATGAGCCAACCGGCAACCTCGATTCCGCCAACGGCGAATCGGTAATGGAACTCTTACAAGACCTACATTGCAACGGCGCGACCATCTGCATCGTCACCCACGACGAACGGTACGCGCGCTTTGCCGACCGCACTATTCACCTATTTGATGGTCGCGTGGTCGAAGAAAAGGTCAAAGTTGCTTAACGAAAGGTTGCCGGGAACAGAGAACCGCTAGGGAAACGGGTAAGGACAATAGAGCGCCGAATTGGCCATTCCCCTCTCCCTTTCCCGAACCCCTTTCCTTTCGTCCCTTCCCCCTAATGGTGATGGAGTGAATTATGGAAAACCTGTTTCAAGACTTGCGTTATGGTATTCGCATGCTGGCGAAAAATCCCGGCTTTACGCTGATTGCCATCCTCGCGTTAGCGCTCGGCATCGGCGCTAACACGGCGATCTTTAGCGTCATTAATGCGGTGCTGCTCAATCCACTGCCATACAAAAACCCCGATCAACTGAACATGATTTGGCACAGCTATCCGAGCAGCAATCTGGAACGCGCGTCGCTGTCCGTGCCTTCTTACATCGAATATAAAACCAACGCCGCCGTTTTCGAACAGGTGGCCGTCGCCTCGCAGTGGAGCGTAAATATGACAGGCAGCGGCGAACCGGAACGCTTGCAAGGAGGGCGGGTCTCGGCAAACTTCACCACCACACTCGGCGTCGAGCCGCTGCTCGGTCGCACCTTCTTTGCCGAAGAGGAAGAGGCCGGTAAGAATCGCGTTGTGCTGCTCAGCTATGCCTTCTGGAATCGCGCATTCGGCGCTGACCCTTCGGTGACCGACAAGACGATAACGCTCGACGGCAATCAATACAACGTCGTAGGCGTGATGCCTGCCGGGTTCAAATTTTTCGCTGATGTTGATCTGTGGTCGCCCATCACCTTCACGCCGCAACAGATGACGCCGGACAATCACGGCAACGAGTTCTTACTCGGCTTGGCGCGCCGCAAAGCGGGTGTGAGTTTCGAGCAAGCGCAGGCCGAAATGAATGGCGTAGCCGAACGCCTACGACAAGACTTCTATACAGCCGATTGGGGCATTTCTCTGGTTCCGCTGCGCGAGCAATTCGTCGGCGACATTCGTCCCGGGTTGTTGATTCTTGCCGTCGCCGTCGGCTGCGTCTTGCTGATCGCGTGTGCCAATGTCGCGAACCTGTTACTGGCGCGCGCCGCTTGGCGGCAAAAAGAGATGGCCGTGCGTGCGGCTCTGGGAGCCAGTCGAGTGCGCGTCATTCGCCAGTTATTGACGGAGAGCGTATTGCTGGCATTCGTCGGCGGGGCCTGCGGGTTGGCCTTGGCATTCGGCGGGGTACGGTTATTGATTGCCGGGATTCCGCCCGATATCTCGCAGTTCATCATCGGTTGGAGCACCATTGGCATTGACGGTCGCGTCTTGCTCTTCACCTTTGCGGTTGCGATGCTTACAGGCATCGGGTTCGGGCTGATTCCGGCGCTGCAATCGTCAAAATTGGATTTGAATGAGACGCTCAAAGAGAGCGGCAAAGGCGCGGGGTCAGGCGGACGAAGCCATCGCGTTTTGAATGCTTTCGTAGTTGCGGAAATCGCCATCGCCCTGTTTTTGTTGATCTGTTCCGGTCTGCTGATTCGCAGTTTCACACGCTTACAGACGGTTGATCCCGGTTTCAATCCGCAAAACTCCGTCGTCATGCAATTGACCTTATCGCGAACCAAATATCCGGAACGCGCACAACAGGCAGTCTTCTTTGAACAGATTCTCGAACGGGTTGCCCCCTTACCGGGCGTGCAGCACGTGGGAGTTGGCAGCAACATTCCGATGAGCCAAAACAATAACAATGCTTCCTATGCCGTCGAAGGGTTACAAGTTCAGCAAGGGGAGCCGTCACCGCATGGCGACCCGCGTTCGGTTAGCCCGGATTATTTTCGCGCCATGGGAATTCGCCTTCTACAAGGCCGCTTCTTCAACGAACAGGACACGAAAGACTCTCTGCCGGTTGCCATCATTGACGATGTGCTGGCAGCCAAATACTTCGCCAATGAGAACCCGCTTGGCAAACGCATCGCTGCCTTCTTTGACAGCAATGGCGATCAACTCAATTGGCGACAGATCGTCGGTGTTGTGGCGCACGTCAAACAGTACGGCCTCGATGGCAAGACCAAAGAGCAATACTACTTTCCCATGGCGCAACGCGGGCAACCGAACATGTATCTGATCGTGCGCACGGAGACGAAGTCAACCGACATCGTTGCATCGGTGCGCCAGGCCATTCGTTCCGTTGATGCCGATCAACCTATCTACCGCGTGCAAACCTTAGAACAGGTCATCTACAACTCGATGGCGCAGCAGCGATTTTCAACCTACTTTCTGTCGGTCTTCGCTGCCGTTGCCATGCTCTTGGCCGCCATCGGAATTTATGGGGTGATGAGTTATTCCGTCAGCCAACGCACGCATGAAATCGGCATTCGCATGGCGCTCGGCGCTAGTCGCAGTCGGGTGATGCGGCTAGTCGTCGGTCGCGGTTTGCTGCTGACAGCCATTGGCATTGCAATCGGCGTTGGCATCTCTTTCATCATTACGCGTTGGATGGCCAGTCTGCTCTTCGGAGTAACGGCAACGGATCTGCTGACCTTCATCGGCACGCCGCTTCTATTGTCCTTCGTCGCCATATTGGCAACCTGCATCCCGGCTTTTCGAGCCACCAAAGTAGACCCGATGCACGCGCTACGCTATGAATGAGAGGCGCACAGAACAGACCTCGCTGCATTGAGAGCTTGAGCAACCCAGCGAGGTTTGTCTGTAGCGACGATGCAGAAGGCGATATACTGTGCGGGCAATGGCGAAATTGATCGAAGAGCTTTATGAACTCTTTGCGCGTGACCAGCGACCGGAAGAGTTCACCAATTACCAGCACTGCGAAGAGTGTGACGATCACAACAACACCTTGAAGCGATACGAGCGTAGAACGCTGCCCGTATCAGTTGTCACCAATCCGGCATGGGATGCGTTCTGCTTTATCACCCCCGAAGGCTACCGTTACTATTATCCGCGCCTTTGCGAACTGGCTTATGGTCGGGGCACAGACTACTTTTTAGATCAATTCCTTTTTCATTTAGAGAATCGCCGCCACCTGCTATCGGCAGAAGAAAAAATTAAGACTGTCGAACTGCTTCTCGATCTAGCCACCGTGTTAGCGGATGAAATCGAGCGTTATATCACGAAACCCGACCTTGACCGAGTCAGCGAAGAATTGTGCGAATGAAAGGCTTACCTCTCCCGCCCGCGCCGGTAGCAACTCTCTGTGGGGTGGTATCGAAAGCCGCTGCATTGAGCCGCTATGAAGCCGTAAAGAGATTGCAGAGAATGATGTGTCACAGTTGCCGATGGGAAAAGGCTACGGCTCAGCCTTCTTGATCTTCACGTAGAGCGTGACCGCAGACGCGGCAATGGGTGCGGCGTTTGGCGTTGAGCGAATGGCAAGACGAACATTGGTCGTACATCTTCTTGGCATAGAGGTTGGTGAGAATGGCGCTGCCCACCAAGATGCCGCCGATTACCGCTATCGAGATGATCGCGTCGAAAAATCCTTTCATCGTTGTCAACCTCTTGCGCGTGACGTGCTTGCCCTGTCGTCGCCTATGATAGCAGCCCGCCGAAGACAGAGAGAAGCGCAGAGCAATTCCGGCTTGCGCAACAGCGTTTTACCGGCTTATCTTGTTGGACGATTTCCTTCCCCGCATTCACTTCACTCGTTGAGGAAACTTCATGCTCTTCAAAACGCTGAGTGCGGCGGTCTTCGGCATTGATGCCTTTTTGGTTGATGTAGAGATTGATCTCACGCCACGCGCCGGTGATAGTCTTGCGCCGTCATTTACGATGGTCGGTTTACCCGATGCTGCTGTGCGCGAAAGCCGCGAACGCATCCGCGCCGCCATCAATAATTGTGCTTTCTTTTTTCCCATTCACCGCGTCACAGTCAATCTCGCGCCTGCCGATGTCAAGAAAGCGGGATCGAGTTTCGATCTGCCCATCGCCATCGGCATACTCGGCGCAAACGGCGACTTACGGCGCGATGCGTTGCCCGACACCTTGATCGTCGGAGAACTCTCGCTCGACGGTCGCGTGCGCCCAATCAAGGGTGCTCTGCCGATTGCCGTGGCAACGCGCGCGCATCGGTTGCGCCGCTTGATCCTGCCCGCAGAAAACGCACAAGAAGCCGCCGTTGTCAGTGACATCGAAGTCTATCCCGTCACCTCGCTTACTGATGTCGTCACGCTGATTACCAGCAATGAACCGCCCTCGCCTCTGCGAATTGATACCGAAACGTTGCTCGGCAATCTCAGCCATTACGCGGAAGATTTTCGTGAAGTGCGCGGCCAGCAACACGCCAAACGCGCGTTGGAAATCGCCACCAGCGGTGGCCACAACATTCTTCTCATCGGCTCGCCGGGATCGGGAAAGACGATGCTGACCAAACGCATACCGACGATTTTGCCGCCTCTCGAGTTTGATGAAGCCATCGAGTGCACGACCATCCATAGCGTCGCAGGGCTGACCAATCAACAAGGTTTGGTGACGACGCGCCCGTTTCGCGCGCCACACCACACGATCTCTGATGCCGGTTTAATCGGCGGCGGCGCGGCGCCGCGCCCCGGCGAAGTGTCGCTAGCGCACAATGGCGTCTTATTCCTTGATGAATTGCCGGAGTTCGAGCGCAATGTGCTCGAAGTTTTGCGCCAACCGCTGGAAGATGGCAAGGTCACCATTAGCCGTGCCGCCATGTCGTTGACTTTTCCGTCGCGTTTTATGCTGGCGGCGGCAATGAACCCTTGCCCCTGCGGATATTGGGGAAGCCCAATACGCGAATGCAAATGCTCGCCTATGCAAATTCAACGCTACCTATCGAAGATTAGCGGCCCGTTGCTGGATCGCATAGATATTCACATAGATGTGCCCGCAGTCAAATTCAAAGAGCTTGCGAGCGATACGCCCGCAGAATCATCGGCAGAGGTGCGCGAACGGGTCATTCGAGCCAGACAGATGCAACTCGAAAGATTGCACGGAGAGGATATCTTCTCTAACGCGCAGATGAGCCCCAGACTGATTCGCAAGTATTGCGCTATTGATTCCTCATCAAAAGCGCTGTTAGAAAATGCAATAACTCGATTAGGGCTGTCCGCCCGCGCCTATGACCGAATTCTAAAAGTGAGCCGAACGCTTGCTGACCTTGAGGGGAAAGAGAGCATAGAATCACCGCATATCAGCGAAGCGATTCAATATCGCACGCTCGATAGAAACTTCTGGAGTTGATTTTATTGACTGGCAAACTGGGCCTGTCCCGGCTTGGCGGGCAGTTTCTCACTGATGTATCAAGCCATCCTCTGATAAAGCCTCTCGCACTTTACTGGAGAATGATACCCGATCCCGGAATGTCGCCGCCGCGTATGGCGACATCTTTTGATGTAATCGAAGCCTTCCAACTTCGCTTCCTCTATGGTCTGGAAGCTGCGATGATTCAACCGCTCGCATCCCGGCGTCGCGAAAAAAATTTCGCACATCGCGTTATCGTAGCAATCTCCGACACTCCCCATTGCAAACGCATAGCGATACCGCCGCCAATCGCCCTCTATCGCCTCCGTCACAGCCTGTGCACCGGCGCGCTTGAATTTGGTGCGGAGTTTAAGGAGCTTCAAAACCTGGTTGTAGCTGTTCCCCTAAACCGGTCGCTCCCGATGGCGGTTGCGCGGCGGAACTTATTATCACCCGCTTAACGATTAAAAGGTGTCTCTTGAACCCAGTGAAAGCCTCGGCTGTTGAGGGTAAAACGAGATTCATCAACTCGAACCAGTCGGGCTTCGGTTCGCTGGCCGTCCATCTCGCCGCTTAGCTTCACTTGCTTCGAATCAGTCGCGTCGAAAGTAAATTCAGCCTGCCATTCTTTATCGTTGACTCTGCCAAAAGATAATCGCTTATTCTCCCAATCCAGTTGAGCGCGATAGGACTGGTTTAGGCCGCTCATGGGTTGGATATGCAGCCCGTTAGGATATTGGATAATCACTCGTTGCCATCGCGTTTGATCGGTCAGCAGAGGCGGTTTCGACTCTCCATTGACGGTGAAATCTTCGACCATCCAGATTCCGTAAAAGGGCGGTTTCGGAGCCCCACTCCCGTAAAGTTGATAAGCCTCAAAGCTGCCTGACAGGTGGCTCCCAACCAGATACACGCCGAAGACAATTTGCGCAATCAGCAAGCTGCGGTTGAGGCTGGCGCGCTGAAGTAACGGAAGGACGGGATAGGGTTCGGTTGCTCGATTGAAGACCAGAACATTTGCCAATCGTCGCAGGTGCGGAACCAGCAGCAGCACAGACATCAAAACGAGGTGAAACGAGTAGAGCTTGACCGGCACGTCGTAACAAAGGTTGAGCAAAAAGACCAGGGTCATTGCCGCAAACGAGAGCAGTGCTCCTAACGGGGTTGTGCGCGGGAGGATCAGCAACATGCCGCTCAGTAATTCGATGACTCCGGTGAGGCTGGTGAAGGTCGGAGACGACCCCATAAAACTCCACAGGACACCGTGAGGAGAAAAATCGCCAAACGGTTCTATCAGGCGAGTCAAACTTGGGCGCGTCATCTGCACGGGAATGACCTTGATGGCGCCGTAATTGATCATCGCGCTGGCCAACACGAAACGCAGATAAAGAATGAACCACTGACGCGGCCTCTCATAATGGAATCGCCGACGGTCTGCAACCGTCCAGACCACTGTAGCAATCACCGCCAACACCAGAAAGCAGAGGTTCTGAACCCAATCATAGACCCGGTCGCCGCTGCCGGTCAGAGCAACAGGAATATCATATCCGATTCGCAGAACATGCTTGCCTACCCAGGGAACGATGGCATCCCATAACGAAGTATAGGCTTTCACGATGAAATCCCCGACCCAGGGCAACAGAGGCTGCGGGCCGGGAAGAGTGTATAAAACGAAATAGGCAAATAGGAATCGAAAGGCAATCTTCTTCCAATGGTTCCAGTAGGAAAGACCTTCAGCGTCCGTCTCCTGCTGCCGTATATCTTCAATCTGCGCTAGTGCGGCCATCGCGTCCTCCAATCACGAAACTCGTCGTCCTTCCCTGTTGTTTGCGCCACAAGTGGGTTGAGGGGTTCGATCATTTATGTACCTCTCGATTGCCGACGACGACTGACCCCAAGACCCCAAGAGGGAGCAAAAGAAGCTGTCCGAAGCAGTCACCTCTTTTGCTGCCCCTTGAGAAGTAAACAGACATCCTTGCTCGCGCCGCTCAGAAGTTGAACTTCAACTGTAGCTGCGTCTGGCGTGCGATATTGGCGGTGCTGAAGATTCTGCCGAAGCTCTGCGGAAAATCAGCCGTCGCAAAGGGATTGCCGAATATCGGATGGTTGAGCACGTTGAAGAAATCGGCTCGCACCTCAACGTTGGTCAACTCGCCCAAAGCGGGGATGAAGAACTTCTTATAGATTCCGGCGTCCCACCGAAACTGATTCGGGCCGTGAAAAACGTTACGACCGAGATTGCCCATCAACTGCCCATCGCCGCCAGAAGAGATGCGATACAACTGCCCCCCCGGCCCTTCAAAGGGTGAAAGCGGGCCGAATTGAGTCCCGCCGGTCAAGACGGGAGTCGGAGAAAAGCAGGCGGCGTTGAGGAAATTATCGATGCCGCGATTTGCTGGATAGGGGTTACAACCGGCAACCAGGTTCGCCAATCCTCCCGTCCCCGAAAGAGCGCTGAGAAAAGCATTCTGAAAGACATTGAATGGGAAGCCGGTTTGGTAGGTGAGGAGGCCGCTGGTCGTCCACCCTCCGGCAATCGCATTGAGGTACTTTTGGCGCGGTCTCGGTATCTCCCATACATAAGTCAGCACAAATCGGTGCGGGATGTTGAAGTCAGAGACTCCGCGATTGAGATCGGCGATATATTGATTCCCCGGAGAGTTGCTGACATCGAAATTGCTGGCAGCAGAGTTGTTGTCAATGGACTTCGACCACGTGTATGCCCCCTTCACATAGAGCCCTTTCGAGAGTTGATGCGTCACGGTAAGCTGACCGGAGTGGTAGATCGAATTTGCGGTGCTTGAAATGATCGTCAGACCGCCGACGCCAAAGCCAATGATCGGCACGCGCGCATCGCGGTTGGCAGCAGAGTTGGTCGTCACTCCAAGTGCGCCGGGGTTATTTTCGTTACGCAGCAGGGCATCGTAGTTCTGCGTGTTATAGAGCTTGAGGCCGCGACTGCCGACATAACCGACCTCAATGATCCAATTGCGGAAGAGTTCATACTGCGCCGTCAGGTTCCAGTTTTGGATATAGGGATTGCGCAGATTGCGGTCGAAGGTCGTAACGCTCAACAGCGGCGCATCGAAGGTCGGCGAGCCATCATCAGAAAATCCGGTGATCGAAGGAGGCACAGGGAGAATCGGAAACTCGCTTTGTCGCGGCAGCGTCGGGAACGGGTTTTGTAACCTCTTATTGCCGAAGAAGCCGAACTCTTGTGACAGGATCGTAAACGGCGGTTGGGTGGTTAATTGCACAGCCGGGATGGCGGCAACGCGGGTGTAGTAAACGCCATAGCCGCCGCGCACAGCCAATTTGCCATTGCCCAACACATCGTAAGCGAACCCAATACGCGGCGCCCAGTTGTTGCGATCTTCGCCGTTGAGAGCGTGGCGCGGCACGCCAGGGGTTCCAAACTCCGGCAAGTCTTCCGGCGCAATGAACCCGGCCAACACTCCCGCTCCGCCCCTGCGCGCCGCTTCCGGCGTAACGCGCGACGGATCAAAGTTGCCGTGGCGATTTTTCGTCTCATAAATGGCTGCGAGATAGTCGTAGCGCAGCCCGAGGTTGAGCGTCAGCCGCGAGGTCACGCGCCAATCATCTTGGAAAAACGGCGAGAAGTCATAGGCGCGAAAGTCGCGGTCAGGGGTTCCGGAGCCGATGAATCGAAAGACCGGCGTGCCGGTTAGAAAGTTGTTGAAGGAGGTGAATTGCAGCATGCCGTGTTGACCATACGGCTGATTGTAATAAAAGCGATGCCAGCGATAATCTACGCCGAATCGCAGACTGTGCTGACCGCGTTGATACGACATAATGTCTCTGAGGGTCACCGTGTAGGTATGCTGCACCGCGCCGGGGTTATCCGGTGTGCCGAATGAAGGTATCCCGGTGATGGAAAACATGGGGATTTCGGAAATCTCTTCGGCATTGAATCTCGACATGCCGATCTCGTCCAGCGTATGAGCGTTGAGATGATTAGTAAAATCACGAACCCCGAAGGTTGCGCCAAAGGTGAATTCATTCAGCAGCCGGGGATTGAAGATCGTCGTGTTTTGGACGGTATAGACCGGGTCGTTGGCATGAAATGCCGACCCATGTCCGAAACTCAACGGAGCAACACTATCGAGGCGACTCCAATAGATCGTTCCCGCAACCCGATTCTCTTTGCCCCATAAGTCGTATTCGTGATCCCCTCTTGCGGTGAATTGGTCTTCGTTACGAAGGTTGGTAGCGGAAGTCGAGAAGCGTTGCAAGGTTCCCACCGGGCCGCTGACATCGGGGAAGAGTTTCCCTTGATACGGGCCTGAGAGGTTGAGGATGGAGATTGCAACCGGATCAATCTGCGAGGGTTGTAATCCGTAAGCGGCGGCAATACTGGCAACGTCGCGGTTTGCAGGCAACACCGGAAAGAGGGCGTTAATCTCCGCAGGGTTGCGTTGCCGCGCGCCTTCATAGTTGAAGAACCAGTAGGTTTGGCCTCCCGGCAGCGGCCCGCCGAGCGAACCGCCGAAGTGATTGCGATTCAGTTTCGGTTTCGCGCGCCCCTGTGAGTTGAGGAAGAAACTGGTTGCCGCCAACGCGCTGTTGCGGTTCAAATAGAGCAGGTTGCCATGAATCTGACTCGTGCCGGAGCGGCTGATGACGGTGATATTAGCGCCCGAACCGCGCCCCATCGTGGCATCGAAGAGACTGGTTTGGGTGCGAAACTCCTGAATCGAGTCGGGGTTGGGTATGGCGACGGCTGTCAGACTGCCGAACTCGAAGTTATTGGCATCCGCGCCATTGAGTTGATAGTTGTTATAGGTGCTTCGATTGCCATTGACGAAGAGGGTTGCCGAACCCGGCGCATTGACGACTCCGGCATCGGTAGCCAGTAAGAGCAGCGGGTTGCGATCAATAATCGGGAGATTGGAAATCACCTTGCGTTCGAGCGTGCCGCCTAAAGTCGCGCTGGTCGTTTGCACGGTTGCAGCCCCCGCCGCAACTTCAACCTCTTCGCTGACTGCGCCTAACATCAGTTGCGCGCTGGCGTCGGTCGTCTCCGTCACCCGCACGATCAAGTCGCGGATAACGTGGCGGCGGAAGCCCTGCGCCTCGATTTCGATTTGATACCCGCTGTTGGGTTGCACCAGCGGGAAGATGAAGGTTCCGTCGCTGAAGACTTGCGCTTCGCGTCTGAAGCCGAGCGATGAGTTTGTCAGCACGACGGTTGCGTCTTGAATCGCGTCGCCATTTTGGTCTGTGACCTTCCCTTGAATCGCCCCCGTGTTGACGCTGATCTGCTGCGCCCAAACCGGCGCAATCAGATTGAGAACCAATACTGAGGCAAGTAACCTTGCCTTCATCGAGTTGCTTGACATGATAGAAACCTCCTTTGCGTTTTGCTTTGTCCCGACACCGATAAACGGATGATTAGGGCGAAGGCTTGCGCCCTTTGACAGCGTTATCAATCTGAGCCGAACGGTTCCGGTCTACTGGCTAATGCGGTGATCGTTGAGAAGGCACACGAATCCTGATGCGCTCTTTACCGGAGTGCATAATCGCTGCGTTGCGGACGGAAGATTCGTTTACCTGATGAGGCAAGTTGATAAGCGACAGTGCCTACACTTGCGCCCGTGGCGATGATGCGTACAGAGAAACTATCATCACCCTTTGAATGACCAACAGGCGAAAAGATATTCCAAGATTGTCAAAATGGTTATCGAAGGTAAATTAGAAAAGGTTCACAACCCAATCTTCTCGATTCTGTTCGTTGACAAAGAGGCCTTATAGACCAATGAACCAGTCATCCGCCCGGTTCGTTATGTCGGCACTGCCTGAGGCAGCACGCAGGAGCAGGACAGCAAGTCAGCAGCACAAGCAAGGCAAGTGGGAGCAGAGTGACCCGAAGGAAAATCAGGGATGTCTATTTTCCAAGTCCTTTGGCTATGCCGCGTATCCTCACGGCAAACGCATCAAATTTCTTAGGAGAATAAGAGCTATGTTTCTCATATCAAATTGCTCAACAAAATGAGAAAACGCCGTTGAGAGGCGGTCTTTGACCGCCGG
>CAYXVU010000099.1:0-20375 GCA_964468725.1 uncultured Clostridia bacterium
CTGGTCTTTAAGAAGTATCACCACACGGAAGTCTAACGCGCCTCGCATAGGCCAATGAGCAAGACCTCTACAGAGATTATCAGCGAGTGGAATGAGTCTGCTGCCTACTGGCAAAAACACGATCAAACGATTCGCGCCTTGCTCGCACCCATAACCGCCGCGCTCTTAACGGACGCGGGAATCCGGGAGGGCGACCGGGTTCTCGATGTTGCCGGTGGCACGGGCGAACCCTCGCTGGCCATTGCCGAAGTTGTGTGCGCCAGCGGTTCGGTAACCTGTACGGATGCGGCGGCTGAGATGGTCGCGGCTGCCCAACGGGAAGCGCAAAGACGCGGCCTCACCAATCTCACCTTTCGACGCTGCTCTGCCGATGAGTTGCCGTTTGCCGATGCGTCATTCGAGGCTGTCGTGTCGCGGCTCGGCTTAATGTTTGTGCCCGATGCCAAAGCCGCAGTGCGCGAGATGCTGCGCGTCGTCAAACCCGGCGGTCGCCTCGCTTTTGCCGTGTGGGGCGCTAAAGAGTTGAATCCGTTCTTTACCATCGTGACCGAGGTGATGGCGCGACACCTCCTGAGTCCGCCAGAAGAAGAGGACGCGCCCGGCGGCTTTCGCTTTGCGGTTGCCGGGAAACTCGCGGGTCTTCTGAAAGAGAGCGGGGCGGCAGAGGTCAGGGAACGCGCCTTCGAATTTTTTATGGAAGCGCCGCTTGCGCCGGAGGATTTCTGGACGGTACGTTCCGAAATGAGCGATTCGTTGCGTGGCAAGTTGAAGAATTTATCTGGCGGACAGGTCGCGCAGATCGCCGCAGAGGTTGCGGCAGCGGCGCGCTGCTTCTTTCCTGATGGTCGAATGAAGATGCCCGCACAGGTCTTCATCGTTACCGCAAGGCGACCATAAAAGAGTGATGCCGGAAGGCCGCTTGCCACTAGCACGGAAGTGTATGAATCTCCGCGCCGGAGGGAATCGAGATAATGGAAACGATTACGCCTGCTGCAATCAAACCGCCTGTCACGTTTGCCGATTTTGAGAAGCTCGATATTCGTGTTGGCACGATTGAGCGCGTCGAAGAGGTCGAAAAATCTGACAAGCTGATGAAGCTGACGGTCAACTTCGGCGACCATCAACGCGCGATTCTTGCGGGGATTAAAAAAGAACGTCAGAACCCACAGGAGATCGTTGGCTGTCAGGCTCTGTTTGTCGTCAATCTTGAACCGCGAAAGATGGCGGGGCAAACCTCCGAAGGCATGCTCTTCGACATTGGCTATGCGGATGGCATTCTACCGGCATTGGCCGTGCCGGAGCGCGTTGTTCCCAATGGCGTGCGCGCCGGATGAACGGAATAGATGATTGGCCGTGCGGCATTATGCCTGTAGCCTGTAAAGAAGCGCGCCGGTAAACTGATTTGCCCGGCGCGCGTTTGGGTAATCCGTAACGTGCTGTTTGAGCTGCACAGAGAGAAAGGAGAAAGGCGATGCAATTAGGAATGGTCGGACTCGGCAGGATGGGTGCGAATATGATTCGGCGGTTGATGCGCAATGGCCACGAGGGCGTGGTCTTCGATCTCAACCCGGAAAGCGTGAAGCAGTTGGAAAGCGAAGGGGCAACGGGTGCGACTTCGATTGCTGATTTCGTCAGCAAACTGAATGCGCCGCGCGCTGCCTGGGTGATGGTTCCTGCCGGTGCGCCGACGGAAAAGACGGTGATGGCGCTGGCCGAAAAGATGGAAGCCGGAGACATCATCATTGACGGCGGCAACTCGTACTTCAAAGACGATGTGCGCCGCTCCAAGCTGCTCAAAGAGAGAGGCATCAACTACATTGACGTAGGCACAAGCGGCGGAGTGTGGGGGTTAGAGCGCGGCTACTGTTTGATGATCGGCGGCCCGGAAGATGCCGTGCGTCATCTGGATGCCATCTTTAAAACGCTGGCTCCGGGGCCAGGCGATGTGGCACGCACGCCGGGGCGCGAAGACCGGCAAAGCACTGCCGAAGATGGCTATCTGTATTGCGGCCCATCGGGTGCAGGGCACTTCGTCAAGATGGTGCACAACGGCATCGAATATGGCTTGATGCAGGCCTATGCCGAAGGTTTCGACATCTTCAAAAATGCGGTTTCGGAAGAGCTGCCCGAAGAGTTGCGTTACGATTTGAACCTCGCAGATATTGCCGAACTATGGCGACGCGGCAGTGTCGTCGGCTCATGGTTGCTCGATTTGACGGCGATTGCGTTGGCGGAAAACCCGACGCTTGCAAGCTACACGGGCTTTGTGCAGGATTCCGGCGAAGGTCGGTGGACTATCATCGCCGCGATTGAAGAGGCCGTGCCCGCCGATGTGTTGTCCGCATCTCTGTATGCGCGCTTTCGTTCGCGGCAGGAGCACACCTTTGCCGAAAAGGTTTTATCGGCGATGCGTAACAAATTCGGCGGCCACGTCGAACGCCCGTCTGGCGGATAGCGAGTATGAAGGGCACGCTCTACATTGTGGCAACGCCCATCGGGAATCTGGACGACATCACGTTGCGCGCGTTGCAGACGTTGCGCACGGTTGATCTGATCGCGTGCGAAGACACCCGCCATACGAAGAAACTGCTCGCGCATTATCAAATCTCGAAGCCGACTCTCAGCTATCACGAACATAACGAACGCGCGCGCACAGAGGAACTGCTCGATAAATTAGCAGGGGGCATGAGCCTCGCTTTGGTATCCGATGCCGGAACGCCGCTGATTTCCGATCCCGGTTTTCGACTGGTCAGCGAAGCAATTGAACGCGGCATCGCGGTTGTGCCCATCCCCGGCGTTTCGGCCATCACGACGGCGTTAGCGGCGGCGGGATTGCCGATTCAGGAATTCACCTTTGTCGGTTTTTTGCCGCCACGCAGCAGCCCGCGTCGCGCGAAACTCGCGGAGCTGGCGCAAAGCAAAGCCACGTTGGTCATTTACGAAGCGCCGCATCGCATCAAAGATATGCTTGCCGATGCGCAGGAGGTGTTGGGCAATCGCACAGCCGTACTGGCGCGCGAGTTGACCAAGTTGCACGAAGAGTTTTTGCGTGGCACGCTCGCCGAACTGCTAGCGCAAGCTGAGCAGCGCGCCCTCAAAGGAGAGATGGTTTTGCTTATCAGCCCGACGCCAGTCGCAAGCCCGCAGGGCGTGCCCCATTCCATAAGTGAAGAGGTTGAGAACCTGATGCGCGATGCGGGGTTGGATCGTAAAGCCGCGTTGAAACGGGCAGCGCGCGGGCGCGGCTTGTCAAAGAGCGCCGCCTATCGGATGCTGCTGGCAGAAGGCCGAAATGGGGTGACAGATGAAGCGAGCCGTGACGAGGGACAATCTCTACAAAAGGCAGAACGATGAAAGATCAACCGCGAGTGTCAACCGGCAGGGAGAGTTGGTCAATTATCGTTGTTACCCTTTTGGGATTGCTCCTCATCATGGCTTACCTTCCAAAGGGGATGTATGAGTCAAACAAAGCTTCCGAAGATTTTCTTACTTACGCTTTGGTTGTCGGCTCTGTGCCCGTCGCTGGCAGAAGCGCAGAGCGGCGCAGCGGGCGGGCGATTGAGCGGCTACAAGTATGGCATTAATCTGACGTTTGCCGCTTATCAATTCGATGCACCGCGTTCGGCCACGCTCGAACCGATCACCCGATTGAGCGGAACCTATTCGAGCGCCGAAGAAGAGATTGCCCACATCACCGAGAAGTACAAGTTGGAACAGGTCGCTGTGCGCCACATCCGCTCGGTCGGGCTTCGTAATGCTGAAGCGTTCAACGATGCGGTGCTGTTAGGGCCGCACTATATGGCTTTCTATGTCACGCCGCATCAGATCACCCGCGAAGCGGTCAAACTCGATTTCGTCGTCCGCTATGGCAATCAAACTCTGCTCGACCTGAAGGATGTCGAAGTGGCGCGATTCGAGACCGTGTTGCTCAAGGGCGCAAGCGGGATGTTCGGCGCGAAGTTTTTCATCGGCCCCGGCGGACGGCAGGAGAGCGCGCCGATGGAGCGCACCCTACTGCTATCGGTGACGCCGGAGATTGTTCCGCTTGCCAGCCTGCGCAATCGCCCGGAGCAACTGGCGCAGCCGGTTGACGAGTATGGTTCGCCGCTCCGGCTGAGAGAGAGCGATAAATTCACGCCGCCTGTGCCGATTGATCGGGTCGCGCCGAAGTTTGAAACCGGACGCCCCATTCAAGGCACGGTGCGCTTGGCCGGACTGGTTACGCCTGACGGCAAGATCATCAACGTGCGCGTTGTGCGCGGGCTTGACCCGGCCATTGACGCGCGCGCTGTCGAAGCCTTTCGACAGTATCGGTTCTCTCCCGCTCTGCTCAATGACAAACCTGTGCATTCGACCTACAGCGAAGACTTATTCTTCGCGCCGCCGACCCCTTCGGCGCTCGAACTGATGAACGAGATCGAAAGGCAACGCAAGAAGGAGAAAGAGAAGAAGCCATAGCGCGAGCCTCGGCGGGGTGCTTCACTTTTTCCCACGTTGCTCGATCTTTGACCAGGTATCGCGCAGGCCGATGGTGCGGTTGAAGACCAATCTTTCGGCTGTCGAATCGGGGTCAACTGAGAAGTAGCCGAGACGCTCAAATTGATAACGAGCGCCGGTCGTCGCTGCGTGCAGGCTTGGCTCGACTTTGCCGTTCGTCAACACCTCCAGAGAATTCGGATTCAAATTGGCGGTGAACTCTTGCCCCTCTTCGACCTCGTTGGGATTCTCTTTCGTGAAGAGATTGTCATAGAGCCGCACCTCCGCATCGAGAGCGTGTGCGGCAGAGACCCAATGAATCGTGGACTTCACTTTGCGGCCATCGGGCGCATTGCCGCCGCGTGTTGCCGGGTCATAGGTGCAACGCAACTCTACGATCTGACCATCGGCGTCTTTGATGACTTCCTGGCAGGTAATGAAGTAGCCATAGCGCAGTCGCACTTCGCGCCCCGGCGCAAGCCGATAGTATTGCTTCGGCGGGTCTTCACGAAAATCGTCCTGTTCGATATAGAGCACTTTCGAAAACGGAACCTTGCGAGTTCCGGCGCTTGCATCTTCGGGATTGTTGACCGCGTCCATCTCTTCAACCAAATCGTCGGGATAATTCTCCAATACGACGCGCAGCGGATGAAGCACCGCCATCACGCGCGCCGCGTGTTTGTTGAGGTCTTCGCGCACGCAATGTTCGAGGAGCGAAAGCTGTACCGTATTATTGGTCTTCGAGACGCTGATCGTCGCGCAGAGGTTGCGAATGGCTTCCGGCGTGTAGCCGCGACGTCGCATTCCCGAAAGCGTGGGCATGCGTGGGTCATCCCAGGCGGCGACGTGACCTTCTTGCACCAACTTCAGCAGCTTGCGTTTGCTGAGCAGCGTGTAGGTAATGTTGAGGCGGTCAAACTCGAACTGCCGTGAGGGGAAGATGCCAAGTTGTTCGATGAACCAGTTATAGAGCGGGCGATGATCTTCGAATTCGAGCGTGCAAATCGAATGCGTCACCTGCTCAATGGAGTCCGATTGCCCGTGCGCGTAATCGTACATCGGGTAGATGCACCAAGCGTCACCCGTGCGATGATGTTCCATGTGAAGGATGCGATACATCACCGGATCGCGCAGATTCAGGTTTGGTGATGTCATATCAATTTTGGCGCGCAGGGTGCGCGAGCCATCGGGGAATTCGCCGTTCTTCATGCGTTCGAAGAGATCGAGATTCTCTTCGATAGCGCGATTGCGATAGGGGCTATTCGTGCCCGGCTCCGTGAGCGTGCCGCGATAGCGGCGAATCTCATCCGCGCTGAGATCATCCACATAAGCCTTTCCCGCTTTAATGAGTTGGACAGCCCAATCATACAACTGCCCGAAGTAGTCCGAAGCGTAATACAGACCGTCCCATTCAAACCCCAACCAGCGGATGTCCTCCATGATCGAATCAACGTATTCGGTCTCTTCTTTCGAGGGGTTGGTGTCATCGAAGCGCAGATTGCATTGGCCGCCGAACTCTGCGGCCAAACCGAAATCGAGACAGATTGCTTTGGCATGTCCGATGTGCAGGTAGCCATTGGGCTCAGGGGGAAAGCGCGTCTGCACGCGTCCGCCGTGGGTGCCAACTTTTACGTCTTCGAGAATGATGTCACGAATAAAATTCGACCGGCTGGCGGCATCAACCGCCGCCGCGCCGGAGTCAGGTTCCGATGCCTTCATTGCTTTGTTGTTTCTCCTCTTTCACTTGTTTGTTGATTTGCTCTGTTGTCAGGGTGCGATTATATCTTGAGTTCGCCAAACTCAGCGAGGAGAGAGAAGCGGGCAGTCCGTACGTCAGGCAAATCGCAAAGGGACGAAGCAGAGGGCGAGAGAGCGAAGGGGCGCGAAATTTCTTGCACCCATCCGCCCTCATTGGGCGTAAGAGAATTGTATTGCAGCCAACCAACGAGGAGAACGAAATCATGAAGTCATTCATTCGCGTCATCGCCCTGTTGGCCATGCTGTCCGGTCTATCATTCGCCGCACGAGCGCAGTTGTCCGCCGACCGCTTCAAAGAGCAGCTTGAGCCAGTCATCAAACGAGTGATGCAACAGACCGAGACGCCGGGGTTCGCTATCGCTGTGGTCGAAAAAGGAAAGATCGTCTATGCCGCCGGGTTCGGCGTCAAGAATATCACTTCGCGCGAAGCCATCGCTCCGCAATCGCTCTTTCACATGGCTTCGATCACCAAACCCTTCGTTGCCACTTCGATTATGCAACTATGGGAGGCGGGAAAGATTGATCTCGATGCGCCGGTCAAAAAATATCTGCCCTATTTTCAACTCAAAGACGAACGCTACGCGGCCATCACCGTGCGCCAGATGCTCAGCCATATCTCCGGCATGCCCGATGTGGCCGACTACGAATGGGAGAAGCCGCAATATGATGACGGCGCGTTGGAACGCTATGTCAAAAGCCTGACCGATAAATCTTTGATTGCCGCTCCCGGCACGAAGTTTCAATACAGCAATATGGCCTTTGAAGTGCTCGGTGATGTGATTGCCAAGGTATCGGGCAAAAGTTTCGAAGCCTATGTTGCCGATCATATTTTGAAACCGCTCAGGATGCGCAGTAGCACGCTGTTGGTCAAACAAGCCGATGCGAAGTGGCTGACCAGTCCGCACATCTTCGGCAAGAGCTACGAAGCTGAAGTGAGCGCCGTCTTTCCTTACAACCGTATGCATGCGCCGAGTTCGACGCTCTATTCGAGCGTATTGGATATGTGCCGCTGGGCGATGGCCAACCTTAATCGCGGCGAGTTGGATGGCAAACGCATTCTGAAATCGTCAACTTATGATCTGATGTGGAAACCGGCGGGCGAACAATGGCAGCAGGTCGGCATTAGCTGGTTTCTCCGCAAATACAAGGACTATGCTACGGTGACGCACAGCGGCGGCGATGTCGGGTTTGTCAGCAATCTGGTGTTGATTCCCGAAAAGTCCGTTGCCGTCGTGATGATGAGCAACTATGATCGCGCGCCGCTCGGTTCATTCACCAATGCGGCACTCGATGTAGCGCTCGGATTGCCGCTGCAACCCATCGTCATCAAACCGCTGATTGATCGCGTCCTCCATAAAACCCTCATCAAAGACGGCATCGAAGCCGCAGTCGCTCAATATCATGATCTGAAGAAGAATCAGCCGGACGCCTACTCTTTTCAGGAGCCGCTGCTCAATAATCTCGGCTACGCGCTGATGGAGCGCAGCCAAGTAAAAGACGCCATCCGCATCTTTCAACTCAATGTTGAAGCCTATCCTTCGTCATCGAACGCCTATGACAGTCTGGCGGAAGCCTATCTCGCCGATGGCGATCAAGCGCGGGCGATTGAGTATTATGAGAAGGCTTTGCAACTCAATCCCCGAAATCCGAGCGCGGCGGCGGCGCTCAAAAAACTGAAAGGGCAATAATCAGGACGGGCGTTTAGCGATTAGAGGTTGATTCTGAGGTGATCGGCGGGCGGGGGCGATCTTCCAGCCCGATGCGTTGCAGCAGATCGTGAAAACGATCATCGTTGGCGAGCACCTGAAAGCGCGGATCAATCTTCAGATAGACGAGCAAGTCCTGTCGTTGTTGATAGGCTTTTTCCAGCCACTCGAAGGCCTGTTCGGGTTCGCCCAGCCCGGCATAGACTCCGGCAATGGGCAACGAGGAGCGCGGCGAAAATTGCGAACTGTTCATATGTTGCTGCAAAATTCTTCGCGCCTGCTGATGATTTCCTGAAACGGCATACAGGTGGGCGATGCGCGACCAATACTGTTTGGTGATGATGTTATAGCTGTATTCGGCCAGCGCCTCTTTATAGAGCCCTTTTTCCTCGTAAGCCAACGCCCGAACCAAGCGCGCCGGGATGAACTCTGTATCCATCTCCAGCGTCTTGTCCGCCTGCTCAATGCAGCGATCATAATCGCCCGTATAGAAGAAGACCCAAGCCAGATCATTGTTGATGATAATAGAGAATGGGTCCATCTCTAGCGCGCGTTGCGTGCGGGCGAGGGCTTCCTCTTTTCTGCCGTGGAACATTAAGTATTCGCCATACCAATGATGCGCGGTTACATAGCCGGGATTGAGTTCGAGGGCACGTTGGAATTCCGCTTCCGCACCTGCCCAGTCCCAATCGTAACGCATCTTGGCATAGCCCAAAGAGCAATGCGCTTCGGCCAGCGACTCGTCTATCTCCAGAGCTTTGAGCGCCGCCGCTTTCCCTTTCGGGTAGCTCTCGGTCGAAAGAGAATTGGCAAAGATGCTGAGCAAGTTATAACAGTCGGCCAGACCGGAGTAGGCTAGGGCATAAGCCGGGTCGAGTTCGATGGCCTTGCGGAAGTCCTCAATCGCTTTGTCGAGACCTTCGCTGGTGCGCTTGTTCCAGAAGTACCTGCCACGAATGTAGGCCTGATAAGCGTCAGTGTTGTCGGTGTAGCGTTTGGCGAGGCGCGCCTTCTCTTCGGCATTCAATTTCAGGCTGACGGCATCGGCCACACGTCGGGAGATCGAATCCTGCACCGCAAAGATATTCGTAAAACTCTCGTCGAATGACTCAGCCCACATCGGCGACTGGTCGCCGACCTTGAGCATCTGCACGGTGACGCGAAGGCGCTCGCCATCGCGCTGGATTTTGCCTTCTAACACGATATCCACTCCGAGGGTTTGTCCGGCGCGCAGAGCATCACTGTCGGTGGTTTCATACTCCAGAATCGCGCTTGTCGGTCTGACGGTCAGGCTTTTGAGGTTGCTCAATTTGGTAATCAGGGCGTCGGCCATGCCGAGCCCCAGATGATCGTCTGCGGCGGCGGATAGCTGTTTGAAAGGCAGAACGGCCAGCGTACTGGCGGACGAAGGCGATGGGCTCTGCGGTTTTGAGGAGCGCCACAAATAGAAGAAGAAGGCAGCGAGCAGACCTAATGAAACGAAGGCCGCCAAGGCGAACTGTCGCCGACCGGTCGCCGGGGTGGGGGAAATCTTCAAGTCGGATGTCGCAGGCGCGGCGGCGCTCTCTGCCGTTGCCTGATCCGCAGTTGCGAGTTGAGACGGCAATACGGAGCCCGGCTCCGAGCGCGTTTCGACACGCGCGACTTCGGCCACAAAGCTATAACCGCGACGCGGGACAGTGACGATGTAGCGATGTTCGGTCGGGCTTTCGCCTAACGCTTTGCGGAGGGCAGAGATATGCACGTTGAGATTGATCTCTTCAACGAAGGTATCAGGCCAGAGTTTGGCCATCAGTTCATTGCGTTCGACGACGCTGCCGCGATATTCGAGCAGCACCAACAGGGTATCGAAGGCCTTCGCCGGAACAGCAATCGGCTGACCTTCTTTCAACAACAGGCGTTTGATCGGGTCAACGCAAAAGGCTCCAAACGTGTACAACTGTGCATCACTTCCGCTCATAACCGGTTTATACGATAGTCAAAGCCTTCCGTTTAATCAAACTTCAGGTAAAGAGATAAGCGGGGAAACCTCGCCTTTAATCAAGATTAATCATTATTAAACGGAGAATTAAAACCATGTGTGCATAAAATCCTTCTCTCCCCGAAGTAGTCTATGAGGTTGGTTCATTACGCGGTTGTGAACCAGCCTCTATGACATTTGCGAATGAATGGTCGTTTCTTAGAAACCGTTCGGCAGCCCCCGGCGACTTGAGTAGTGATTGAGCGCCAATCACTGCCTGAGCAAACCATCAGACAACATTATCAATGAGAGGCCTAATTACTTATGACGACTTCACTGCTCGGATTAGCAAGAGGTAACCCGATGATTAACAAAAGCAGGCTGGTATGTGCTTTCGGCGCCGCCCTCTTGGGCATCTGGTTGGGAATGATTCTCATACCCCCTTTTGCCGAGGTAGGCGGGAGCGTCGCGCCGCCCAGTCTGCCAAAAGGCCTCATTCTGTTGGCCACAGAGGAGGCCAAACTGACGGATGCCATGAGTCCAAATCTGCAAGACAGATTTGGCTGGACGGTGGCCGTTTCCGGCGATACGGCGGTCGTCGGCACGCCCTTCGATAATAGCGGACAGGGCGCTGCCTTGGTCTTCACCCGCTCCGGCATGACGTGGTCATTACAACAACGTCTGGTCGCTAGCGACCCGATGAATAACGACCAATTCGGCTGGGCGGTTGCGATAGATGGCGACACCATTGCGGTCGGAGCGCGCCTCGTTGATGTTACAGTTGGGATGACGACCATCCTCAATCAGGGCGCTGTGTACGTCTTTACGCGCAGCGGCGGCGTTTGGACACAGCAACAGAAGCTACTGGAAACGGTTGGCGGTACGAACCAATTTTTTGGACAGGCAGTAGATGTAGATGGAGATTCCTTAATCGCCGGGACATTCCCTAAGAAGCAGGCCTACGTCTTTACGCGCAGCGGCGGCGTCTGGACCCAGCAACAAACGCTAATGCCCACTCCCGACACCAACAGTTTCGGGAATTCGGTGGCAATAGAAGGCGACACGGCAATCGTCGGAGCGCCGACCGCAAGCTTAGATTCAAACTTCAATGAAGAAGGGGCTGCCTACGTCTTTGTCCGCAGTGCCGGAGTTTGGACGCAGCAACAGATGCTTACTTCACCAAGCCCGGATGTGAGCGCAGAGTTTGGCATCTCGGTTGGGATCAGCGGCCAAAGCGTTATTGTTGGCGCCCCGGTTGATAATAATGGAGCGCCCTTCACCGGCGCAGCCTATGTCTTCACTCGTTCCGGCGTGACGTGGAGCCTGCAACAACGCATTACACCTTCGGATGGCGCAACCGCTGATCGCTTTGGCCAAGCCGCCGCCATCGATGGCGACCGGGCTGTTGTCGGGGCAAATAATGATGACGTTGTCATGATGAATGACAATCAAGGGTCGGCGTATCTCTACGAACGCAGCGGCGGGGTGTGGGGGTCGGAGGAGAAACTGGTCGGCAGCGACAGCGCAGCCAATGATGAGTTCGGGAACGCCGTTGCCATAGATGGTTGCACCGCAATCATTGGAGCTGCCTTGCACGACCTCATGCCCAATATGGATGAAGGAACAGCCTATGTTTTCGTCGGTATGTGTACGCCTACGCCGATGCCCACCGGATGCGTCAACGGAAACATCAATGCTATCGCGGTGGATGGTTCGGGCAATGTTTATGTCGGCGGCACCTTCACGGAGATTGACGGCGTGCCCGCCAATCACATCGCCCTCTGGAACGGCGCAACTTGGTCGGCGCTCGGTGACGGTTCGGCGCTCGCCAATAACGGCGTCAACGGCAATGTCAACGCGCTCGCCATCAGCGGCAATATGCTCTACGTCGGCGGGCAATTCACCCAGGCGCAAAGCAGCGCGGTGACGACCGTACCGGCCAGCCGCGTCGCTGCTTGGAACATCATGAGTTCGACCTGGTCGGTGCTGGGCAGCGCCGCTACGGTCAATGATAACGGCGTGAATAACTCGGTCAACGCGCTTGCCGTCAATGGCAGCAACCTCTATGTCGGCGGCTTCTTCACGGAGGCGCGGACGAATGCCGGAACGAAGCCGCCGACCAGCCGCGTGGCGATGTGGAACGGCTCGGCTTGGTCTGCTTTGGGTGACGGTTCCAACCTCAATAACAATGGAACCAGCAACCCAGTCACGGCATTGGCGATTGACGGGATGGGCAATGTCTTCGCGGGCGGCAACTTCCCGACCGCCCGCAATGGCGCGGGAATGACAGTGGCAGTCAATCGCATCGCCCGTTGGAACGGAGCGATGTGGTCAGCGCTCGGCACAGGGTTGGCGGGCGGTGGCGTCAACGCCATTGCCATTGACGCAAGCAACAATGTCTTTATCGGTTTTGCGTCGAGCAACTTGAATGTCGGAGGTGTTCCGGCCAGCCGGGTGGCAATGTGGAATGGTTCAAGTTGGTCGGCATTGGGCGATGGCTCCAATGCAGCCAATAATGGTGTGGACTTCGATGTCACAGCCTTGACCATCAGTAGCAGCAACCTCTATGTCGGCGGACGCTTTCAACAGGCTCGCAATAGCGGTGTGAGCACAGTGGCAACTAGCCGCATAGCGATGTGGAACGGCACGAGTTGGTCGGCGCTTGGTGATGGTTCCGCAGTCGCCAACAATGGGGTCGCTAACGCGGGCAATAATCCGGCAGTCTTGGCGCTCGCAACCGGCGGCGGCAATCTCTATGTTGGCGGCTTCTTCACGCAGGTGCGCAACAGCGCAATCTCGACGGTTAATGCTGGCAACCTCGCAGGTTGGAACGGCACAACATGGGCGGCTCTCGGACTCGGCTCGATCTGCAACGTGGCTCCGCCGCCTGTTTGCATGATCACCTGCTCGGCCAACGTCACTCAAAACAATGATATGGGGCAGTGCGGCGCGGTCGTCAACTACTCGAACCCGACGACGAGCGGCGGTGGTTGCGGCACAGTCAGTTGCGCACCGCCTACCGGATCGTTCTTCCCGGTTGGACTCACGACCGTCACTTGCACGACGACGGCTGGCCCATTGTGTTCGTTTACCGTTACCGTCAACGATACGGAATCGCCTGCCATAACCTGCCCACCGAATCAAATCGGCATTGCGGGCGTCATCAATTATCCTGCGCCGATGGCGTCCGACAACTGCCCCTTAGCGATGGGAGCGGTTGTCTGCGTGCCGCCTTCGGGATCGGTCTTCCCGTTAGGGACGACGACGGTCGCCTGTACGGTCACGGATATGGGGGGCAATCAAGCGCAATGCAGCTTCACGGTGCAGACCTTCGACCTCTGCTTGCAACACGACAGCAACGCCAGCGTGGTGTTGCTAATCAATTCCGTCACCGGAGACTACCTCTTCTGTTGCGCCGGGCAAACGGTGAGCGGTAAGGGCACGATTTCGAAGAAAGGCACAACCTATACGCTGACTCACAACACGGCGACACATCGCGTGCAGGCGAGCGTCACGGTGGGCGGACTCAACAAAGGCACGGCTTCGTTGCAGATGCCGGTGGGCACGGTCAAGTGTTCGATCACCGACCGCAACATCAGCGATAACACGTGTGCCTGCTCACCCTAAAGCGGCAGTGACGCGCCTCGCCTTTGCCGGTTGCCAAGCCGATTGGCAGCTTGGAAGAGAGGAGAGAGGCTTTGCCCTTGCGGGGAATGAAAGATCGTTGACCAGATGCTCGCGTGCCGCTCTTCTCCTGTTCACAGGAGGGTTTGGAACATTTCGTTTGGGGGCAATGAGGGTGTCCCATAGGTGAACGGCGTCGTTGGAAAGTACGCCTGCTTTCATCTTTTTCAGAAAGGTCCTCCTGAAAGAGAGAAGCTCGGTTGAGATGCCGTTCACCATTTTTTTCGGTAGCTCTTTCAGGCGGCTATGAACACGATTGGGTCACGAGCTCTCACCACCATCAAATATCTGACAACTCAATCACCCGGCTTTCGCGGTTGTTTGACGATCCTTATCTTGTTTGGGCTCGCTGGTTTGGTCTTCCCCGGCAAGGTCGTGATGCGATCTGCCGCAGAAGCGCCAGCGACTCCATCTAGGGGCGCAGGAGTCGCCGCCGGGTGGCCTCTTTTGCCATCGGCGACTCGCCACCTGCTACACAACGCGAGTCCGCCTTTTGCGCCCGTCGTGACTGCTAATAAAAACGCCATGCGTGCGGTTGACACTGACGAGGACGGATATGAGCGGCAATCAAACGAGTTGCAGCTTCATCGTGACGGCCTTCGATGCTTGTGTGCAAGATGACTCGCAGCCTGCCAACAAGCTCTTGTTTCTCTCAACAAGGGGGACTATCTTTTCTGCTGCGCCGAGGGAACACAGGTGAGCGGGAGGGAAGCAGGGTTTCGGCTAGCGGCAGAGCCGTTCCCCCTTGCGGTCGGGCTACGATTCAGTCCCGATTTTAAGAAGTAATGCCGAATTGCAAAACCAAGCAAACTGTTCGTTGAGGGGCGGTCTCTGACCGCCATCCGTACCTGCGGAAGCAGCGGTCAGAGACCGCTGCTCAATCCTCTCACACAGGTTTGCAATCCGGCATAAGACCGGCGGGCGGCGGACTAAGACGAAGACCGAATGGAAAAACGAATTTTGAGTATGATGATCGCTGTTGGCTGGCTCTGCTTGATGTTGATGATGCCGGTGGCCATCGCTAAAGAGCCGCTTGTCGTCTATCTCAATCACGTCTTTCTCACGCTCGACGAAGAGACCTACGAAGCCATCGCCGCATCGCCCTTCCTGCAAAACGAATTCGCCAGCCTCCGACAGACGACGGTTGCAGACGGCAACAAGTCATGGTCGGGAATGTATGTTTTCGGCGAGCAGACCTACATCGAGATGTTCAAGGGAGATGCGGAGCGACGACCGGGTCAGAGCGCCGTCGCCTTCGGAGTTGAAAGCGAAAGCCAGATGCAGGCGATACAGAAACGACTGACCGTTTTGCATCAAGACCGCGCGCTCTTCACGTTGCGCACCCGCAAACAGGGCGAAGGCCAGATTCCCTGGTTCTATTCAGCCGCCATCGGAGAACGTGACCCGACGGCTATGCTCTCTTCTTGGGTGATGCAATATCACCCCGACCATCTCAAATTGCGCTATCCTGATAGCCCTCCTGAAGAGCAAGGCATCAGTCGTAAAGCCTATCTCAAACGGATATTCGATGCGCGCAAATACTTCAAGGAGGTCGTCGAGGTGGTCATCGCCGTCGGCGTGACCGAGCGGCAACGCTTCCTTGATCTGGCCACTGCGCTTGATTACCGCATCCGCAAACAGGGAGAGGATACTCTCTGTGAGGGGCTGCACATCCGCTTTCGGTTGACTCCGGCCAAGCCGTCTTTTGAAGGCATCGTCGCCGTGACGATCAGTCTGCTCAGAGAAAAGACCGGGCAAAAGCGCTATCCGATCAGCCCGCGCTCAACGTTGGAGTTCACCGGCAATCGCAAGGCTGTGTGGCGATTTCAATAGCGCCGGTCTGCCGATCATTCTGAGAAGGCTCGGGGCGGCTTTGATCTATGCCGAGGATAGAGGATAACCAGGTTCCCAAAACAGGTGCGATTTCTAGATATGGACTTGAGAATCACTCCGCTGAAGAGGTTAACCCATCGTTCGGCCTCCGGCCTTCGCAGACTCGGGAGAGTTGTATTACTGGCCGCCCTGACCTTCTTTTGGGCGACAACTGCCGAGGGCTCAACCGGTTTCACCACTGAGGAGGTTTGTTGGAACAACGGCGACATCAAACTGGTCGGCACTTTATATCTTCCTGATGGGAACGGCCCTTTCCCGACTGCCGTCATGCTGCATGGGTCTGGAAGTCTTACAAAAACGGATCGGATATATAGAGAGCACGCAGAGCGTATGGCGCAGGCCGGACTGGCCTTCCTCGTCTATGACAAGCGCGGGGTTGGCAGTTCTACCGGGAATTGGAGACAAGCTTCGCTAACCGATCTGGCTGACGATGCAGAAGGGGCTGTGAATCGGCTTCGCACACATAAAAAGATCATTACCGGCAGGATCGGATTGGTTGGCATCAGTCAAGGGGCGTGGGTGGCCAATATCCTGTTGTCGCGGCCATTGCACATTGCCTTTATCGTATGGGTTTCGGGTGCTCCGATAACTCCGGCTGAGCAGGGGCACTTTGTCGTAGAGGCTCAATTGCGCGCGAAAGGGTACGATGCTGAAACGATCAAAAAAGCAAGCGACTTAGACCGGCGCATCACTGCTGTATACCGCACGAATAGCAGATGGGAAGAAGCCACAGAAGCGATTCAAAAGGTGAGTTCTGAGAATTGGTTCAAAGATTCGGGTTTAGAATTGCAGGCAAAGGATTTTTGGCACTGGCAATGGTATAGGCGATTCATGGACTACGATCCCATGCCCGTTTTGAAGAGACTGAATATTCCGTTATTCGTCGCCTACGGAGAAGAGGATCAAATCATTCCGGTTCAACGGTGCGCTCAAATACTGGATGAGTTACGAACACAAGATGGGAAAGACATCACGACGATTATCATTCCCAACCTGGGACACGATCTGTCTATCCGAAAAGGGCCGCAGCCGGAAGCCTATTGGGCTGCTCTCGAAACCTGGTTGCGCAAAAAGAGGGTGATCCGACCTGCAAGCGCAGGCTGAATAGAAACAGCCGATGAATCCTCGCATTACCCGGAGCCTGGCGAGTCGAGCATCAGCGTGTGAGTTGCAGGCGATTGAGCAATTCGCGGAAGCGTGCCTCTTGATGGAGCGGGGCGAAACGGGGGTCAACCTTGATGTACGGCAGGCTCGGATTGCGATTTTGAAACGCCTGTTCCAACCATTGCAACGCAGCTTGATGATTGCCCAAAGCGATTTGGGTCAACCCCATCTCAAATGACCGATCGGTTCTATTGGCCATATCTTTTTGATAGGTGTCGAGCGCGGCCTTGAGCAACTGCCGATTGCCAGATCGGACGGCCAGATAGCCATCGGGAACTCCCCCTTTAGCCAGATGTCTGTCGTATTCGGCCAGCGCCTCTTTGAGCATCTCTTTCTGCTCATAACTCAGCATCAGCCCTTCGTGCGCCGAAGGAGAATCGGGCTGCAACTCAAGGGCTGTGTGAAATTCCCGAAGCGCCTCGTCATAGCGATGAGCGAAAAAGTATGTCCACCCCAATTTATTATGAATGGCCGGTGACAACGGATCCGCCTCTCGCGCTTTGTTGAGCTCCGCGAGAGCGGCTTCCGGCTCTCCTTTGATGGTCAACAGCCCGGCATACCAATATCGGGCTGTCAGGTACTGTGGATTGCGACTGAGGGCGTACTCATAATGGACTTGCGCCTGCGCCCAATCCCACTCAAAGCGGGTAAGCAGAAAGGCGAGCGAGGTGTGCGCTTCGACCAACGAGTCATCCAGTTCTACGGCCTTAAGCGCTGCCTTCTTTGCTTCGCGCAAGATCTCTGCGGGATTCATAACTTGGAAATAGAGCAAGCTGTAAGAGTCCGCCAACCCCGCATATGCCAGCGCATAGGAGGGGTCGAGTCCGATGGCTTGACGAAAGTAGGAAACCGCTTTTTCAAGCCCCTCTTTTGAGCGTTTGTTCCAGAAGTACCGACCCCGTATATAGGCTTGATAGGCTTCCGAATTGTCGGTATAGCGTTTGATCAGTCGCGCTTTCTCTTCTTCGTTCAACTTCAGGCTGACGACATCGGCCACGCGTCGGGCAATCGAATCTTGAACGGCAAAGATGTTGGTGAACGGTTCATCGAACGACTCAGCCCATAGCGATTCGCCATCGTTGACGCGGAGCATTTGCACGCTGACGCGAAGCTGTTGCCCGACAGCATCATATTGCAGCTTGCCTTCCAAGACTAAGGCGACCTTCAGGCGACGGCCTGCCTCAAGGGCATCGGCTTCGGGGGCATCATAGGGCAAAACGGCGCTGGTCGGGCGCACGACGAAGTTCGAGAGATTGCTCAGTTTCGTCACCAGCGCGTCGGCCATTGCCAATCCCAGATGATTGTCGGTTGCGGATGATAATTGCTTGAACGGCAACACCGCGAGCGAAGTATCAGTAGGCGAGACCGCAGGCGGCGGTGTAGGGGAGAACGCCCAAAGGGCAAGGGCGACTACCAATAATCCGATTGTAATGGCCAGCGCCAGTTTCCTATAACGGCTAAAGGCAGGGAGAGAATTATGGGGAAGCAGGCTGGCTGGTTCGACCGTCTCCGGCAGAGAGTCAGCAGCATCGTTGGATAAGGCAGTCGCCAAGCCGGACAGCACATCCGGCTCAGGCTGAGTGACCTCGGCCACAAAGCTATAACCGCGACGCGGGACAGTGACGATGTAGCGATGTTCGGTCGGGCTTTCGCCTAACGCTTTGCGGAGGGCAGAGATATGCACGTTGAGATTGATCTCTTCAACGAAGGTATCAGGCCAGAGTTTGGCCATCAGTTCATTGCGTTCGACGACGCTGCCGCGATATTCGAGCAGCACCAACAGGGTATCGAAGGCTTTCGCCGGTAAGGGAACTGGTTGACCTTCTTTCAATAACAGACGTTTGATGGGATCAACCTGAAAAGAGCCAAAGGCATACTGCTTTTCCTTAACACTGAGCATTTCTCTCCTGAATTTTGAAGGGGGATTTTTCGATTCATCCCCGATCCCCGACAGTCATCATACAAAAACATCCCGACTTAATGAAGTTTAATGATTATTCAGTCAGAGTTTTGCGAGACAATCTTTATCATAGGGTCAGACTGGGCAAGCACTTTTTCGCAACTCCTTTCCCACCAACCGCCATAACCCCAGTGTGGGTTACAGGCCGAGCTAACTTATACCCATTTGCCGGTTGAAAGGAGAGGGCAAGCCGTCAAAGCTCGCAGAACCGACGAAGCTGCGAATTGACCGCTTCCTCTCGCTCCGACCTGCCAGTCGGTATGATTACCTTTCCATTCGCTACCACCAAGGAGGCATTTCCCATGAAACGATGGATGACCATAATGATTGCATTCGTAGCCGGAGCGTTGTTGCTTACCTCGAGCGCCCGGATGCAGACGCAAAACCAATCGTCTAACCGTGAAAATCATAGTGAGTTGAGCATGATTGAAAACCCACGGGCAGGCTACATCAGCAAAAGCGCCCGCCACAAACTCCTTATCGAGCCTGACCTTCAACAGAGCGCGGTTTATGCTGAACTGAGGAGGAGCCAAAGCCTCGTCGAAGAGCTTGACTATGGCAGCTTCAAAGTAGCGGTTGTTGATGAGTATCTGGCTGGTGGGCTGGAACGCCTGCAAGAGATGAAGGCTATCATCAGAGACGATATGAATCTGATCCGGCTGGGTAGCTATGAAATGGACACGATGGTTCCCGAAGCAACCTTGAGTCAATTGCCTGCCGAGTTGCGGCAGACCGATATGGCCGATGCGATGGCAAGAGGCGGGCAGCCCAAAGGGGGATTGTACATCGTGCAGTTCATCGGGCCGATTCAGGAGGCTTGGCTTGCTGCATTGGATGGAACCGGCGCGGAAGTGGTGAGCTACCTCTCCGCTAATGCCTATGTTGTCAGCGCCAACCGGCGTGCGGCTGCCAAGTTGATGCAGTTGAAGCATAAGAGATCGTATGTGCAGTTTCTCGGAGATTACGAACCGGCCTTTCGGCTCTCTGCGGGCCTCGAACAAGCGCGCAATCAAGGGGATGGCCATGAGTTGACCGTTACAGTTCGAGTCAGCAACGGGAGGCAGGCAGCGAAATCGCTGGCGCGATTGCAGGCCATTTTCGGGGCGTTCGAATATTCCGAAGAACAATTGAACCAACAAGTTGTTGGCCTACGGGTCAGGCCTGAGCAACTGGCAGACCTTGCAGGTGTGGAGGGGGTGTTAGCCATACATGAGCGGCACGATGCGTCTGACGTGAAGGGAGCAGAGGGTCAGATGGCTGTGCGGACAGCAAACCGAGTAGGGGAAGGTGTGTATGACGAATTCCTTAACAAGCATCAACAGCCAAGTCCGGCGCTGCAACGGGCAGAAGAGGCCATCGCGGCAGGAAGAGAGGGAGGGCAGTCAGGCTCGGAGCCAAACGAGCGCTTCGTCCTCGATCAAACACAGAGATTGACAGCAACAGGTAAAACCTATCACTTGTCAGGACGAATCCGTGATGTAGGAAAGCCGACACGCATTGCCCTGGCGTGGACCTCACCGCCTTCCGTCGCTGGAAACCAGGGGGTAGTCAACAATCTCGATCTGGAGGTGCAAATCAACGGAGCAACCTATAAGGGCAACGTTTTTGCTGGCGGTGTCTCGGTGAGCGGAGGCAAGGCGGACAGTTTCAATTCGCTTGAGACGATCATCCTGCCAGCCGGGATGGCGGGAGAATTCCGATTGACGGTCAAAGCGGCCAATCTCGCAGGTGATGGAGTGCCGGAGCAGGCAGGCCGCACCGATCAAGATTTCGC
>CAYXVU010000100.1:0-20165 GCA_964468725.1 uncultured Clostridia bacterium
GTCAACTTGTCGCCCTCGTATAACCCCAATGTCGTGTTGGTATTTCCTACGTCTAGAACCAAAAGCATGATGACCTTTCTCCTTCGATGATCCCGGTCGTCGGCAAGACTGCGGCAGTGAAGGATGCAAATCGCCCTTCATATGTGGTCAAGCGGATCGTTGGTGATGGCTCTTTTACGGTTCGCGCTGTCGCAAAGAGACATCGCCGGAGACGATTTCCCTCATCTCTCCGCTTGCCAATTCGAGGCGCAACCCCCCATTTGCCGTCAACCCCCGCGTGATCCCTTCAACATTTTCATCTTCCGACGAGATACGGACAAGGCAATCGCGCGCGTAACTCGACAGTTCCTCCCACCGCGCAATCACCTCTTGAGGGTTGGCAAGCGCTTTGCGATACCATCCATCCATCCGCTGTATCAATGGGGATAAGAACTCCTGCGGGCTGACCTGTGCGCCCGATTCGAGGAATAGAGAGGTTGCCAGCGCCCGCAGTTCATCGGAAAATTCGCGGTGTGCGAGGTTTACGCCGATTCCCAAAATCGCATATTGCAGCGAGGTGCCTTCGATAGCCGATTCGACGAGGATGCCGCAGATTTTTCGACCTCCGACCAAAATATCATTCGGCCATTTAATATCGGCGGGCAAGTGAAATTCTTCACGAAAGGTTTCGGCAACCGCAACCGCCGCCGCTAATGTCAGCACGCTCGAACGCGCGGGCGCAAGGCGTGGACGCAAGATGACAGAGAAGTATAACCCGGCATCGGGCAGCGACGACCACGTGCGCCCCTGCCTGCCGCGCCCTTGCGTCTGGGTGCGCGCTGTGACGGTTGTGCCTTCTGCCGCACCCGCAGCGGCGAGGTCTTTGGCATAGTCGTTGGTCGAAGCGAGGGTATCGAATTGGAGAATCGGTGTGCCAAGTCTGCTCATGAGAAAGCGGTGAGTTGAAGGCCAGCCAGCCGTGAACCAAGAAGGCGACAGACAACGGCGAAACGGTCAGCGGCGCATCGCCAGTTCAAAAAAGCGATTCGTCGCATTGAGCGCCGCTTTGACAGCAGCGGCAAGCTCTTGTCCATTGACCTGACAACTGCCAAAGACCTGCGTCACTTTGCCGTCGTAATTGATATCCACCAAAACGGCGATCAGATTTTTTCCCAGTGCATTGACATGATCGAGGTCTACCAGATCGCAGGCGAAATGGCGCGCGGCGACTTTTGTGACTGCCGCGAGAGTGGCTTTGGCCGCCGCTTTTAGGACGGCGAGCGTTTCATCTGCGAGCGCTTCCGACTGTTGCACGACGGTGTCACCGAAGGCAAGTGTAACCTTCACCAGGTCAGTGCCGCTCTCTGTGGTTTGGGATTCGACGTGATCAAAGCGTAATCGTTTCGGAGAGTCTTTCATAGCCCGATTCTATGCAAGAGTCATTTTTAAGCTGATGTCCACTGCCATCGCGGAATGGGTAATCGCCCCGACGGAGATTAAGTCAACCCCGCACTCGGCCAACGGGCGCACGGTGTCGAGATTCACCCCGCCCGAAACTTCAATACAACAGTGCGGCGCACGCTCTCTGATGATGGTGACCGATTCACGAATCTCTTCGATCTTCATGTTGTCGAGCATAATTACATCCGCACCTGCCGAAAGGGCTTCCAGCAGTTGCGCGCGACTGGCCACCTCGACTTCGATCTTCAGCAAATGATGGGCGGCGGCGCGCGCCGCTGCGATGGCGCGGGTTACGCCGCCCGCCAGAGCGATGTGGTTGTCTTTTATCAACACCCCATCGTCGAGGCCGAAACGATGATTGTGGCCGCCGCCGACCGTGACCGCGTACTTTTCCAGCAGGCGCAAGCCGGGCGTCGTCTTGCGTGTATCTACGATCTTCGCCGTAGTTCCGGCGATGCGGTCTACATAGGCTTTCGTCAGCGTTGCGATGCCCGACAAGCGTTGCATCAGATTGAGGGCTGTGCGCTCACCGACCAGCAAGATAGAGGCGAGTCCTTCGACATAAGCGATGTCGGTTCCGGTTGGAATCGCCTCGCCATCGTAGAATTTCGACTCGATTTGAATCGCCGGATCGAGCGTCGCAAAGACGATCTCGGCGATCTCCAACCCGCACAAAACCAAGTCTTGTTTCGCCAGAAAGCGCCCTCGCGCTTGCGTCCCGCCGCGCACGACCGACTGGGTTGTCACATCGCCGCGACCGATGTCCTCTTTCAAAAAGTCTGCGGCATAGGCATACAAAATACCGGCATCAAGTTCCATAGCTCTTTTACAAACCGACAGCGAACCGTCTTTCCTGATAGAGATAAATACGGGCGGCATTATAACCGCCCGTATCGGATTCAGCTAATGGGATGCTAGACAGCAGATCGGCTGCGCGTCATTTGCTAAGCGTTTCGTGAGTGACCTCTTTGAGAATGCGCTCGGCATAGTCGGGCACGACTTCCCAAGCGATGTCGCGCACGACTTTATCGCTCATTCTTTCAACGACGCGCCGCACGATCTCTTCGATCATCTCCTCTGAAACTTCAAATCGCTGCGCCGTCGGAGCAGCCGTCGAAGCGGGAGTTGCAGGAGGTTCCATCTCGGCGGCTGGTTCGCTAGCTGCGAAGACCGGCTCGACCTCGGTTTGCACAGGGTGAATGTGCGTCTCCTCCGCATTCGAAGCCTCAGCATCAATCGCGGTGAAGTGCAACTCCTCTTTCGGCCAACTTTCCTGAGTCGGCAGCAAGGCTTCGGGGATGAGCGGCAAGTCCGTGCTCTCTCCCGGCGTATTGAAACCGGCTTGTGCGGCCATTTCTGTGGCATGATTGCCAGCCGGGATGTAGTCGCCAACCGGCAATTCGTCGTCGGCCATCGTGGCCAAGCCGTTGGGTTTGGCGACCACGGTTTCGACATCTGCATCCGCCACGTCTTCGTAAAGAGGAAGGTCTTGCTCTGCGGCGGGCGGCGGCTCCGACTCTTCCAATTCATCAACCAAGGCGCGGGGTTCGAACTCTTCTTTGATGATCGGTTCTGTGAGTACCTCATCAATGGGCGATGCTGCGGTGTCAAGCTCTGCCGCTGCTTCCAGCCCGCTCTTATTATCCACCCACACATCTCCGAGAGGGTTTTCATCGGCCAGCAATTCGGTTGTCTCTTCACGTGAGACTTCGGCAGTGGCCACTTCATGGGTCAGAGCCAAAGGTTCAGGTTGCACTTCGGGCACTGCGGCTTCGGCATCATAGATGTCGGGCGTTTCAGGCGATGAAGCGGGAAGAGGGGAGGCGCTGGTAACGACAGCAGGCTCCGCTTCGAATGAAACAATGGCCTCCGGGTCTGCAGAAGCCACTTCCGTTTGACCATCAGCGGCAGCGTCCGGCGCTTTGCTGAAGTCAATAAACATATCTTGTGCCGAATAACCGAAAGTGGACGCCACGCCAATGGTTTCGGGCTCCTGATGAGTCTGTGTTGCCACTGGTTCGGCGGATGCGATGGCTTCAGCCGGTGCAGCAGGCGCAGAACTGGTCGGAGCACTCTCTTCATCATCTTGAAAAGAGAGAGTGATATCCTGGTTGACTGGCGCTTCCGTAGCCGGTGCGATGGCCGGGTTGGCAGGAGGAGCGGGCGCGTTGACGAAGGATGCAACAAAATCGAGGTTGAGCGGCGAAGTTTGGCTGAGAGCTAAAAATTCGTCGGCAACCGGCGCGGTAAAAGCAGGCGTCGCTTCGCCGGTTTCATAGATGGGTTCAAATGGAGTCGGCTCCGTCGGAAACAGATGCGGCGATCCCATGATGCGTGTTTCTTCAGCAACCGGCGCGGGGCGAGGGGGTGCGGGTTTGGCGCTGTTGTTAATCAAACGGCGCACGGTTTCAACGAGATTGCGCGATTCGAAGGGCTTGGTCAAGTGGGCATCGGCTTTGACGCGGTTGGCTTCCATCTGATCGAATGGTTCGAAGGCGCCAACCAGCAAGACCACAGGGATGTGGTGATAATCTGGACTGCTTTTAATCATCTCGCAGAGCTCATAGCCGTTTTTGCCGGGCATAAAGATGTCCGCCAACACTAAGTCGGGATGGACATCTACCAATCGCCGCTCGGCGAGGTCGCCATTCGAGACGGCCACCACTTCGATGTCTTCGTCGGCAAAGGTCAGGTTGACGACCTTTTGAATCGTAATACTGTCATCAGCGAGTAGTATTTTACTTGCCATCGCTTCCCCCTCATTGAGTCATATTCGATCCGGCTCTCACTCTATTTCGGCAGGCGCTGTTGTTCAAGCTCAGGCACGGAGTTTGGGCGGGGCGAATGATACCTAAGCTTGTCAGCCTAGCGGTCTGTCCGAAGACAAACCCGTAAAAACGCGGTCTGTTTAGGGGCTATGAATAGTTGAGAAGTGCGAACGCGTTGTTGAACAACAGTCCTGGCTGATAGGAGCTTTGAATTCACACGGCGGGATACTAACATAAAAGAGTTTTCCTGTCTCTAATAAATACGGCTGTCGGCGAAGCGCGCACAAAGCGGAAGGTTCGAGGAGAGGCAGGATAGACAGATTGGCCGACGGCGGTTGTAATTGACGGCTTCACGGGGGCGCAAGCCTTCCTTGAAAGCTTGTGGGTGACCGCCGTCGGCGTTGCGAAGGACAAGAGTTCTGTTTAGCGGTCTGCCTCTCTACTGTTAAGGACTTCAATCGCTTTCAAAAGACGCAGCGTGCTACGGTTGAGATGGGCAGCAAGCGCAACCAACCCCAGGATGATGATCGAATAGGTGGCCACTGTCGCCAGCAACAACAAGGTGTGCAGCCGGTTAGAAAAATCCATCAACAGCAGAAAGACTGCGAGAAATATTCCTTCCAGAACTGCGGCTGCCAAAAAGGCGATTTTGTAATGCCGTTCGTTACGATCAATGCGCAGCAGCGCGGCTTTGCGACTATCGTTTACTCCGTTTGCCTGGATCATAAGAGCCTCCTTCATACAAAGAGAATGATGAAACCCGCTTGCCCGGTCGTGTTCCGCTACCTTGTCAAGATCAAGTAGACGGCGAGCGGAATCAGCAGTATCGCTTCAATGATGGCGTAGGCAATCAGGGCATTGCGGAAAAGTCTGTCATCGGCTGCCGCCTCTGTCGGTTGCCGATCTTCGAAGTTGTCCTTTGTCATCCTGCTTCACCTCTACTTTGGCTTTTACCTGGCGTCCGTCTTCTCGCCCGGCTGATGGAGCAGGCGACGTAACGACGCCAGCCCGTAGGCTAAACGCGATTTGACCGTGCCTATCGAAATGCCCAGCACATCGGCGATTTCCGCCAGCGGCATCTCATGCAGGTAGTGCAAGATCAAAACCGCGCGGCTGGCAGGCGAAACCCGCACCACCCAATGGGGAAGTTGTTCCAGCAGCGCCGCTGACGCCGATTCTTCTGCCCTCGGGTCGGTCAGAGCTTCGAGCACTTCGTCATCACGAACCTGCTCGTTCCAACGCCGTTCTCGTTGTAACTGCTTGAGGGCTTCGCGCGAAGCGATGCGGTAAGCCCAAGCGCGAAACCATTCCGGCTCGCGCAACCAATGTAGCTTGCGATAAATGCGAAAGAAGACCTCTTGCAGAATATCGTCGGCAAGCGCAGGCTGGCCGACCAATCGCAGAATGTAGCGATAGAGTGGCTCTTGAACACTTTGCAAGAGTGTATTCAAGGCTTCCCGATCACCAGATTGCGCCAGCAAAACCAGCCAGATTTCCGGTTTCGCCTCTTTCATATCTGCCTTCCATTTATAGAGAGCAGGGAACTGGGAAACTGGTTCGAATCGGAGAGGAAGAACAACAAAAAATATTATGACGGGCGATTTTCCCGGAGTGGTCGCAGGGCGGCGGGCGTAGCCAATCAAGCCCGTATGAGCGTCGCCGCAAGACCAGCGTAATGGCGCATCACTATGCTACGACCAGCAGGCTGGCAACCCTCATACATAGGCTCCTATCGCCCCTTCTCATCAGCGGCTCGCTTACCGGCACGCGAAAGCCGAATAGGTCAGGCGAATGTCGTCAATGAACCAGCCGGTAAAGCCTTCGCGCACGCCGGTCTCGGCATCAAATCCCGCCAGAAAGCGTAACCGAATGCGCTCGCCTGCGAAGTCATCCAGATTGACGATGACTTGCGAAAAGACTCCGGCTTGGCCGCGCGCTGTCCAGGTTCGCCGGTTGCCCAACGGGTTATCGGTAATGTCGGTAACTTGTCCGTCGTAGCCGCCAAACAGAATGCGCGAGCCGAGGTCTTGCCAACTCGCTCCGTTGTCGGTGGACACCTCCAACACGCCACCATCGAATCCCGGTTCGAAATTGAAGATGTGAAAGAAGGTCAAACGCACATTACCGGCGCTGGCCGGAATCGTTACTTGCTTTTTGAGCAACATGGAAGAGAGTTGTGCGTTGTCGTCCTCTCTGCCCGGATCAACGGCATGATAAGAACTGATGCCGCTCGTTCCCACGCCAGTCGCCAGAGCAAACCCTTTTTTGAATTTCCACTTAACGCGACGACTGTCCACATCGTCATTGATGAGCGTTTGCCTGCCCTCAATTGTTTCCCGCCCGACGCGCAGACGCACCGGCAGCGTGATCTGCCCCTGTTCCGTGCTGATGCGGAGTTGCAAAGTAACGACCGAACCGCAACGCAAATTCGAAGGCACGGCCAGTTGAAAAGGCGTGTTATTGGTCGCTGCGCTCAGAGCATTGATAGCCGGGATGGTCGAAAATGCGCTCGCGCCGCCCGCAAAGCCGAGCGAAACCATGCCGCCCGCTGTGTCCGCCGCCCGCGCTTGGTTGGCTACTGTCACCGTGATGAAAGCCGTTTCACCGGGAATCAAGGAGGCATCGGTCACATTATCCGCGTGGCGGATGCTGATCGGCTCCGAAAGGCCATCGCGCTCTGCTACCGATAGAATCGGCACGGCGGCTTCGCGTCCATTGGTGACGACAAGCGCGAAGTCCTGATCGAGGAGGGTGGCATTGTTCGGCACACCATCGCCCGCAATGATCGTTGGACGCACGCGAATGACGAAAGGTCCCGTGATGCCTGCGGGAAGTCGCACGCCTTGTACATTGTTCAAATAGTCTGCTTGGCCGTCGGGCGTAGAGTACTGTCCGGCAAAGTGATTGCCCTGGTAGCGGACGCCGCCGACTGTGACCTCAAGGTTGAGTTGATTGACCATCGAAGCGTTGGTAAACGCCGCTGCCGGAGCATCCGAATAGACGAGCATGACGCGAAACTCTTTCGTCGAATCGGTGATGACGCCGGTGATTTCAAAAGGCTCGCCGCCGCTCTCTGTGAAGGTGCGCGCCGGAGATTGATCGTAGAGGATACGGTCAACCGTTTCGAACATTCGTGCCAGATTGAGCAGCCCCCAACCCTGTCGCGCGCCGGGCAAGTCGTCATTGGCAAAGCGACCGCTCAGGTAACTGGTCGAATTGAGGAGGAAGGCTTTGTTAAGCGCCGCGCTTGGCTCGATGCCAAGCCGCGTGTGCAACCATTGATAAGAGAGGGCAGCGGCTCCGGCAACTAAGGGAGCTGCATGGCTTGTTCCCGATGACCAGGTGTAGGCGGTCTGGCCGGTCGGAAAGTAATGATCGCAGGTTCCGATGAGGGCGATAGGGGTGGTTGCGTAGGTTGGTTGCTGCGTAGCCGCGCCAACGATGTGCGTTCCGGGTGCGACGAGATCGGGTTTGGCGCGACCCTCTTGGGTCGGGCCGCCGGAAGAGAAGGAAACGACATCGGAAGCATTGTCGGCTAGCGTCGGCCCTGCGCCGCAACCATCGGTAAGCGGTTCGCCGTTGTCGCCTGCGCTGCGAAAACTTTCGCTTGCGCCGACGGTGATGACGTTCTTTGCCGTGCCGGGCATGCCGACGGATTGCGCGTCGGTGTTGCCACGATTGCCGGAAGAGAAGACGATGGTCATCTCTTGATTGCCGAAGGCTGCCGGGTCGGCATCTCGAACCAGAGCATCATAAGCGCGAGAATCTTCACTGTAGATATTGCAAAAGCCGAACAACAGGTTGCAGATTCCCCAACTGTTGTTGCTCACCCGTGCGCCGCCGCGATAGGCGAACGAGGTTAAGTCGGCGTACGAAGCGATGGTTTGAAACCCGCCATTGGTATCGAACACTTTGGTCGCACCGAGTCGCACCATCGGCGCGATGCCCAACCCATATTGAAAACCTTGCGCGTCCGTGCGGCTGGTCAGTTGTTGAGGCGAACCGCCGACAATCGAGGCGTTGATCGTGCCATGTCCATTCGGGTCATAGGCGGGAATCGGCGCTGGGTCTTGCGTGAAATCGTTCAGGTAATTGATGCGCGACTGTCCCGCGTTGTCGAGGAAGTCTCGATGAATTCGATGGGCTTCGGGGGTGCCGAGGTCGAACCCCGTATCCGTTATGTCTACTGCAACGTCAAGGTCGGCGGTAAAACCGAGCGACTGCAAAAAGGCTAAGTAGCCTGGACGCGTCGGACGACTGACTAAAACATTGTTGATCGTTTCTTGAGTTAGCGTTCCGGCGACGATTTGATTGGCGCGCTCGTCATGTAACTCCGGCGCATTCCACCGTTCGATGGCAATCACCTCAGACAACCGCGCGAGGTCGGGAATGTTGAACGATTCGATGAGGGCTTTGATCTGCATGGTTCCGGCAACGCGAAACTCCGGCATCAGAATGCGCTGCGAAAGGGCGCGGATTTGTTCGATTGCCGCAGCCGTTTGGTCATGGTCTACCACCTCAATGGAGACGGGAATCTGTTCGACTGATTGCACGTTGATTTGCGAATCAATCTTATAAAGCGGGTGAAATGCGCCTTCCCACTGTACGAAGTTGGCCGCACTCGTTAGTGTGCGCACGCGACGTAGTTGCTGAGGAGTCGTCCAAATCAGATAGGCGTGGTTGGGCACATACGAGATCAGCTTCGCGCCGGTCGCCTTGAGCGCCGCGACGGCATCGGGAGTCGGCGCGCCGAAGAACTGCACAAGGCGCAGCGATGGGGCGGAGGGTTCGTCGTGCCGCAGGTCGTCACCAATTGCAGGCGCGGGCGCAGTGGTATCGAGTTGTCCGCGTTTGAGGCGAATCAAGTTCCAGTCATCCCGCAATGTGGCGCGGGCGAGGGCTTGCGGAGATAAGGCAGCCAACGCGCTCTCTTCTACTTCTAGTAAGATTTGCGCGCCGAGTTGGCGGATGCGGCGCGCTGCGCCGGAGGCGATTAGTTGCGTAGCGAGCGGTTGATCGTCGGCGGAGATGACCAGCTTATGGCGAGCTCCGGGGCTGCGATAAGACAGCGGCTCTGCACGATGTTGCAACATCGCCGGTTTGCGTCTAGCGGTTGCAGCAGCCGTGCGCCCTTTGGCGGATGGTGATTGAGTGGCGGAAGAGGTTGTCCAGATGCTTGCGAATGCGAATGCCAAAAGTACAGTAATGACGATCAATGAGCGACTGCGAAAGACCTTCGACACAAAACCTCCTAAACTTTCGGGAGAGCCTGAGATGGGGAAACGCGAGACTTAACTTTACCGGATAGCCTCGCGCTGTCAAGTTCTCAGGATTTTTGTTATTTTCAACGCCAAGGCGCGAAGACGCCGAGACGTAAAGAGTCCCTGCGCTTCGGTTCTCTGCCTCGTTTCTAAAATCAGAACTCCTCCCCTATAAGGCATAGCGCGAAGCCTCTTCGCATCTTTGCTTCTCTTCGTCTTTGCGTTTTTCGGGAGGTATCCATGACCGAAAATGAGATCAGTAAAATCATAGTTGACTTGGCGATTGAAGTGCATCGCACGCTGGGCGGTCCGGGTCTGTTAGAGAGCGTTTATGAAGAGGCCTTGGTGTGGGAATTGAAAAAGCGCGGCTTGTTGGTTGAACGGCAATTGCAAGTGCCCATCCTGTACAAAGGCAATCAACTTGCTTCACCCTTACGCTTAGATATTCTGATCGAGAAGAAAGTCATCGTCGAAACCAAAGCGACGACTGTCTATCACGACATTTTTGAGACGCAGTTGTTGACCTATCTGCGATTGTTGGATGTGAGACTGGGGTTAGTAATCAACTTCGGCGAGAAGTTTGTCGTACGTGGCATTCATCGGGTGGTCAACAGATTATGAAAAACGCCAAGGCGCAGAGGCGCAGAGACGCAAAGAGTTCTTGTGCGTTGCGTTTCGCGTAGGTTTGACAATCCGCCTCGCTGAAAAATAGAATCGCCAACAAGCGTTGATCGCGCCCGGGTCAGCAGCGAAACCGATTCAGTGGGGAGCGAAGCGATGACAGGAAAGAAAAGCCGCTGGTTGCTTGCCTGCTTCTTGATTGCGATGGCCGCGTCGGTCGCTGCCGCGCAACAGAAGCCGCTCATTACCGAAGACGTGGACATCATCAAACCCGGATCTATCCGCATCGAATCGAGCTTCGATTTTTTACAGGATCAAACCTTTCCTTTATCGGGGCTGCGCGGCGATGTGACGCGATTGGCCGACACGCGGCTCAGTCTGGGTCTAGCGCCCAACGTCGAATTCCAAATCGATTGGACAGTGCAAAACTTTCTTTCGATCAACCGGCGGAGCGCTTCGGCTGTGCCATTAAAGTTGGGCGGCAATGGTTCGGATAGCAACGATGTGGGCGACGTGAGCTTGTGGATGAAGATCAAGGTGCGCAACGAAACGGAGAGGCTGCCCGCTTTCGGATTTCGTTTCGGCGTGCGCTTGCCGAACACCGATCAAACGCGCGGCATCGGAACCAACACGACAGACTTCTTCGCCATGATTACCGCAGGCAAACGCGTGCTCAATAAAAGGCTGAACGTGTTTGGTAACATCGGACTCGGCATTATTCAAGCGCCGGTTGATCGTTTCACGCAAAACGATGTATTGCTCTATGGCATTGCAGGCGTCTACACCCTATCCGACCGAGTGAATCTGGTTGGCGAAGTCAATGGCTTCCATTCGACGCGGCGACGGACGCCGCTCGGCACGGAAGATTACTCCGAAGCGCGACTCGGCGCGCAGATCAAGGCGTTAGGAGTGCGCTGGAACGCCGCGACGATTTTCGGATTGGCCGACCGCGCGCCACGCACGGGATTCTCCTTTGGTATCACCTACGATTGGGAGAACGCTTTCTCTCCCGCCAAGTAGCCGGTAACGATTCCGAAAGGCGTTGGCAAAAGCAAGCGTGAAAGGAAGAGCGATGATGAAAAAGATGATTCTCTTGATTGCCGCATTTGCATTCGGGGTGTTGCTGTGGTCATCGAACCCTGCCTTGAGCGATACGGCAGACGCGAAAAAGCCTGTCACCTTTGCGAAAGACGTGGCGCCCATCCTGCAGCAAAAATGTCAGGAGTGCCACCGGCAAGGCGGAATGGCTCCCATGTCGCTGATGACATTTGAAGAGGTTCGCCCCTGGGCGCGTTCGATCAAAGAGAAGACCATCAAACGTCAGATGCCGCCTTTCGATGCTACAGGCGAAGTCGGGCGCTATCACGAAGACCCGCGTTTGACCGATGCTGAGATTGCTACCATTAGCAACTGGGTGGATGGCGGTGCAGCCAAAGGCAGCAGCAAAGACCTGCCCGCGCCACGCAGTTGGAGAACCGATTGGAGACTGGGCACGCCCGATGTCGCGCTCGCTTTGCAACGACCTTATACAGTGAAGGCGAGTCAAACCGATCAATACGTCTTCTTCTTCTTCGATTATGTCTTTCCCGAAGATACCTGGATTCGTTCGATAGAGACTCGTCCGGGCAATATCAAAGCCGTGCATCATGCCAATGTGCATCTGGTGCCGCCGGGAATCAAAATCCCTGCCGAAGGATACATCGCGGGCGATTTCGATCCGAGCGCCCGCGGCACGATTATGATCTCCGGTTGGGCGCCCGGCGTGAATCCGGTCAACCTCACCCCGGGCACAGCCGTGCGCATTCCCAAAGGCATGCGCTTGGGGATTCAGATTCACTACGCGCCGACGGGCAAAGAGACGACCGATCAAACTCAAGTCGGCATTTTCCATGCCGATGGCATCATCAAAAAGAATTTGCGTGTGATGATGGGCGATGATAAGAAGCTGGAGATTCCCGCAGGGGAAGGGAATTATGTGGTCACCGATAAACGCACCTTCGATCAAGATGCTATCGTGCGGTTCTTTCATGTTCATATGCACTTGCGCGGCAAGTCCTACACCATGAAGTTTCACTACCCCGATGGCCGTGTCGAAACCGGCATCGAAGTGCCCGACTACGATTTCAACTGGCAACGCACCTATGTGCTGACCGAACCGATGCGCGTTCCGAAAGGGACGTGGGTCGAATTTGTCGCCGTCTATGACAACAGCGCAAAGAATCGGTTCAATCCCGACCCGTCGAAGGTTGTCCATTGGGGCGAGAAGACTTCAGACGAGATGATGCAGGGGCGCATCTTTTACGAATATGTGAATGAAAATCTGAATGTGAAGGTGGTCAAAGGTCGCGCCGTTGCGATGGCGGAGTCCGCTAGCAAAGGGTCGTAACGGGAATGGCGAGCGAAACGATCACCCCTGCGATTCGCTTGGCAACGGGCGATGACGCTACGCTTTTAGCAGAACTCGGAGCCGTGACTTTCTCCGATACCTTCGCCATTGACAGCCATCCCGACGAGTTGGCGGTTTACCTTGCGGCCTCCTTCAGCGTGCCAAGACTGGCGGAAGAACTGGCGGATTCGAAAGCGCTCTTCTTGATTGCCGAAGTCGCTGGTCGCCATGCCGGTTATGCCAAACTGCGAACCGGAAAAATCCCTTCGTGTGTAAGCGACCTCAACCCCATCGAAATCGAGCGCCTCTATGTTCGAAAGGAGTTCTTTGGCACGGGCATCGCGCAAGCCTTGATGACCCGTTGTTTGGAACTGGCGAGCGAACGCGGCCATCAAACGATCTGGCTCGGCGTGTGGGAGCGTAATGCGCGGGCACAGGCTTTCTATCATAAATGTGGCTTTCAAAAGATCGGCGAGCAGGTCTTTCTTTTCGGCAAAGAAGAGCAGACCGACTGGGTGATGGGACGCGGCTTGTGATGACTTCTTGTCTGTGTGCCGATGACTTATCGGTGCGGGTAGATGACGATGCGGCGCAGCGGCTCTTTGCCTTTGCTTTCCGAACGCAGGCCGCTGCGCTCGATGTAGATGTGTTGCAAGCGGCGCAAGTGTTTGGGCTGCGGCGAGAGTTGGATGACGCGGTGTGTTTCAAAGGCTTCGATGACACCCTCTTCAACCTCCTGCATCGCTGCTTGGCGGTCGTTGGCGGATTCGGAGTCGTGAAACTCTTCGCGCAGAAAATTCTTCATTTGCGCCGCCGTATTGGCGCGAAGGGTGCGAATCTCGACGCGACTGCAAGCATCATGCACCTTCTGTGACACGCGCTTCACATGCGATTTCGAAGTCAGCAGAATATCCGCCGACTGTAAATCCGCGACAATCACGGCGGGCACGCCGACCTCTTCGATGGCACGAGCCAAGCGCTCGCGGCTCAAGGCGTGCGGGAAGATACGCAACGTTTTGCCGCGTTTGGCAGAAGCCGACGGATGCGCGGTTTGATACTGGCGCATCGGTTCAGTCAATTGGCGCGTTTGGGCAACCGCTTGACTCTCAGAGATGGAGACTTCGCCCTCCGCCGTGCGCTGACGCAGTTCAAGGCGTGGGATGAAACCGCGCAACATGGTGTCTACCGCGTCGGCAACATCCGGGTAGATCGAGAAGCGGTCGCGGTTCTGAATCTCGACCAGCACATCGAAGGTTGGCGGGGTCTTTCTCTCCAAAACGGTCTTTTGCGTGCCGCGCCGCCGCGCCTCTTCGTCCGAGAGGGTGACCGGTTGAATCCCGCCGACCAGATCGGTGAAGGTCGGATTGAGCATCAGATTCTCCAACGTATTGCCATGCACAGTGGCAATCAGTTGCACGCCGCGTTCGGCGATGGTGCGCGCCGCCAGAGCCTCTTGCGCGGTGCCGATTTCGTCAATGACGATGACCTCGGGCATGTGATTTTCGACCGCTTCAATCATGACGCTGTGTTGGTGTTCAGGGTCGGGAACCTGCATGCGGCGGGCGCGACCGATGCCGGAGTGGGGCACATCGCCATCGCCTGCGATTTCGTTGGAGGTGTCAACGACGATAACACGCTTCTCCAACTCATCGGCCAACACCCGCGCCGCCTCGCGCAGCAGCGTCGTTTTGCCGACGCCAGGTTTGCCCAGCAAGAGGATGCTCTTACCTGATTCGACGAAGTCGCGGATGATGTCGACCGTGCCGTAGATGGCGCGACCGACGCGACAGGTCAGTCCGACAATTTCGCCCAAGCGGTTGCGAATCGCCGAGATGCGATGTAGGGTGCGCTCGATGCCTGCGCGATTGTCACGTGTGAAATGGCCGAGGCGACTGGCGACGTATTGGATGTCTTCGCGGGTGATGAGCGAGTCGTTTAAGTAGGTGGCGCGACCCGGAAACCGCGCTTCCGGCAGGCGTCCCAAATCAATGACCACTTCGATCAGCGAGCTTCGATCTTCGGAAATTAGCAAGGTGTCGCGGATGTGTGGCGGCAAGACCTTGAGCATAAGATCAAGATCATCCACTGAAGGCGGTTTTTCTCTCTCTTGATCGGTAGCCATATTGGTCGTGGCGAGTGACGGTGCGAGTTGCAGGTAGAGGGTTGTGGCAGCTTGCCTGTAGCCTGCAACCGATACCCTTCACCGGTTTGCTGATCTCCAATCGCTCGTAAGCAGTTTACTAAAACCGGTTGCAAGGTAGCCAGTCGCAGCAGCGGAATGATTGTTGCCTGCTAGAGAGCCGTTTTGCATCTGTGCGTTTCCTGCCCCTAAGTTGAATGCCCATCGTTTCGTAAAAAAGCCTCTAAAACGCCGATCTTGACCGGGCTGTGTCCGCTATTCGATGACAGTCTGTGTCAGCACCTACTGCCATAATTTGTAACCTTATGTTTCGAAAGATTCACTCCAACTCGGCAATAAAACGAAGACAAGGCGGCTTTACGATGCTCGAAGTGATAATCGTATTGCTGGTCTTTGCCGTCCTTGCGGCTATCGTTGTCCCGCAAGCCCTCACCTACATACGCCAATACCGGCTAGGCATCGCCGCGCGCAATGTGGCGACGGCTTTGCAGCGGGCGCGTTATTTGGCGACCTCCAACAATAAACGCACAGGGATTGTCATCACCGAGGGAAACCGAATTCTGATCGAACAATATGATCCGGCAGGCGAAAAAGAGCCGGAAAACAAAGGAACGGTTCATTTGGCGGACGAAACCTCGATTGCCGCCGACGCTCCCAAACGCATCGCTTTTGATGGTCGCGGCATTGTCACACCGCTGCCGAAAGAGAGTCCGATGATTCGGGTCAACGGTGCGAAGGGCTACTACATGGTGGTGATGGTGTCGCCGACTGGGCAAGTAACGCTCTCCGAAACGCGCCGCGATGAGGGCGCGTGAAAGAACCGCTTAGAGGGGTGGGAGAACCGCAATGATGAAACAAGTCAAGGCACGAAAGCAGAGAAACCGAGGGGATGAACGCGGCTTGACGCTGGTCGAAGCGCTCATCGCCATGCTGGTTTCGGTGGTCGGGTTGGTGAGTTTGGCAGGCATCTTCACCGTTGCCATGAAGATGAATGCGAGTTCGCGCAACCTGACGACGGCAACGACCTTCGCGCAGGACAAACTGGAAGAATTAGGCACGGTGGCTTTTGAGCGATTGGTTGACCCGTCAAAGATGGTCGAGAATCCGCAGGCGCAAAGCCCTAACGATGTCTACGTCGTCGGCAGCATCGAAGAGAATTTCGATAAAGACGGAGTCTATTACTACGACAAGATTATTCTGGCAGTGCGCGGAGATATTGAGCCGGAAGGTACAGTGACCATTGTCCGACCCGATGGCACGGCGGAGACGCGCAGACCTGATGGCACGGTTATCGCCAGCAACCCGTTCCCGCAAGACCGGATTACCTACTCGCGCCGCTGGTTGCTGATGTCGAGCAATGAGGAAAACCCGGCAGACCGTCGGTTGACCGTCGCTGTGCGGGTGAAGAGCGAGATGACCGCACAGGGTAAAGAGCCGGAACTGGTCGATCTCTACACCGTCTTCACGCAACAGTGAAGAGAGGCCGGTTCGGTTTTCGTGGCAATCGGTTCGATCTTTCGATTGAGGTAACGATATGAAGCACGAGAATACAGGAACGACCGTCAACGCGGCGTCTGAGCGCGGGTTCACGCTCACCGAGTTGATGATTACGATGGTCGTCTTCACCATCATTATGGGATCGGTTTTTCTGCTGGTGAGTAAGAGTCAGGCAATCTTTCGCACCGAGCAGGGGGTGTCCGAAATGGATCAGAATGCGCGGTTGTTGATCGATTTTCTCACCCGCGACATTCAGCAGTCGAAAGAGAACGGGCTCGGACTCGGCAGCAAGTTTCGTTCGATTCATTCCTACAATGGGGCGGAAGGAAAGACCGATGAGATCACCATCATCTCTTCCGACACCGAGTCGCAGATTCCGGCCAAAGCGTTGCCGCTGGTTCCCGTCTCAACGGAAAATTTTGCCGTCAGCCAACGCCTTCTTGAGGTTATGCCGAATGTCGCTGCACAAGCCGACCCTGCCGAGGTGGTCAGCGCCCTGCAAGCCGATGAGGAGTTTATCCTCAGCAGCACCCTGCAAGATGGCTCCGTGCAATTCGATTTCGTCCGAGTGGCGGGCGCGCGATTGACCGAGACCGGAACCATCGTCCTGCAATTTGACGCAGTCGAACATCGCGGCATCGTCTCGGAGATTCCCTTCGGCTCGCTCTATGAAGGCGGTAGCTTTACCTTGCGACCGGTTTCGATCCGTCGCTATTACATTGACCGCAAAACCGACCGAGACCATCCGGTTCTGGCGCTCTCCGTCAATGGCAGCGCGCCGGTTGCCATCGCCCGCAACGTTGTCGCCTTTCAACTGCGCTACTTGGAGCAGCGGAACGGCGAAGTTGAAGGCGTGTGGTCGAAAGAGCAAAACATCTCGCCCGAATATAAGACCCTCGCCGTCGAAGTCACGATGACGGCGCGCACGGAGATTAAGGGCGATCCACAGGCCGAACGCCTAGTCACACTGGCCAGTATCATTCGCCCGCGACAGACCTCCGATGGCGATTTCGGCGCCTCAAGCGGCGGCGGTCGCTCGCCCGGAACGCCGGGCGATGGTGGCAGCGGCGGCGGCGGCGGCGCTGGACCAGGTGGCGACGGCGGCGCCGGAGGCGGAGGCTTCAATTCCGGTAATGGATTGAGCAATGGCAACGGTTTAACCGGCGGCGGCACAGGATTCGGCAGCGGACTCAATAACAACGGCTATAACCATAACACGCGGCGTATCGGCAAACAGCCGAAACTAGGCGAACGCTTGGTGGACACGCAGCCGCAAGGCACCCCGTCACGCAGACCGTAACCAGTCGCCAGTAAGCCGGTGAAGAGTACAGATTGAAGGGGAAGTTGGTTGCCACCACCTTCAACGCTCAGGCTGACTTACCGGATGCGAAGTTGTAGAGGTTTCCAGCTCATCAGGAGTATGAGGCATATGAATACGAGAGAGAGTCAAGTTGAGCCAATCGGAAGATCGCTTCCGCAAACCGTTCACCGTGACGCGTGCGCCAGCCAATCGGGCATCGCATTAGTGGCTGTGCTGCTGATTATGTCGCTGATGTTGATCCTCGGGCTGGCTGTCACCTTCACCGCGATCTCTGACGGGGCGGTGACGGCGAACTTCAAGAATCTGACTTCCGGTTTTTATGCGGCGGAAGCCGGAATCGGCAATCTGCACAGGGCGCTGCGCAGCGATAAGTTCGTCACGGCATCGTTGCCCGATCCGCCCGTCGTGGCCGCCGGGCAACCGACGCTCAACCCCAATGCCTTCCTGCAAGCCGCCGAGCAATTGCTGACGACTTCAGAGCGCTTCCCGAACAATTCGGCCTACCGAACGAAGGTGAGGATCAAAGAGCTTCGCATGCCATATGCGGCCAACGATACCAACCCCGCGCACGCCAGCCATCGCGTTCGCTACCGCGATCCAGTCAATCCACAACGCGGCCAGATCGAACCCTACTCCGTCACTTACGAAGTGGAGTCGGTCGGCGAAGGCATTGCGGGGCTGAATGGGCTAGTGACCTTAGTCGAAGAAGGGGTCATCAACTTCAAGCTCACGGTCTTAGCGGAAGGCGGCGGCATTCGCGTCGGCAGCTTTTCGGAGTTTGCGCTCTATTACGACAGATTCAACCCTTATGCGCCCGAAAGCGCGCGCTTCATCTATCAAGGACTCGGCCCCGGTGATCGCTTCAGCGGACGCATTCACACCAATGAGCGGTTCGGGTTCTGGACGCCTGCGGATGGTTCGGACGCGCCGACCTTTCGCGGCTACGTGACCCAATCGTACAAAACGGCCAGCTACTATCGTTATGGCGCGGGCTATCCGCCTGCTCCTGTGGATGCCGATTCGGATATTGTAGATGGCATATTGGTTGCGCCCAGATTCCTTGCCGGATTCGATAGAGGAGTTGACCCGATTCCTCCGGTTACCAATGCCTTCAACCAAGCGCGGGCGGTGCTTGATGGCGGCTTTACGTTAGAAGCCGGGCCGCCAACCGATGGCGAATTGCGCGGCACTTTGCGGCTAGCCAGCGACGTGAAGACGGCGCTTGCCGAATCGAAAAACCCGGACGCGACCGAGCCGAGTTTGCGAACCGGCGTTTATGTGCCGTCGGATGGCGAAGGCTTCACCGGCAGCGGACTCTACATCATGGGCGATGTGGATCAGATGGTTTTGAGCGCAGACCCGGTAGGGAATCGGCAGATCATCAAGATCACGCAGGGCAAACAAGTAACCACTGTGATGATTGATATGGATGCGGGAACGACGACGATTGATGCAGGAAACGGCGCGCAAACTCTGCGCGGTGTTCCGCTGGATCGCTCATTGGGGCGGCAAGACAATCGCTCTGCGGCTTCGCTCTATGTACACGGTGACATCAAATCCATTCAAGGGCCGGGGCGAAACGGTGAGGGCAACCCGATACCGGCGATTGATTCAAACTTTGCCATTACGGTGACGGCGGGCGGGCGGTTGAGCGAAAACCTATCGCGTCCGGTCAGCGGCGGCAATCTGACGATCACAGGCGATTTGACCTATGAAACGCCGGTCGTCAATGCGGCGGGCGAAGCCATCAATCAGGACGCGCAAAACGTGTTGGGCTTATTTGCGGCGGGCGGCAACATCATCATTCCGAGCGATGGCAGAGCGCCCAATAATCTGACTGTGCATGGATCGCTGGCGGCTTTCGAGATGACCGGCGAGCAGGGCGAAGTCTTGACCGGGCCGAACGGGCGACCCTATGGCGGCAGAATTCGTTCGGATGTCGTCAACTATGAAGGCATGCCCAATCGCGGACGCTTTACGCTGGTGGGCGGCGCGCAAACGAGCAATTATGACAACCTCGGCGTCTATGACGGCGACTTTCACGGCTATCAGTACAGAGGCGTATGGGATGCGCGCTATGATAACAACATGTCGCCGCCGTTTTATCCCGGCTACGTCGTAGACACGGGCGGGCCGACGGGCACGCCGACGGTGACGGCGCAAACCAATTATCCGTTGGTGCTCTCGTACAAGCGCATTTACTATGGCGCGGCTCCCGAAGTGGAACCGACGCGTTAGGTCTGCAACCGCAGGCAAAAGAGCGACGCGGCTCTTTTGCCTGCCTCTCATTACTCCTCGCTTCTTTACTTTACTTGCCCGCTAATCAGGCTCTTCTTTTTTGCGGCTTGCGTGAGCTTTGCCGAACCCAAAAATCGGATGGAAGAAGGATGCGAACCGCCGTTTTCAGCGGCTGACAAAAAACGGCAATGGGGGATTCCGCTTTTTGTGAAAATCGCGCCTCAAGGCTCCGGTCAAAATGAACGGCTACTCTTCTATGTGCAACAATTGCTGCACTTCGATAAGGCGATGTGAGGCGGGCGAGTTTGGCATCAAGCTTGCCAATGGGTAGGTTGCGATCTGTCGTAGAAGGCCGCTAGGGACGAACCACCTACGGCAATAATCTGATAGACAAACATCACATAAGGAGCATGAAGAATTATGAAGAATGAGAAGGGTTTTTCACTGATCGAGCTGCTGATCGTGGTGGCGATCATCGGTATCATCGCTGCTA
>CAYXVU010000101.1:0-20100 GCA_964468725.1 uncultured Clostridia bacterium
GTCGCCCTTTATCTTTTATCCGGCTTGTGCCTGCACAGCCGTAATAGCCACCGCATCGCGGATGTCTTCGGCTTTGCAGCCTCGAGACAAGTCGTTGGCAGGCTTTGCCAACCCTTGCAAAATCGGCCCCACTGCCGTCGCGCCTGCCAATCGCTCAACCAACTTGTAGGCGATGTTGCCCGCTTCCAAGTTCGGAAAGATCAAGGTATTCGCCCGTCCGGCGATCAGACTGCCCGGCGCTTTGCTGGCGGCGACCGCAGGAACCAACGCCGCATCCACTTGCAATTCGCCGTCGATCATCAACTGCGGCGCACGCTCTTTGGCAGTGCGGGTCGCTTCGACAACTTTATCAACCAAGCCATCTTTGGCGCTGCCTTTAGTCGAAAACGAGAGCATCGCAACGCGCGGTATCACGCCGAGCATGGCGCGCGCCGACTCGGCAGAGGCGATGGCGATTTCGGCAAGCTCGGAGGCCGTCGGATTGATGACGACACCGCAGTCGGCAAAGATCAACGCGCCCTCTTCGCCGTACTCGCGGTTGGTCGTAACCATGAGAAAAAAGCTCGATACGATTTTGCGTCCGGCTTTCGGGCCGATGCAGCGCAAAGCGGCGCTTACCGTGTGCGCGGTCGTATGCGTCGCGCCCGATACGCTGCCATCGGCTTCGCCTTCGCGCACCATCATATTGCCGAAGTAGAGCGCGTCTTCCATCTGCCGGTAGGCTTCATCAAGGGTCACGCCTTTGGCACGGCGGGCTTCGGCATAGCGCGCCGCATACCGTTTCACGCCTTCCGCGCGGCGATGATTGATAATCGAAACGCCGGTGAGATCGGCCTGTATCTGTGCGGCTTTTTCGCGGATGATCTCTTCGCGGCCAATGAGCGTCAGTTTCGCCAGCCGGTCACGCACACACATGGCGGCTGCGCGAATGGTGCGCTCCTCTTCGCCTTCCGGCAAAACGATATGTTTGGGATCCGCTGCCGCCCGTCCGCGAATCTGTTCCAACACCTGCATGGCATAACCTCCGGGAAAGTGAAAACCTCAGAATCTGGAATTCAAGCGTCAGAATTAACAGAGAAATTGGTGCAAAACGCCTCTTCTTTCATTCCGGATTCTGACTTCTGGATTCTGTGCTCTTGCTTTCGTCACTCGTCATTTAGTTTTGGGTTTGCCCTTCCAGAGGCGGATGGCGCTGCCCGCGTTGATCGTCCCGTCAACCGGCACGCCGTAGAGTTCGATGAAGTAACTGAACTTCTTCGTCGAAACCAACCCGATGACCAATCGCATCGCTACCGTTTCATTGGGCGCCAGCAGGTTGTCGCCACCGGCGTTGGTAGATTGCAACGCGCCGATGATGGATTTGCTCTTCGCATCCCGTGACAGCAAGACATGATCGCGATTGACCTCGCTGACCCGTAGAAAGGGGTTGGCGATGGTCACATTGCTGCGATTGGTTACTGTAAGGTTGAGGATCAACCGCGTCGTGCCGCTTGAACCGGCCGAGCCGTCCGCCAGTTCGTCCGACCAACTTTCGTTGAGCAGTTCGGATGAGGTGAAGAGTATGCTGATGCCGCTCGTAACATTGGCGCCGATGGTGAAGAGGTTGGCGTTGGTGCTAGCGAGCGTATTACCCGCCTGATCGCGCGCCGAAACGATGAAGGTCGCTTTCGTCGTCGCCGCGCGCGGCAAGGTGACGGTCACGCGGTCGGCGGTGGCCGCTATGGCTCCGACAAGGCGCGAGAAGTCCGAACCGCCATCGGTTGACAGCCAGACCTCTTGCTCGGCAGGAGAAAAGATTGAGCGGCCAAACACCGTCCAAGCTACCGAGACGGAATCGCCGCCTGCAAAGCGTTCATCACCGCGCGGCGTGCCGACCAGAATGCTCGGTCGCTCATCGCGCAGCGTGGGTGACAGAATGTGATTGGTGTCCGCACCGCCTGTATTTCCTTCGCCCCCTGCGTCTTCGTAGTCACGCCACTGATTGGTGCCGACGCCATAAGTGGCTAACGTCTGCGGTTTTCCATCGAGCGACAAGGCCGCGCGGTCATGCGCCGCTATTGAAAATTGCCAAGCCGAAAGGTTGTCATCGAGCGCCGGAATGGTCGCTTCGCCAATCCAGGTATCGTCTTGGTAAATCGTTTTGCGCCATCCGAAATTGCCCTCTATCGGCATGAGCGACAGTTCTTCAAGGTTATCGCCGCGTCCGAGGGTGACGCGCATCGGCGTCGTCAAGTCCATCGTCTTGGAGAATCGCAGCCGTAGTTGCAAGCGGCGGCTTTCGAGTCCGAGCACACGATTGTCGACGATCAACTGTCGCGTGCCGTCGGCTTGCAACTCCGACCAGTGCGCCGAGTAGACGAGTTTGGAGAAGACGCCATCGCTGGTTGCTTGATAGGCTTCAACGGCTTCGACGATGGGCGGCCCGGTTGCCCAACTCATCAACCATTTGGCTCCTGCCCAGTTTTCGTTGTTAATGGGCGCGATCTGGCTTTCGAAGACAGCGAAGTTGCCAACTTGAGGCCGCATCTCAACGATGAAAGGAGCCGCAACCTGATTGGCTCCATAGGCATAATCAACCGACGAGCCGGTGGTGGAATAGAGGTTAAAGGCTTGTCGCGGTTCGTAGGTGCGATGTTCGGCTTTATCAATCTCGACAGACATGCCCGCCGCTAAGGCGGTCAGCGTCTCCGCATCCGGCGGCGCAAGCGCGTGATAACCCCACGGGTATAAGATCAATTGCGAAAAGTTGTGATAATCGAGTTGCGCCCGAAAGCGCCGGTTGGGGTCGGCCAACAGCGTCTTGATGGCTTTGATCTCCGGCTCGCTTTCGGGTTGATCGCCGCGATAGACCTCTTCGCGCGGGTCATCGCTGCCGCCGACATCATCTACATAGCGCGGGCAGGGTTCATCGCCTTCGAGTCGCCACTGAAAGTCATAGTTGCGATTCAGATCGGTGCCGATGCTCGTCGCGCAAGCCTCCGCCGCTGCCGGACGGCGATTCTTGCGCCACAAGCGCACCGCATTGAGGGAATCATTGGGCGCGCCTTGACTGTAGGTCAGGCCGTCGGGATTGAGAATGGGCACAATCCAAATTTGCAAATGATCGACCAGATAGCGCGCTGCATCGTCTTCGGCGTAACGGGTAATCAATTGATTGGCGAAATAGACGGGCGGTTCAACCGAAATCCATTCCCGCGCGTGATGACAGCCAGTGATGAGCACATCCGGTTTCGTCGGGTCATCGGTTTCCGGTGCACTGCCGATTTTGAGCGCAAAGATTTGCCGCCCTTCATAGCTCTGGCCGAGGGTGATGAATTTGGCGCGCTCCGGATACTGCTGCGCCAGTTGCGTAAACTCGTTCAAGGTCTCTTCGTAGCTGTGGAACTTCCCTTCGACCGTAGCAGCCTGCAAACTCGGAGTCTTCAGAGTGGGCAAACCTGCTGCAAACGACTGTCCGAAAAGCTGCGGCGCGACGGCGGCGAATTCAGCGGCAGTGTAGTAGCCTTCAACCCGATACCCGCGTCGCGTGAAGCGTTCTTCGAGGCGCGCATCGAGAGCCGCAGTCGAATCGCTTGCGCCAACCACATCGAGATAAGCGAGGCGCGACTCGGTGCGCAGGAGAATGTTTTCGTGGTCGCCGAGCCAGTCGGAATAGCCGCGCGCCGGGCGGGCGCGCGAAGTCAAATCAATGACTGCGATGCGGACTTGGGTTTGCGGCTCGGCAAGGGCGGAAAGGTAAGCAGGGGTGATGGCTTGCGCTTGTGCATCGCCGCGTTTGGCGGCAGCTTGCCAATCCGCGACCGAGTCATACAAAACTTCGACGCGCACGCCTTCGTGGCGTAACTGCTCCAACAAGTAGAAGGGGACAGCGGCAACCGTCTCTCCGCTCCTCTCCGCCCAGATGACGGCTTGCATGTCGGTCTGTCCAGCCAGCGATAAGAATTCGGCAGACGAGCGGTTGAAGCGCGCGATTTGAGGAATGAACTGTTTGCGAATCAGGTCGGGCGCATGGGCTCGATAGGCGCGCCACGCTTGACGGCGAAGCGCGGGGTCGGGATTTTTCAGGGCTGCTTGCCAGACTTCGTAGACGCCCGCTTCATCAAGCTCAACAAGCGATGCTAAGGCAGGTTGCAATTGATCGGCGCGACCGGAAGCCAGTTGTGCTGCCAACGCCGCTTGCTGCGGCGTGCGAAAGCGTTGGACAGGCGCAGCCGCGCGCGTCTGTGCGGCTGCCGGAATCAGGCGATTCGCAACGGCAAGCAGCAACGCACAACTGACAGTCGTTATCCATAGTGCTGCCGACGATTGAGAAAGAAACCGCTTCATCATTCCTCAGATCCCAAAAGGCGATTCCAGTTTTCGGGAGATGTCGAATCAAACGTGCGAGGTCATAGGTTAAACGCTAAACGGAGTTGTCGGCAAGAGAAGAACACGTGGTGCGTAAAGTCCGCGAGCGCGACTTCGGCCATCGAAGTCGCGCTCGCAAAGATCAGTCGGAGAGTGAAATTGCCGGTCAAGCCCGCGCCAGCAGGTGGGTCGGCGGCATGCGCAAATCCCAAACGATACGCATCCAGGACAAGGTGCGAAGGATGTAATAGCTCATATCAATCTCCCACCAGTAGAAGCCCTGTTTGACCGAAGCCATATAGTGATGATGATTGTTGTGCCAGCCTTCGCCGCCGGTGAAGAGGGCGATAAATAGATTATTGCGGCTATCATCGTCGGTCTCGTAGCGCCGCGTGCCCCATAGATGCGAGAGCGAGTTGACCATAAACGTGCCGTGATACAAGGCTACGGTGCTGACCGCGCCGCCCCACGCTAAGCCCTGCCAGCCGCCGATGAGATAACAGAGCGCAAAGAGCGGAATCGCCGGAATGATATGCCAGGTGTTAAGCCAGCGCAGCTCCGGGTATTTGGCGAAATCGCGGATGGCATCCCAATCGGTCGGATCGTATTTGGTGCTGATGATCCAGCCGACGTGCGCCCACCAGAACCCGTTGAGGCGCGGCGAATGCACATCACCTTCCTGATCGGTATATTTGTGATGGCGGCGATGATGGGCAGCCCACCACAGCGGCCCCTTTTGCAGCGCCGTACAGGCCAGCGCCGCTAACAGGAATTGAAAAACGCGGCTGGTCTTAAACGTGCGATGTGAGAAGTAGCGATGGTAACCTGCGGTGAGCGCAAACATACGCAGGATATACATGCCCATACAGATGAGCACGGCTTGCCAACTGACGCCGGTGAAAAATACGGTCAGGCAGGCAAGGTGTAAGAGTGCGAAAGGGATGTTGGTATAAGAGACTTTACGAAAGCTCCCGGTCGGTTGAAGCTCCGATGCCGCGCGTTCCGGTGTCAAAGAGTTTGGTGCAAGCCTAGCTGGTTCGATCATTTTACCTCCAGCCTGCATCCTAGCAGGTGAGTGCAATCCTCGAAAAGAAAAAACTCGGTTGCGCAGCCCGGTCGGAGGAATTTTTTTGCCGTTCACATTACGGTAATGCGGTGGGTGTATCATCGCTTTGCCTGCGGTGAAGAGTTGGTATACAATCCGGCTTCCCGTAAACGGAAATCTTTCTCAGCAAGAAGTTTTACCGACCGCAGCGACGGTTTTCGCGGCGGCACGGTTTCATCAGCATCGCTTTACGAAAAGAGTTTGCCTCAGAAAGATCAGGCAGAGTTTCGCGCACTGCGAAACTCTGCCACATCCCCATAAAATCACAAACCTGAGCAGGAGAAAACCATGCGCCCAATCAAACGATTCGTGAACCGCTATACGATGAGCTTTGCGCTCTTCGCCCTCTTATCTACTTCGCTTTTACTGTGGAGCAATCCGTTTAAGAAATCCGTTCTCGCCAGTTATCCCGCGCCGCTGTCGCCCGCGCCTATGGCCGCGCCAACTGAGCTTTTCTTTTCGGAATATATCGAAGGTTCATCGAATAATAAGGCGATTGAGATTTACAACGGCACCGGATCTGCCATCAATCTCGCCACAGAAAACTATGTCTTGCAGCAATTCTTCAATGGCTCCACCACGGCTGGACTGAATATCAGCCTCACCGGAACGGTTGCCGCTGGCGATGTCTATGTCGTCGCGCAAGCTTCGGCTGCCGCCGCGATTCTCGCGCAAGCCGACCAGACTAGCGGCAGCGGTTTCTTCAACGGTGACGATGCCATCGTGCTGCGCAAAGGCGGCACGAGCGGAACGATTGTCGATGTCATCGGCCAAGTCGGCAACGATCCGGGTACGGAATGGGGAACCGGACTGACTTCGACCGCTGACAACACGCTCCGCCGCAAAGCCGCGATTTGCGCGGGCGATACCAATCCTAGTGACCCGTTCGATCCGGCAATCGAATGGGATGGGTTTGCCACCGATACCTTCGACGGGTTAGGCAGCCATACAGCGACGTGTGGCGGCGGGAACATCATCTCGATTAACGATGTGCCCGTGACCGAAGGCGACAGCGGCACGGTCACAGCTACGTTTACGGTGAGCCTCACCGCGCCTGCCGGAGCGGGCGGCGTCACCTTCGACATCGCCACCCAAGATAACACCGCAACCGTTGCCAATAACGATTACGTGATGAAATCGCTCACCGGCCAAAACATTCCGGCGGGCAGCTCGACCTACGCTTTCAGTGTCACAGTCAACGGCGATATGATGGTCGAGCCGAATGAAACGTTCTTCGTCAACGTTACCAACATCACCGGCGCAACCGCAGGCGACACGCAGGGGTTGGGAACGATCAATAACGACGATGTGACAATAACGCCCATCCACGATATTCAAGGCCCCGGCGCATCGTCACCGATTGTTGGCGCTAGCGTCACGACAAGGGGTATCGTCACCGGGCGTAAGAGCAACGGCTTCTTTATACAAGAGCCGGACGCAACAGTTGACGCTGACCCGATGACCTCGGAAGGCATCTTCGTCTTTACCAGCAGCGCGCCGCCCGCTGCCGCCGCTGTCGGCAATCTTGCGCAAGTCACCGGCACTGTCGCCGAGTTTGTGCCCACCGCAGACCCCCTGCAACCGCCGCTGACGGAACTCACTTCGCCAAGCGTCGTGCAAATCTCAACCGGCAATCCCTTGCCTGCGGCGATTCCCTTGACCGCGACCTTCCCCAATCCGGCGGGCGTGTTCGACCAACTGGAACGCGTCGAAGGCATGCGCGTGAGCGCCGCCTCGCTGACTGTCGTCGGCCCCTCGGCGGGCAATCTCTCGGAAGCCAACGCGACCTCGACAGAGAGAGGAGATTTCTCTTGCGTCATCACCAGCGTAGCGCGCCCCTTCCGCGAACCCGGCATACAAGCCCCCGACCCCGCGCCGATGGGAACGATTCCGCCCATTCCGCGTTTCGATACCAATCCCGAAACCATCGTTGTAGACAGCAACGGGCTGACCGGCACAACCGCCATCGCGGCGAGCACCGGCGCGGTCTTAACCAACATCGTCGGGCCGCTCGATTATGGCTTCCGACGCTACACCATCCTGCCCGAGGTAACGATTGCCTCGCTAACCGGTGGGATGACGCCAACTGCCGTCAACTCGACGCAGAGCAATGAATTCACCGTTGCGGGCTTCAACCTGCAACGTTTCTTCGATATGGTAGACGACCCGGGCATAAGCGATGTCGCCTTGACGGTGACCGCTTTCAACAACCGTTTGAACAAAGCCTCGCTGGCGATTCGCAATTTCCTCAACACCCCGGACATCCTCTGTGTCGTCGAAGTCGAAAACCTTACTGCGCTGCAAGCCATCGCCAACAAGATCAACACCGATGCCGGTATGGCCAACCCCATGTACACGGCACACCTCATCGAAGGCAACGACATCGGCGGCATTGATGTGGGCTTTTTGATCAAAACCTCCGTCGTCACTGGGGCGACGCCGCGCGTTACGGTCGGCAGCGTCGTACAAGAGAATGCCGGAGAGTTATTCGTCAATCCCAACTCTTCGACCGAATTATTGAATGATCGCCCGACGCTCAGGCTCGAAGCGACCATCAACTTCGCCAACGGCGCAGCCTTTCCGATAACCGTGCTGGTCAATCACCTGCGCTCTCTCAATGGCGTTGACGACCCCGGCCCCGGCTCCAACGGTTGGCCGACGGCGGGCGAACGAGTGCGCGCCAAGCGGCAAAAACAGGCCGAATCACTTGCCAACCTCATACAAGCCTTGCAGATGGCGAATCCGAATAAACCGATGGTGGTGATCGGCGATTTCAACGCTTTCGAATTCAATGACGGCTACGGCGACTCGATGAATGTCATTCAAGGCACGCCGCCGCCCGACAACCAAACCGTCGTACCGGGCGATGGCATTGATCTGGTCAATCCCAATCTCGACAATCTGTTTGACACTGCGCCTGCCGCCGAACGCTACTCCTTCGTCTTCGACGGCAACGCGCAATCGCTCGATCATCTGCTGGTCAATGCAGCGATGATTGCCAACACTTCAGCGCAGCGCGTTGAGCATCCGCGCATCAATGCTGACTTCAACGACACGGCGCGCAATGACCCGAACTCCGCTTTGCGCTTATCCGATCACGACCCCATCGTCGGCTTCTTCGCCTTGCCCAACTGCGAAATCACCTGCCCGTCGCCCGTCACGCAAGGCAATGACACAGGCCAGTGCGGAGCCGTTGTCACGTACACGAGCCCAACGACGAGCGGCAATTGTACGTCGGTCAGTTGTTCGCCGCCTTCGGGTTCGTTCTTCCCGGTCGGCGTAACCACGGTGAATTGTATGGATAACCCGGCGCTCGATAAATCGGGCAGCGCGCGCCCCGAAGGCCTGATGTTAGGACAATGCAGCTTCACCGTGACCGTCAACGACACGCAAGCGCCCGGCATCACCTGCCCGGCTCCGATCTCTACGGGCACCGCCACAGGCGCTTGTACGGCAGTCGTCAATTACGACGCGCCGACGGTAATGGACAATTGTCCGGGCGTAGGGGCTCCGACCTGTTCACCGGCTTCGGGTTCAACCTTCCCGGTGGGCATCACAACCGTTAACTGTTCGGTTAGTGACGCGGCGGGCAATGCGGCGAAGTGTTCGTTCACGATCACTGTGAGCGATGAGGAAGCGCCGACGATCAACTGCCCTGCCAATATCATTATCGTGACGCCGAACGGCAACCTGTCGGGAGTCGCCACCTTCAGCGTGACGGCATTGGACAACTGCGCGACGGTAACGCCGGTGTGCAATCCGCCTTCGGGCGCATCGTTCCCCGTCGGCACGACGACGGTGACCTGTACGGCATCGGACGGGGCGAATACGGCAACTTGCTCATTTACAGTGACCGCCTTCGATGGCCGCTTGCAAGATGACACCGTCCCGACGCGCGTCGTCATATTCAACACCATCACCGGAGAGTATCGGTTCTGCTGTGACGCGATGACCTTGGTTGGCCAAGCATCGAGCATCATTCGCAAAGGCGGCGAAATCATGTTGCAAGACAATCGCTCAGACCGGCGGGTCATCATTCGCGTGTCGAAGGCGATCTTCAAAGGGACGGCGACCGCCAATACGCTCGCGCCGCCGAATTTCCAATGTCAGATTCAAGACCGCGACACGCGCGATGACACCAGTCTCTGCATCGGCGCGCAACCGGCGCGCTCACAATAAGAGCGCAATCTCCATTGCGCAGTAGTCGAATTTCAGGCTGGTCTTTGCGACCAGCCTTTCTTTTTTGCATTGGTCGTTTTGAGGATGCATGGTTGCAGCAAGGGGACGGTTCGAAGCGCTTACACCCGGTTTGATTGGCTTACGGAAATGGTGTAGCGCATGTCGCTTTTTGTGGCCAACGCCGCCGGTTTTGCAAACGTCCTAGCAATGGTTCGGGTCTGGCATTGTGATTGCCAGATAAAACGCTGAGAAGCGAGCGGAAAGGATCGCAGCGTTTGAATTTGGAGGTAATGATTATGCGAAATCGTTTCTGGAAATCCCTGACGGCTTTGACCGTGTTCTCTTTTGTGCTGGCGTTGGCTGCACCGAGCTTTGCCCAATCGCGCGGCGGTTATTCGAATGACCGATGGCAAAACGACCGATGGGAAGATGGCCGATGGCAAAACGACCGCCGAATGTCGCGCATCAATGTGAGTCGGTTGATTCGCCAAGCCGAAGATCGCAGCGACCAGTTTGTCATCTTATTTGATCGCGCTCTTGACCGCAGTCGTTTCGATGGCACACTGCGCGAAGATCGCTTGAACGAACGCGCGCGCCATCTGGAAAGAGAGTTGAACATCGTGCGTCAGCAATTCGAACGCACCAACAATCTCTATGCTCTGCGTTCGCACATCGCCAACGCCATGGAGATCGCGCAAGGGATTAACAACGTTATGCACCGTCAGCGATTGCATCCGACGGTCGAACGTCACTGGTCGTTGCTGCGTTCGGATTTGAACCGCTTGGCAGGCGTGTTTAATGTCCGGCCATTGCGGTAGCGCATCTTTACTCGGCGTGCGGAACTCGACATTCCGCGCGCCCGTCTGACGCGCCGTGCATTGCAGTCAGAAGACAAAGGGCGAGAAGAAATCTTCTCGCCCTTCGTGTTTTCTTCAGCCGACAAGCGGTTCAGCGTTCGGCTCCGGGCAGCAAAGCGATGATTCGCAACGGGCCGCCGCTGCCGCCTTTGATCTTGATGGGCAGAGCAATGACGCGCGCGCCGACGGCGGGCACCTGCTTGAGATTGGCCACGTTTTCAAAGGCCGGAACGTTCTCTCCCATCAGCGTGACGTGGCTGGCAAAGTTTTGCGATTGCCCGTAATCAATGCTTGCCGTGTCAATGCCGACGGCATTCGGTTTGCGATTCTTCACCAGCCACTCTGCCGCCGCCGGATCGAGTCCGGGAAAATGGAGTTCGGCAACCCCTTCTGCCCCGCGTTTATCAGTGCCGAGATAGTTGACGCGATTCGGCCAGTACTGCCCGAATCCGGTTTCGAGCAGCACGATGCTCCCATCGGGAATCCGTCCGTGTCGGGCTTCCCAATCGGTGAAGTCAGCGATGCCGATTTGATAATCGCGATTGGCCGCCGCTTTGACCGATACATCAATCTTGATGGCGGGCGCGATCAGTTGAGTGAGCGGAATCTCATCTACCGTCCGGCGACCTTCGGCAAAGTGGATAGGCGCGTCAATATGCGTGCCGCCATGTTCGGCAGCACAGAATTGATAGGCCGAATAGTAATAGCCTTTTTCAGTCATCCCGGCGGCGACCGTCTCCAATTTGAAGGGGTTGGCGGTCGGCCAATAGACGGTTTCCGACGACAGATCATAAGACAGGTCCAGCCACTCTCCGGCAAGCGGTTGACTGGGCTTGGCGCAACTGATGGTCAATCCGCAAATCAGCAGCAGCATGGTGACCTTGATAGATTTCATCCTGAGTTCCTCCCGCAGTTGATTGGAGTCGGCAATTCGGAGCAGAGCCTAGCAGCCGCAGCCCCACGCGGCAAATCGGTTTCCGGCAGAGACGCAACAATAGTCTTTACGAGACCGCCGCAAGTGATTATTCTGCACCTGCCAAGGTCGCACACGTACGGCTTGGCAGCCCAAGCGGCTTCCTTACATTCAGCCCCATAAACGAAAACTCAACAAGCGGAGTAAACGACGATTCATGAGTACAGAGACGATGACCGAAATGACCCTGAGCCAACAGATTGCCTCTCGACTACAAACGTATACAGCCGATCCCGACCACGATGCGTTGAATCTGCGCCAACGGGCTGTCGAGTTCGAAGCCTTGCCGTTGTGCGTGGATTGGGAACAGTGTTGGGCGCTCAAGGTAGACGGACGCGTCGTCGTATTCGCGCATGGCGACGGCGACGCGAATCTGCGCGAAGAGAGCGATGCGCGCATGATCAACGTTGCTTTGTATCAAGGCAGCTTGACGTATCCGGAGCTCAAAGCGTTGGTTCCGGCGCGCTCCGGCGATGCCGATGACTGCCCGTACTGCGTCGAAAAAGGGATTGACCCGACCAGCCTCGAACAACAACAGATCATCTGCTATTGCGGCGGGTTGGGATGGATCCCGCGCGCCGATTAGCTGGTGGCTCTGATCCAATCAACCATCAGGCAGATACAAGCGGAGGCTTACAGTGTGGTGGCAGGCTTATCCGTTCTGATAGATCGAAGAAAGAGAGGAGAGCAAAATTGCCTTCCTCTCTTTCTCCGATTCGTTGCTTCTTCGCTGGCGCGGTCACTGACGAACCGTGAGGATGCGTTCGTCTGTGTCTATATCGAAGGCTGAACTGGCATCGTGCCAGTTATTGTCGCGCCATGTTCGTATGGCCGACAGTTTGCCTTTGCCGGTGAAGAAGATGCCATATCCCCTCTCGGTGCGGAACTCAAATTCGATCTCGTCCGAGTCGAGTCCATTGATAGCCGGGTTGAGACAGAGCGATATCTTCGTGTTTTCCTCCGGCGCCATTACCAACCGCTCAAAAGAGAGTTTGATCGTGTTGTTGCCGACCGGATTGTTGACTCCCGGCGACCGGTCTCTTGCGTACCAAGGCATCGCGTCGTATTTGTGAATCGTGATGGTCTTCTTGGTCTTGTTGATGAGCAGCCAATCTATAAATTCCCAACCAGCCGGGCAGATCGGCCACTTCTCGTCGTCGTCGTCCACTGGTACATAGGAGGTGGGCGAGAAGATGGGCAGGACTTCATAGGCGCGGCGCGCTGTGAGGTCGAGTTTCAAGTCCGGGGTAGGAATCAAATCTTCCGGCACGCTGACTTCGCCCACCTCTTTAGCGGTTAAGAGCGCCAGCGGGCGCACAGCTTGGCGTTTACTGCGCCTGCTTGGGGTGGCATCGCCAACAATGTGCCAACCTAAAAAATCACGCAGTCCGTAGCGTTTCGGCGCGTGCAGCACGATCTGCGGCGAGAGTTTCTTGTCAAAGGTGCGCAGGAAGCTGCCTTCCCCGTCCTGACGTCCATTGACATCGGGGAGATCGCACTGAATGAGCGGCGCGGCATCTCCGGCCATCTTCACAAATAGGGTGCTTAACCGATCATCAACGTTTTGGGAGACGTATTTCACCCGCAGCACCAACTCATTGAGTTTGCCCGCGTAGGTGCTGGGCGTGGCCGAACGGTAGATGGTGATTCCACCCCAAGCGGACGGGCGAAAATTGAGCAAAGACCCTTTGGCTTCCGCTTTGCCCTTTTGATCGTCGATCAAGTGGCGCAAGAGCGAAATCGCCGCCGGGTCTGGCTCTCTGACCTTCAGGGTCTGATTACCGTCATGGTATTCGACATCCGTAGCCCAAAACATGTGATCGTCGCGGTATTTGGTCGGCGGCGGTTCATTCTGCTTCGTGCCATCCGCCGCGACGCTGTAGTCGCCACTGCGGAAGAGGAAGAGCCGCCCGCCGCGGCGCAACCGCGAGAGGCCATCGTGACGATAGACCAGACTGACATTGACCGCCTGTTTGGGGGGCGGGTTGGTCAGTTTGACGGTCGTCGCTTCGATGGCGGTGATGCGAATATCTTCATGAGTCGGGTTGAGGTAGCCCATGTCCATCAAGTCGAGATCAAGGCGACCGGCAGGCGTGTTGAGGGTCTCCAACTGATCGGGCTCTAACGAGAAGATAAACTCGCCCGTATGGGCTGGCGGATGGGTTTGATACCAATCAATAATCGCGCCGGTAATCAGTTTGAGTTGATCTTCGAAAACCGTCTTCAAGGTATTGAACTGATCTTTGGTGAGCATGCCATTGGGACTGTCGGCCAGAAACTTGGCGAAGGCATCGAACATCTTCTGTGCGCGAAAATCCATCCCTGACATGTCTTGCAGCATCAGGTAGTGGTAGGACTTGAGCAGGTAGTACTGATACTTCAGCAACCGATTTCGCGCCCGTTGCCCCATGCCGCGCGCATATTGCAGGGCTTCGTTGTTGAGGCGTTCGAGGGTGGCGTCCAGTTGGTCGCCGATCTCCAGACGCGCTAGCTGATTGCCAATCAGCGTCGCCGCCGACCGGTCAATGGTCTCCATCACGGCCAGCAACTCTTCGGTGATGGCCTTCTTTCGCGCATTGAGCAAGGTCACTTTTTCGGTCAACTCTTTGTATTGCGGACTCTCGGCCAAAACGGATGCCAGTCGTTCGTCAATTTCGTCTTCGGAGACGGCAAAGCCGGAAAACGCGCCGGTGACTTGCTCTTTAGCCTCCTTCTGTTCGTCGAGATGTTTTTTGACCTTTTCGGCAAACTTCTTCTTCTCAATCGCCTTATCGAACTTCTCTTTGGCTTCGTCTTTCTCTTCGGTTTTGGCGGACTTCAAGCCTTCAAAGAGCTTCGAGACTTTGGGAACGAGTTTCTCTTCGACCACTCCGGAGAAAGCGCCCGCCAGACTGGGCAGACTGTCGAGCGGCTTATCGAGATCAATGTCGGAGAGCACGGTTACCCCTTTGCCGAACGCGCCGAGTACGGGTTGCCCGACGGGGATGAGTTGCATCACGCCGCCGAGAATCTTCGCCGAGCCGCGCAGAATGTGTTCGAGGCGCAAGTTATTGGCCACCTGCCGCCGCAATTCCTTTTGCAGACTGGAGAGGTCTTTGGTGAACTGCTCGATGTCTCTGACCAGTGTCTTGCGCTGTCCGTTGAGGTCAGAGAGTTTGCCTTGCGCCGTGTCGTAATCGGCCAATGCCTGTTCGCTCTCTTTTTGCAGTCGCACGATGGCTTCCTGAAGCGTTGCCTTCACGCTCTGCTGCCGCTTGTTGGTATTCTCCATCCAATAGACCAAAAAGAGGGTGCGAATGGCATCTTCGACTTCGCGCTCATAGAGTTTCAGGTTGGTCTCAAACGACAGCATCGGCGCCCATCCGGCAGGGTTGCCGAAATAGTCGTAAGGGCTGGCGATGCGAGTCAGCAAAGCCAGCACGTCAGCGTGTAGCGCCGCGCCTTCGATCTGATCGCCTTTCTCTAACCCTTTGGCTTCTATCAGCTTTCGATACTGCTCTAACAACGCCCGCGCGTCTTCGTTGTATCCGGCCAGCATCGCGTCGTTGGCGTAGGGCAGCGCCGCACGCACCAGCGTCAGCCAGTAGACCGGCTCAGCAGACGGCAACGGCTTCAGTTCACCGGCTTTTGGCGGCGAGCCTGCTACTCCGGGAGCGATGGCCGCCGGACCGGGTTTGGTTTCGCGCTTCTGTTTACGGTTATCGCTCTCTAAAATTTTCAGCCCGATGCGACGATTGAGGTTACCATCTCCGGGCTTCTTATCGTCACCGGACGGAATGCCCCATTTTTTATACTCGGCTCTGGCATAACAGGACTTGACCGGCGTTCCGGCGGCAGTCGCGGGAACATTGTCAGCCATCTTTCCAGCGTCTCCGACTTTCTGAACAACGCGATTCGAAAGCTGGTTGGTAAAGTCTGAAAAGAGAGAGCCACCGTCGCCGCCCTGTCCCGGACGACCCGGCAGAATCTTCGGAGGTTCGCCATCCGTAGGCCACGATTTTGTCCCGACATTAAACTCGTGAAACCAAGGCCCGCCTATGCCCGGAGCATAGTATTCCCAAATCTCTGCGTAGACCGGTGTATACCCTTCCAGACCGCTCCCAAAATCCGTTGACCAATTCAACTCCTCATTGCCTGCCCACCAGGTCACCGTGGTCGCCTTGCCATCCCATGCGCTCAAGGATTTCCCCGGCGAGCCGATTTCGCCGAGTCTCGCACCCTGCCCTGCCGCACCGGCGGTGATGAAGCGATTACCAGCGCCCGACATTTCGAGATGGCCGACGTAGAGATAGATATTGCCGCCTTTCTGACCGGGGAGCGCCGCCTCGCGGGTTCGGGCGCGCATGGTAACGGCGCGCGGTGTGGTGTTAAAAGCCCCTTTTTGCCCGCCAAAATCTTCGAAGCGCAGGCGATTGGCATAGATGTGCAAATCCGTACCCGGCAGGTTCAAGGTGCTGCGCACAACCACCTCGTTGGCGCACAGCGTCAGACGTTTGATGGTGGTCTGGTTATTGAGCCGGTCAAAGAGCGGATAGGATTGGCTGTTAGCTTCCAAAACGATGACCACGCCGGAAACCGTGACCTGCTTGGTTTCGACCTTCGCCGCCTCTTCGTCGCCATAGTCGGTTTCGTTGTTGAAGATCATTCTGCCCGCGCTCTGCTCGGCATAGGTGATGTAAGTTGGGCTGCTGGGGTCGGGTCGAGTACTGGTGCTCTGAATGGTATTGAAGTCGGATGGCAGGCGCGGGTGCGGCGTGATTGAGAGCTTCTGTTTCTCTTCTTTTGCGCCGTTGCGCGCTCTGATCCAGACGGCGAATTCTTCGCGGTCGGCGGCGACCGGCGCGTACTGAAAGACGCCGGTCTTCTCGTCGAGCGTCAGTTTACCTTTGGGGCGAGGGCTGGCTCGTTTGCTGAAAGTTGTACCGCTGCCGAGAGTGGAGGTGAGCGTAAAGGTCAGCACTTCCCCTTCCCACGCAGACAGGGGAGGAATGCTGCCGAGTGCGAAAGTACTTGCCATTTTGGCCTCCTATTCAATTGGGTGGTGTGGGCGCGAACCATATCGCAAGAAAGAGAAAGCGCGCAAGTTCGCAACCTGGGACGGCTCTTCAACAATCCACAATCAGACGCACTCGGCAATTGATCTCTTATTACACGAGACAATCGTCGCTAACCCAATTGCGCATCTGCATCAGTAAGCCGAGCTTTCGACTCATACAACAGATCGAGACCTGCTGGTTTGCTTATCGAATCCAAGTGGCGAATTAGGCTCCGAAGGGGCAAAGGAAATTAGCCTGTGGTAACGCCACAGGTAGAAGCTGTTGGTTGAGAGGCGGTCTTTGACCGCCCTTCTCGCACGCAAGGACGGCGGTCAAAGACCGCCTCTCAACTCTCTCACCCGGATTCGCAAGTCGGTATAACCGGCCAGTAATGAGGATGAATCGACATCCTCATTCTGATAATCCTTCAAGGTGATTCGTTACCAAGTCGGCAGTTCTCCGGCTTTGAGTATCAGGCTGAAATTGCGCGCATCTTCAAAGTTGGCATCCCGAAGATTGGCTCCTTTGAACTCGGTTGCTTCGAGCAAGGCTCCCGAAAAATTCGCGCCCCGCAGATCGGCATGGCGGAAGTCGCAGGTTTTCACGTTCGCCTTTGCAAAGCTGGCGGCTTGGAGATTGGCTCCGCGAAAGTCTGCCGTGATAAAAGTGCCGGAAAAATTTGCCCCCGCTAGTGTGACTCCGCGCAAATCATAATTTCCGCCATCCAGAGCGACCTGCGTAAAGTCGCGCTCGCCATTTTGGTAACGCCGCAATAACTCTTCTTGACGTTGTCGCAATTGCTCGTCTGTAAGCACCACGCCCTAATCCTCTCTCCACTGTTTGCTAAACGGCAGCCATCATGGTGGTCGCGCAATGCAGATGCAAGCCATTGCATCTGCCGCTTGTCACAACTGAGCCGGTAAGCGATACTCAAAATTCAGCGTGTAGCCGAATTTTTCATAATTTGCTGACCAACCAAACGGAGGCGGCGACTTTCTGAGCGTACCGAGATAGCGGGCAGCACCCTTCTCAAACCGAAGAAGTCTGCGTCTTTTTTCCTTCTCCTTCGTCTATGGTTATGCGGCAGGATGATGAAACGGTGATCGGGACACTCTCGCGGAGGTTTGCTCACCCATGCGGTTGCGAAATTCTCTCTTCTTTGCGTTGACGTTAATCGTCGCGCTGACGGTACAGACTTTGGCTTTTGCTCAATCGCAAACGGCCAACGGCGCGCGTCTCGAAGGCATTGTGACGGACGCGACCGGCGCATCGGTCATCGCCGCCGAAGTCACGCTCATCAGCGGCTCCTTTACGGCGACGCAGAAGACCGATGCCGAAGGCAAATTCGCTTTTGTATCGGTTCCGGCGTCCGGCGGCAAAATCACCGTGCGCGCCTCCGGGTTTGCCAGCAAAACGCTCGCTTGGTCTGCGACAACAACGACGCTCGAAATTACTCTTGAACCCGATCTCATCTCTGAGCAAGTCACCGTCACCGCCGCGCGCACCGAAACGCGGGTCAGCGATACCGCCGCCAGCGTTGTCGTACTCTCGAATGAAACTCTCCGAGCAACGGCGGCGCTGACCGTTGACGATGCCTTGCGACAAGCGACCGGCTTCACCCTCTTTCGCCGCTCCGGTTCGCGCACTGCGAACCCGACGATTCAAGGCGTCTCGCTGCGCGGCGTTGGCGCAAGCGGCGCAAGCCGGGCTGTCGTCTTAGCCGATGGCATCCCCCTCAACGATCCGTTCGGCGGTTGGGTCTATTGGGGAAGAGTGCCGCGCACCTCGCTCAACCGCGTCGAAATCGTGCGCGGCGGCGCATCGAATCTTTATGGGACAGATGGACTTGGCGGCGCGGTCAATTTAATCACCAAAGATACGCGCGAACTCGATTTCGCGCTCGAAGCCTCCTACGGCAATCAGCAGACGCCCGACCTCTCGGTTTACGGCGGCGGCAGTTTCGGCCAACTCGGGTTTCGCCTCTCCGGCGAAACCTTTCACACGGACGGCTACACCTTAGTGGACAAAGACGACCGGGGACGGGTGGATACACCTGCGGGTTCCGAATACTCGGCGCTCGACGTGACCATCGAACGCCTGTTTAGCGATAACGGGCGCATCTTTTTCAACGGCTCTTACTTCGGCGAGTCACGCGCCAACGGCACGCCTTTGCAACAGAACCGCACCCACATTCGCGGCCTAACCTTCGGGCTGGATAAAGAGTCCGCGCGTGCCGGAGCCTTCCTCTTCCGCCTGTTCGGCAGCAGTCAAGTCTTCGATCAAGACTTCTCGGCCATCGCTGCCGACCGCAACAGCGAAACCTTGACGCGCAGTCAGCGCGTGCCCGCGCAACAAAAAGGCCTGGCGTTTCAGTGGACGCGCACCGCCGGTTCGCGGCAAACCGTTGTTGCCGGACTCGATGCGCGCGAAGTGCGCGGGGCGAGCGACGAGTTAGGCTTTTTCGGCGGCAATCTGACATCGGCAGTCGGTTCGGGCGGACGCGAATCCATCATTGGCGTCTTCGGGCAAGACATTATTCGATTCTCGGATCGTTGGTTGGCGACCATCGGCGGGCGCGTAGACCATTGGCGCAACACTGACGCGCTTTCAACCTTCCGACCGCTGGCCGTTCCCGGCGCGGTCAATGTCACCGAATTTCGTGATCGCACGGAGACTGCTTTCAGCCCGCGCGTTTCGCTGCTCCACAAACTGACGGACACGGTAACCCTGAGCGCAGTCGGTTATCGCGCCTTTCGCGCGCCGACGCTCAACGAACTCTATCGCGCCTTTCGCGTCGGCAATGTCAACACCTTGGCCAATGCAGACCTGCGCGCCGAACGGCTCACCGGCGGCGAAGTGGGGGCGAGCCTTGCAATCTTCAATCGCAAGCTGCAAGTGCGCGGCGCGTTTTTCCATAACGAAGTCACGCGCACGGTTGCGAATGTGACACTGAGCGTGACGCCGGATTTGATTACGCGGCGGCGGCAAAACCTCGGACGGACGCGCTCGCGCGGCTTTGAAATCGAAGCCGATGCGCGCTTCAACACCTACTGGGAGATTACCGGCGGCTACCAATTTGCCGACGCGATTGTGCGCGAGTTTCCGGCAAACACCTTCCTCGAAGGTTTATGGATTCCGCAGGTCGCGCGCCATCAGATGACCTTTCAAGTGCGCTACGCCAACCCCTCGTATTTGACGCTCGGCATTCAAGGCCGCGCCATCGGCAAGCAGTTCGATGATGACCGCAACGATTTCAAACTCGATCCCTTCTTCACGATGGATGCGATGGCGGCGCGCAAGCTGACGAACAATCTGGAAGCCTTTGTCGCCGTAGAAAATCTCTTCAACGAACGCTATGACATAGGCCGCACGCCGGTCAGAACCATCGGCCCGCCGACCTTCGTGCGCGCAGGCATTCGCATCAGCTTAGGCGCAAAGTAAATCGCCGCCGTAGAGCGCAGAGCCGTTGTCATACCTCTTTCTGATAATGCGAAATACTTTTCAGGCTGCCGCGTTGCGCCCGACTTGCACAATTCGGTGCGCGATTGGCGGCGAAATTTGTCTTCACTACCTCTGCGTGTTAGGCTCTGAATTCGAAAATTC
>CAYXVU010000102.1:0-19964 GCA_964468725.1 uncultured Clostridia bacterium
ATGAGAACATACGTGCTGCACTCCGTTCCAGTATTTGCACTGGGGCTGTTTTATGCGTATTGTACCACCCTTCAATGTAATCAAAGACTTCCAGCTTCGCCTCTTCTACCCTATTGAATCTCCGACGATTCAATAACCCGCATTCCAACCTCACGAAGAGACTATCCTACTTTGCGTTATCCTCATCATCGAGACTCAGGTCACAGTTACGGGCGAATTGGTATCAAATCATTTCTTTCGTACCCAATGAAACCTCGAAAACACAGCGCGGGTTTTCACCTTGCTTACCTACCAAGTAATTGAATGCTCAAGACGACAGTGTTAGAAACCGCAAGGAGACAAATTTCTGAGTCGGAGAGGGCACTATGAGTAAAAGTAGAATTCGTTATTGGCTTTCCGGTATGACTATTTTTCTTCTTCTGATGGCGGCAACCAACACCACTGCGCTGCGCGGCATTGCTGTTTCGGCAGCCGACACGGAGGTGATTTCGCAACCGGAAACGCCTTCGGCGAGATTCCCTTTTCGCTCACACTATGTCGAAGTGGAAGGGGCAAAGATGCACTACGTTGACGAAGGTGAAGGCGAGCCCATCCTGTTGTTACATGGTACGCCGACTTCGGCGTATATGTGGCGCAATGTCATTCCCCATCTCAGTGTATTGGGTCGCGTCATCGCCGTTGATCTGATCGGCTTTGGGAAATCTGATAAACCAGACATTGCTTATCGCTTTACCGACCACGTTCGTTATCTCGAAGGATTCATTGAAAAGCTGCGTCTGAAAAACCTCACCCTGGTGATGCACGATTGGGGCGGAGCCTTGGGTTTTCACTATGCGACGCGCCACCCCGCCAACATCAAGGGATTGGCTTTCTTCGAAACGTTGCTCGCTCCTTTGCCGCCTTTGGAATCTTGGCCAGAGCCGTACAGAGGGTTGTGGCAACGGTTTCGGACACCCGAGGAAGGGTGGGATTTGATCGTCAACCAAAATTATTTCATTGAGCAGCGACTGCCTGCCGAGGTGAAACGCCGACTCAGCGATGAAGAGATGAATCACTACCGTGAGCCGTTCCGAAATCCGGCGAGTCGCAAACCGCTCTGGCGCTGGCCGAATGAACTGCCGATTGGCGGCGCGCCCGCAGAGGTCGCAAAGATTCAGGAAGAGTATCTGAAAAAGTTGCAACAGTCCGAGTTGCCCAAGCTGGTGTTATACGCCAACCCCGGCAGCTTGATGCCGGAATCGGTGATCGAATGGATGAAGCAGAACTTCAAAAATCTAAAGGCTGTCTATGTTGGCGAAGGCTTGCATCAACTCACGGAAGACCTGCCGATGGAGATTAGCGCAGCGTTGGCGGAATGGATTCATCTTGACCTCAGTGCTTCGAAAGCCTCTCTGTCTGAGGTGACCGTGCCGCCACCGGGCAAACTGTATGACCTCGGCGGTTACAAACTGCATCTGCACTGCACGGGGCGGAGCCAAGGGCCAACGGTAGTCCTCGATGCGGGCGCACCGGGGTGGTCTATTTATTGGGATGCGATTCAAAAAGAGGTTTCGAAGTTTGCGCGCGTTTGCACCTATGATCGCGCAGGATATGGTTGGAGCGAGCCGGGGCCGGGGCCGCGCACGGCGAAACAATCGGCTGATGAACTCCATCAATTGTTGGCCAAGGCGGGAGAAAACCGACCGTTGATTTTAGTTGGCCACTCCTTTGGCGGCTACGTGGTGCGCCATTTTGCCGATTCGTATCGCCGACAGGTGGCAGGCGTCGTGCTTGTAGATGCTGCGCATGAAGCGCAGTGGGAGCGCTTACCCGGCGCGAAACAGATGCTCGAAAGCAGTTTCGCCGGACGCCGAGCCGCGATTGCCAAAGCCCATGCCGGACAATTGAAAAAGGAGGACTTTACCGACCCGCCTTCGCCTAGCGTGTTAGCCGCTTATCAATTTGCTTGGTTGCGACCGCAAACTCACGAAACGGCGCTAGCCGAACAACAATCGGCTTTCGACAGCGCCAAACAGGTTGCGACGACGCGCCCGCTTGGCGACTTGCCGCTGGTCGTATTGACAGCGGGTAATAGTTTCGCTTGGTTCATTCCGCCAACCGAGGCGAATCTCCCGATGATTCAGCGACTCAATGCCATTTGGATGGAGATGCAGGTTGATCTCACAAAACTCTCGACGCGGAGCCAGCATATCGTGAGCGCCAATAGCACACATGGACTGACCCGCGAGGAGCCGCACCTCGTCGTGCAAGCGATTCGGCAAGCCCTCGCCGCTGTGCGCAGTCGGCGATGATCTGTCTGATCTGTCGCCCTCAACGACCTACGCCGGTGATGACGACGGCGTTGAGCTGCGCGATGACCGGTACAGTCAGGCTCACTTAACCTCTCAAAAGAGAGGGGGATTCATGGCTATCTGTCACAACTCCACTGTCAACTCGTCTAACTATGTAGAGAGCCTTTCTGTTTTCGCTCTCGAAAAGCCCGAAAAGAGGAGGAATCAATCTCATGACGAGTTGGCTGAGCTGGTCGGTGATCTTACTGTTTGGGATGATGCCTGTAATGGTCGCGCGAACCACGCCGCAAGACCATCAAGTCCCGAAACTGCGAGTCGGTGATGCGGATGTGGATGGCTCTTTTATTCAACCTTATACCAGCACGTTCAAGCTGACGCGCAAAAGCGCTGACGGCAAAATCAGCGAGGCCGGTCGTTGGACTTCCGATGTCAAGATTGTTGAGCGCGGTGGTAAGAAGCTGCTGCGGACGCAGGTTGTCAAATACAGCAAAGACGGCGCAAAGGAGTTTGAGCGCCTTCATCTGACCGATCAGAAGACGCTTGCGCCGCACGTTCTTCATCAAACGGTGGGCGGACAGACAACCTACCACCTAGACATCACCGGCTCGAAGATTCGCCTTACCGCCCTGCTGACGGCTGAGGCTCCGCCTCTTACGGGTGAATCGGTGCTGGAAGAAGCTCCTTTTGACCTCTCGTTATTCGGCCTCTTACTGGCCAGTTTTCCCTTGCGGCAAGGATATAAGGCGGACTTTCCGATCTTTGGTCAGGCTTCGACCTCCAGCCCAAGCTTCTTACTTGCATGGGAGACGATGAGCGTTGGAGCGAAAGAGAAAGTACAGGTTGGCGAACGCGAAGTTGAGGCCTGGCCCGTCACCACAACGCTGCGACCATGGACGGTGTGGGTAACCAAAGAAGCGCCCTATGAAGTGAAGATTGTGCAACGCCTCTCTGACGGGAGCGAGATGGTTTCTGAAATCGTCAAATGATGATGAAGCACATACAACCACTCGCTAACCGATTTAGCCGGGCGGCGGCTGGGCTGGAAATCGCCTGCGTTCTCGCCTTCCCGGCGCTTGCGTTAGCTTTTATCCGAAGCGCCGGATTGCGAGTCATCTTCGTGCCGATGAGCCTTGCCTTTGCGGTCGTATTGGCGTGGGGATGCTTGCGGCGGCAGGGCAAGGGATGGGATGCGGTAGGATTCGCCAAACCCCAACGAGTTTGGCGAACCCTCTTGGTCGGTCTGGTCAGTTGGATCGGCGTGACCCTAGTCGCCGGGAGTTTGCAGCCGGTAATTGTGAAACTGATCGGACAACCTGTGAAATTGGCGGCTCTCGATTTTGTGCGCGGAAACCCGGCAGCCTTTTTCCCGATTCTCCTCAGCGTTGTGTGGGGGAGCGCCGCCTTTGGGGAAGAGTTAATCTTTCGCGGTTTTGTGATGAACAGGCTGACGAATCTCTTTGGTCAAGGGCGAAGGGCTTGCGTGGCGGCTGTATTGGTACAAGCGATCCTTTTTGGGCTTATGCATGCTTATCAAGGGCTTACCGGAATCCTTTTCACGGGGATAGTCGGCTGCTTACTGGGTACGGCCTATTGGTTGGCTGGTCGTAACCTTTGGGTTACGATCATCGCGCATGGCCTGCTTGATACTGTCAGTTTGACCGCCATCTTTCTTAACTTAGATCGAGGTCTGAGGAGCGGAGGAGGATAAAGAGGACTCTGATGAACCCCCAGGACGTGTGTGAAGATGAGTTAATCGAATCGGCGCTCGAGGGGAATCGTGAAGCCCTCGAAGAGTTGCTCCGTCGCCACCAAGACTGGGTGTATAACCTCGTGTTGCGTATGTTGTGGTCACCACAAGATGCCGAAGATGTGACGCAAGAAGTGTTGTTGAAAGCGCTGACGAAACTTTCGACCTTTCGGCGTCAAAGCAGCTTTCGTACCTGGCTCTACCGCATCGCTGCCAACCATATTCTGGATCTGAAAAAGCGTCCGGCAGAAGAGCGCACGATCTCTTTTGAAGAGTACGCTGCCCGGATCAACCGTTGCCCCGACTCCCCGTTACCGGTCGCTGAATGTTTTCCCGTTGCCCCTGAAGTTTTAGTCGAAGAGACACGCCTGACGTGTACCACCGGCATGCTCTTATGTTTGAACCGCGAACAACGGTTGACCTTGATCTTAGGCGCAATTTTACAACTAGATGATAAAACGGCGGCGCAAGTGATGAAGGTTTCGCCGGTCAATTTCCGGCAGAAACTGAGTCGCGCCCGTCGCGCCTTGCGAGAGTTTATGCAAGGTCAATGCGGGTTGGTGAATCCTAAACAGCCCTGCCGTTGTGCGAATAAAACAGAAGCCTTCAGGCAACGGGGTGTCATTAACCCGCAAAACCTGCGCTTCAACCGCTCCCCCCGCCCGTTACTATCACAGGTGGTCGGAGCGGCCTCGCAGATCATGGAAACCTGGCTGGCCGAATTCAGGTCGCATCCCTTTGCCAGCAGCCCGGACTTCACCTCGGTGATTCGGGCGGCATTGTTGCGCAGGGATTTCCAAGAAGCTTGGCGTCTTGACCCGCCAGATTAACTTGCAAAGGAGTTGTGTCATGACGATTCGGCAATCCATCTCCCCGATCAGGCGATCATCCGTTTTTCTCTGGCTCACCGCTTTGCTTTTCCTCGCTCTCGCGCCGGAACGCCAAGCGCAGACCTCCATGCAGGAAGCGGCGGCGTTGTTACAGGCGAAAAAGTATGCGGAGGCAGAGCGCGCCTATCAGGCCATCGTCAATGCCGACCCTCAAAATGGGGAAGCCTGGCATCGCCTCGGGGTGGCGCTCGGCGGCCAGATGAAGTTTGAAGCGGCGGCTACTGCTTATCGGAAGTCTATCGAGATTCAATCCTATCCGCCTTCGATGTATAACCTTGCCTGTACCTATGCGCGGTTGCAAAACCGCGATGCGGCTTTTGAGTGGTTAGAAAAATCGTTGACTGCAAGCGTCGCCTTCTTCGATTTCGTTTTGACCGACCCGGATTTGGAGACGCTGCGTACCGATGCGCGATTCAAGCAAATTATTGCCCTGATCGAAAAACGCCGCTTCCCCTGCCAATCGTTGCCGGTCTACTCCCAATTCGATTTTATGCTCGGCGAGTGGGAAGTTCGCGCGCCGAACAGCAAAGAGATCGTCGGTCACAACCGCTTCGAGAAGATTTTGCATTCCTGTGCGATAGTCGAGAGCTATACGCAAGGCGCGTCCTATGAAGGGAAGGGACTGCATCTCTTCGACCCCTATCAAAAAAGATGGCGACAGACTTGGACGGACAGCAGCGGCAGCGTCGGAGAGTTGTTCGGTGAGTATCGAGATGGTGCGCTGCGCTATGAAGGCTATCTGTCTGAGAGCGATGGTAAGAAGACGATGACGCGCGGAGCGTTTTTCAATCTCGGCCCTCAGCAAGCGCGTCAAGTTGGTGAACGCTCCTTAGATGGCGGCCAGACTTGGCAAGTGCAATTCGAATTGCTCTACACCCGAAAACCCTGATTGTCGAGGCGCTTCACTTCTCTTGCGCCGGTCTCCGTCGCCCGACCTGATTCCAACGAAGGGGCACAACCCCCTGTCAATTGGTCGGTTGACTGCACGATTCTTTCTGTCGCGCCGTACTCTGCACAAGCCGATACCACACCTTTCTCACCCAGTAGGCGGCGAAGCTCTCACACCCGCGAACCCCCTCGATTTCAGCAGCCGATTTGGCGTTGCCCTTTTCTTTTTCGAGTGGTAGAAATACGAATCACTCGGCTAACTCCCTAACTCGAATCACGGGAATTGCGCGCCGCGCAGGAACTGGTTAGAACTCTATTTGCAGATGTTGGCAGCGGGGAGGAAGGCAATGCCGAGTAGTTGCTGTCTAATCAAAGCGTGAGCGCCCCGCGCGTTTGACGAGTACGAATATGGGTCAGATTTTTCATCGCAGTACAAATGTGATTTCCCGAGTCAGTATTTTTGGCGCGGTGTTCTTTATCGGTTTTTTATTATGGCTGCTGATGGCACTCAATCGCTCTTCATACAATACGCAGGCTTTTGTGCCGCTCGATCAGCCTGTTCAGTTCAGCCACAAACACCACGTCGGAGATGTCGGGATTGATTGTCGGTATTGCCACACGTCGGTTGAAACCAATGCCTTCGCGGGCATACCGCCAACCAAGACCTGTATGAATTGCCATTCGCAAATCTTTGCGGATAGCCCGTACCTCGAAATCGTTCGGGAGAGCTTTCGCACCGGCAAACCCATCAAATGGGTGCGCGTTCATGATCTGCCTGACTTTGCTTACTTCGATCACAGCATCCACGTCAATAAAGGCGTCGGCTGTACGACCTGTCACGGCCAGATTGATCAGATGCCGCTCATCTTTCAAAGCGCTTCGTTACAGATGGAGTGGTGCCTCAGTTGCCATCGCGCACCGGAAAAGTTCGTTCGCCCGAAAGACAAGATTTTCGATGTCAATTGGACGCCTCCTGCCGATCAGGAAGAGAAAGGCAGGTGGCTGGTCAAGGAGTACAAGATTCAAAGCCCGAACGTGTTGACATCCTGTAGCACTTGCCATCGGTAAGATACGAAGTGATAAGCGAAGAGTGACCAGTGACAAGCAGCGCGGTTTGATGACGGTTGAGTAACTCACAATGGTCTGAGTTTCTCCGACCCCGGTTCGATTTCGTCCCTCATCATTGCGAGGTTGTCGCCGATCACTAGGATAACCTGCATGCACGATCATAACGAATTCATCCCCCTGCACGCGCACCGCAATGACGCGCGCGGTCAAGCCTACTGGCGCAGCCTCGAAGAACTGGCGGATACCCAAGCCTTTCAGGAACTCTTGCATCGCGAATTTCCGAGTCAGGCATCGGAATGGACAGACCCCGTCGGTCGCCGAAAATTCTTGAAATTGATGGGCGCTTCGATTGCGCTGGCAGGGTTGACCGCTTGCACCAAACAGCCGACCGAAGAGATCGCGCCCTATGTTCGTCAACCCGAAGGCGTGGTTCCTGGTCAGGAACTCTTCTTTGCAACTGCGATGACGATGAGTGGGGTCGCCACAGGGCTGCTCGTCAAAAGCCACGAAGGTCGCCCGACGAAAATAGAAGGCAATCCCGATCATCCCGCCAGCCTCGGCGCAACCCATAAATTCGCACAGGCTTCTATCCTTTCGCTTTATGACCCGGATCGCGCGCAGACGGTTACCTATATCGGCGACGAACGCACCTATGCCGCCCTGCTCGGCGCAATTCGCCGCGAACTGGTGGCGCAAAAGCCCTTGGGAGGGGCGGGGCTGCGCATCCTTACCGAACCGATCACATCATCAAGTCTGGGCGCACAGATCAAGGCTCTGCTCGCCGAATACCCGGCGGCCAAGTGGTATCAGTATGAACCCGCAGGCCGTGACAATGTGCGTGAAGGGGCGCGCCTCGCTTTCGGACAGTACGCCAACACGGTTTACAAACTGGATAAAGCCAAGGTTGTTCTCTCACTCGATGCCGATTTTCTGAGCGTAGGGGCTGCCAGCCTGCGACAGTCGCGCGACTTTATGGCGAAGCGCAAACTGACAGGCGGCAATCAGGAGATGAATCGCCTCTATGTCGTCGAGTGCACGCCGAGCGCGACGGGGGCGAAAGCCGATCACAAATTGCCGCTCAAACCGAGCGAGGTCGAAACCTTCGCCCGCGCCGTGGCGGCCAAACTGGAAGTGTCAGTCGGACAATCTCCATCGGGCAACTTCGAAAGCGTACACGCGAAATTTATTCAGGCCGTTGCCGAAGACCTGAAAAAGAATCGCGGGCAGAGCCTCGTCATCGCAGGCGAACATCAACCGCCGGTCGTTCATGCCATCGCCCATGCCATCAACGACGCCCTCGGCAATGCAGGCAATACGGTTGCCTATACCGACGCGCTCGAAGCGCAACCTGCTAACAGCTTTGAGCAGATCAAACAACTGGTTAGCGATATTGATAATCGGCAGGTTGATCTGTTGCTCATCCTCGGCGGCAATCCGGTGTATGACGCGCCCGCCGATTTGGAGTTTGGCAAAAAGATCAAGGACGGGGTGCGGCTGCGCATTCATTCGAGCCTGAACTTCAATGAGACTTCCGCCCTCTGTCAGTGGCATATTCCGGAAGCGCATTATTTGGAGTCATGGGGTGACGTGCGCGCTTCTGATGGAGTTGTGTCAGTGCAGCAACCGCTGATCGCGCCGCTTTATGATGGCAAGACGGCACAGGAAATTCTCGGCGCCTTTTCCGAACAGCCGGAACGCAAAGGCTATGACATCGTGCGCGAATACTGGCAGGCGCAACTCGGCGGCTCGCCGGATGAGTTTGGTCGCCGTTGGCGCAGAGCCTTACATGATGGAATGCTGGCCAACACCGCATTGGCGGAAAAGCCCCTCACTATCAAAGCGAATTGGTGGGCAGATAGCAAACCGGCATCGCCCACTGCCTCCGGTTTCGAAATCGCCTTTCGCCCTGATCCCAACATCTTTGACGGACGCTTTGCCAATAACGGCTGGCTGCAAGAGTTGCCGAAACCATTGACCGCGCTGACCTGGGGAAATGCGGCACTCATCAGCCCGGCCACGGCTGCCGCTCTCGGGTTGGAATCGAAGCCGGGTAAAAAAGGCGGCGATTATTTCTCTGATGACATCCGCATCGAGCATCAAGGCCGCACTTTGACCTGTCCGATCTGGATTCTGCCGGGGCAGCCCGATAATGCCATCACCTTGCACCTCGGTTATGGCCGCACGCAGGCGGGCAGGGTTGGCGAAGGACTCGGGTTCAATGCCTACAACCTGCGTCTGTCGGATTCTCCCAATCAAGCTGTAGGAGCCGCGGTCAGCAAAGCGGGCAGCCAAACAACGCTGGCTGTCACCCAGTTGCATCACGTCATTGATACAGCGGATTTGAAAGACCGCGACTTGATCCGCGCCGGGTCGCTTGAACATTACAAAGAGCATCCCGATCTTGCGCCCGCGCATCACGGCGAACATCCGGATGTGTCGCTCTTCGAACCGTACCTGTACGAAGGCTATGCCTGGGGCATGGCGATTGATCTAAACGCTTGCATCGGGTGCAGCGCCTGCGTCGTTGCCTGTCAGTCGGAAAATAACATACCAGTCGTCGGGAAAGAGCAGGTCGAGCGCAGCCGCGAAATGCAGTGGCTACGGATTGACGCTTACTACAAAGGCAGCGAGGCGAACCCCGAAACCTTCTTTCAACCGGTGCCCTGCATGCAATGCGAAGACGCTCCTTGCGAAGTCGTCTGCCCGGTTGCCGCGACCGTGCATAGCTCGGAAGGTCTCAACGACATGGTGTACAACCGCTGCGTCGGCACGCGCTACTGTTCGAACAACTGCCCATACAAAGTTCGCCGCTTCAACTATTTTCTCTATCAGGATTTTCAGACTCCGCACTTGCAATTGCTGCGTAACCCGGAGGTCTCTGTCCGCAGTCGCGGCGTGATGGAAAAATGCACCTACTGTGTGCAGCGCATTCAAGCGGCAAAGATCAAATCCGAACTCGAAGACCGAACGGTTGCCGATGGCGAAATCAAGACGGCTTGCGAGCAGTCGTGTCCGACGCAGGCCATCGTCTTTGGCAATCTCAACGACCCGAATAGCCGCGTTGTGAAGGCCAAACAAGAGCCGCGCAATTATTCATTGCTGGGCGAACTCAACACCAAACCGCGCACTACCTATTTAGGCGCTGTGCGCAACCTCAACCCCGAATTGGAGAACGCGTAGCGTTATGGCTGAAGAGAAGAACCTCTCGCCGGATGTAGATACCACACTAGCACCGGCTCCGGTGATTATGCCTGGACACACCTTCCGGTCGGTGACGGACAAGATCAGCACGCTGACCTTGAGCCGTCGCACGCCGCTTGGTTGGTTCATCGGTTTCGGTATCTCGTTTTTGATCTTCATGTTGTTGCTCTATGCCATCGGTGTGCTGGTTTTCCGTGGCGTCGGCGTATGGGGCAACAATCAACCCGTCGGTTGGGCGTTCGACATCATCAACTTTGTTTGGTGGATTGGCATCGGTCACGCCGGAACGCTGATTTCGGCGATTCTTCTATTGCTCAGACAATCGTGGCGCACTTCGATCAATCGCTTTGCCGAAGCCATGACCCTGTTCGCTGTAGCCAGTGCAGGGCTCTATCCGCTCTTACATACCGGGCGACCGTGGTTGGCCTATTGGTTGTTTCCCTATCCGAACACCATGGGGATGTGGCCGAACTTTCGCAGTCCGCTGATGTGGGATGTGTTCGCCGTTTCGACCTATGCAACGGTCTCGGCGCTCTTTTGGTTCGTCGGGCTGATTCCCGATTTTGCGACGCTCCGCGACCGCGCAAAGAATCATCTGGCGAAGGTGATTTACGGAATGTTGGCGCTCGGTTGGCGCGGTTCGGCAAAACATTGGCACAACTATGAGACCGCATATTTGCTGTTGGCAGGACTGGCGACACCGTTGGTTATTTCGGTTCACACGGTTGTGAGCTTTGATTTTGCGGTTGGCATCGTGCCGGGTTGGCACGCGACGATCTTTCCTCCCTACTTTGTGGCGGGAGCGATTTACGCAGGGTTTGCGATGGTTTTGACGTTGGCTATTCCGCTGCGTCGTTGGTACGGGCTGGAAGACTTCATCACCATGCGCCACCTGAAGAATATGTCGAAGATCATGTTAGCGACCGGCTTAATCGTCGCCTACGGCTATATGATGGAGACCTTCATGGCGTGGTACAGCGGCAGTACCTATGAAGCCTATATGATGAAGAATCGCTTTGCCGGGCCGTATGCCGCGTGGTATTGGGCGTTGATCGCTTGCAATGTTCTCATCCCGCAAGTGCTGTGGGTCAAGCGCGTGAGAAATAGCATCGCAGCGATCTTTGCCGTGTCGCTTGTCGTCAGCGTCGGCATGTGGTTGGAGCGCTACATCATCGTCGTCGTCAGTCTGCACAGAGATTTTCTGCCGTCGTCGTGGGGCATGCACAGTCCGACCTTTTTCGAAGTTTCGATGTTTGTCGGAACTATCGGCATGTTCTTTATGCTGCTCTTCCTATTTGTCCGCTTCTTGCCGGTGATTTCGATCTTCGAGATGCGAACCATTTTGCCGCAAGCGGAAGTGAAAGAGTAGTTGGCAGCCGTTCAAAGAGGGTGAGAGATGAAGAAAGGTGATTTATACGGGCTGATAGCGGAGTTTAATACGCCGAGCGAGATCGTTGCCGCAGCGCATAAAGCGCGCGCCGTCGGGTATCGGAATCTGGATGCCTACACGCCGTTCCCGATAGAAGCCCTGTCGGAAGCGCTCGAATTACATAAATCGAAACTGCCGCGTCTCGTCTTGATCGGCGGCGTGATTGGCTGTCTCGGCGGCTATTTGCTGCAATACTGGGCATCGGTGATTGAGTACCCGCTCAACGTTGGCGGTCGCCCGTTGCATAGTTGGCCGATGTTCATTCCCATCACCTTTGAGACTACCGTATTGATTGCGGCGTTTTCGGCTGTGTTAGGTATGCTAGCGCTTAACGGATTGCCACAGCCTTATCACCCAGTCTTCAACTCGCCGCGCTTCGATCTGGCTAGCCGCTCGCAATTCTTTCTCTGTATCGAAGCGAAAGACCCGCAGTTCGATGCGCTAAAGACCCGCGATTTTTTAGAAAGCCTTTCGCCGATGTTGGTCAGCGAAGTCGAGGCGTAAAGCCGTTGGTTAGCAGACGAGGGAAGGCCGAAGGCAGTAGAAGAGCATGAGGAGATTGGAGATGTCGGGCGAAAACTTTATAAAGATGAAGCGCGGCGGGTGGCGGCCTGCCGTGCTGTTGACGGCATTGTGCCTGCTGCCGACGGCGGTTCTTACCACTGGTTGCCGTCAGGATATGCACGATCAGCCGAAGTACACCCCGCTCAGACCATCGAATTTTTTTAACGATGGCCGTTCGGCGCGCCCTTTGGTCGAAGGCACAGTGGCGCGCGGGCAACTGAAAGAAGACGACCTGCTCTTCACCGGAAAAAGCGGCGGCGCGACAACGCCGACGGGGCAAGCGGCAAGCGGGCAAGGTTTTGCTGATACTTTTCCTTTTCCGGTTACCCAAGCGGTGATGGATCGCGGTCAAGAGCGTTACAACATCTTTTGCTCGATGTGTCACGACCGCACCGGCAACGGGCAGGGAATGGTTGTGCGCCGGGGCTACCGGCAACCGCCTTCGCTCCACCTTGAGCGTCTGCGACAAGCGCCCGCAGGCTATTTTTTCGACGTGATGACCAACGGGTTTGGGGCGATGCCCGATTATGCGTCGCAGATTCCGGTCAAAGACCGTTGGGCGATTATCGCCTACATCCGCGCCTTGCAACTGAGTGAACAGGGAACGGTCAACCAACTGAGTCCGGCAGAGCGCGAGAAATTGAATTCGCAAAAGTGACAAGGGAAGTGACGAGTGACAAAACGGCAGGAAAAGAGAATGCAGAATCAAGAATTCAGAATGGAAGCGGAGGCAAAACGTGCCGACTGCCTTATCCCTTCTAAATTCTTGATTCTGCATTCTGTATTCTCCTAGTTTCACTTGTCACAGAGAGAAGAGGATAGGAGTGATGACTGAGACTACCGCAACCGCACCGCCCGAATTAGATCGGTTTCGGCAACGCGCGCTGGTCGTTGGCATCGTTGCATTGGCGGCGTGCCTCATCTATGCAGTCTTCAACCGCGAGCAATTTTTTCGGTCGTATCTATTGGCTTACATCTTTTGGATTGCCATCCCGCTCGGCTGCTTTGCCATCCTGATGGTGCAACACTTGTCGGGCGGCGCGTGGGGATTGGTGATTCGCCGCGTACTCGAAGGCGCAACCCGCACCTTTCCGCTGATGGTGTTGCTCTTCATTCCGCTGGCGCTCGGCGCGACAACCCTCTACCCCTGGACGAATCACGAAGCCGTGCAAGCCGACGAACTGCTGCATCACAAACAACCCTATTTGAACCTTACTTTCTTCTTTGTTCGCGCGGCCTTCTATTTCATGGTCTGGATGGCGGTCTCCTTCTTCTTAAATCGCTGGTCGCTTGAACAAGACCGCACTCATGAAGCTTCGATCACCCGACGGATGCAAAATCTGAGCGGTCCCGGGTTGGTGTTGTACGGACTGACGGTGACCTTTGCGGCGGTTGATTGGGTGATGTCGCTCGACCCGAAATGGTTCTCGACGATCTTCGGCATCTTGCTGATGGGCGGGCAGGGTGTCGCCGCTATGTCGTTTGTCATTGCGGCAATGGTCTTGCTGGCCAATCATAGGCCGATGTCCGACATCCTCGCGCCGCGCCATTTGCACGATTTGGGCAAACTGTTGCTCGCCTTCATCATGCTGTGGGCTTACTTTTCCTTCTCGCAATTTTTAATCATCTGGTCGGGCAATCTGCCGGAAGAGACTCCCTGGTATGTGCATCGCTTGCACGGCGCGTGGAAGTTTATCGGGTTGGCGCTGGTCGTCTTTCATTTCGCCTTGCCCTTCGTCGTGCTGCTATCGCGCGATTTGAAACGGCGCGGCAAGATGCTCATCATCGTGGCGCTGGCGGTTATCCTCATGCGATTGGTTGATCTGTTCTGGTTGATCGCGCCCGAACGCGAAGCCGGTGCGTTTCGCCTGCACTGGATGGATTTGGCGTTGCCCATCGGAGTCGGCGGCGTGTGGCTTTTCTATTTCGCCACTCAACTCAAGACGCGACCCTTAATTCCGATTGGCGATCCAACTCTGCAAGATGCCATCGCGCCCGAACACGAGCATGGCCATTGAGCGGCAAGTTGAAGTGAGTAATTATGAGCGAAACAAATCAACATTCCGTTGCTCCGGCGGCAGACGTGAAACACGAAGTCGAAAATATCAATATCAAACCGCTGGTGATGTTCTTGATCTACTTGTCTATCGTGACAGCGGGAACCTGTGGGCTGATGTACGGCCTATTCACCTATTTTGAATCGCGCGCGGCGACACTTGATCGCCGGAATGTGTCGCCGCTGGCCGCCGAGCGCGAACTGTTGCCACCGCAACCGCGCTTACAACTTGCGCCAAATGAGGCCGGACAAACCGCCCCCAATGTTTTGCAAGACCATCCGCTCGTCGAGTTGAGGACTCTCCGCGCAGAGGAGAACAATAAACTTATCGAACCTGCATGGCTCAATGAAAAGGAGGGCATCGTTCGGTTGCCCATCGAGCGCGCGAAAGCCTTATTACTTGAGAAAGGCTTGCCCACACGCGCCGAGCCGCCGCCGACCAACGAGGCGAAGGCCACGCCTCTGCAACCCGCGCCTCCGGCGACCAAATCCCGAGCCCAAGCAGCGGGGAAACAGCCATGAAACGAAAGCCGTTGTCCGTTGTCCGTTACCCATTGTCCGTTGCCGATGGTTCCTTATCGGTTGTCGGCAAGGAGCGAAAGTCCGCAGACCGTCAGCAAGAAGCAGGCAGAAAATGGCAATGCGTCTCTGTGCCTTTGCGTCTTTGCGCCGTTGCGTTTTTCATTGTGGTTCACTTATCCGCTGTTGATGTTGCCGCGCAGCAGAGCGGCTTGCCGCAGGGGTCGCCCATGCAGAGCGCGTCGAAATCGGATGGTACGCCGAAGATTTTGCGCGATATCGGCATTGAACAGAGACTGAATGCCCAAGCCCCGCTCGATATTGAGTTCAAAGATGAAACCGGCAAAACCGTTCAGTTGGCGCAGTACTTCACCAACAAGCCGGTCGTGCTGGCGTTGGTCTACTATCAATGCCCAATGCTTTGCCATCAAGTTCTCGGCGGGTTAGAAAGCAGCGCAAAAGCCATTCCCTCTCTGTCGGTCGGAAAAGATTTCGAAGTCGTCGCCGTAAGCTTTGATGCGCGCGAAACGCCGGAACAGGCGATGCAACAAAAAGAGAAATACCTCGCAATGTACGAGCGACCCCATACCCATGCCGGTTGGCACTTTCTGACCGGCGAACAGACGGCCATTGACCGGCTGACCGAAGCCGTCGGCTTCAAATATGAGTTTGACCGAGAGACCAATCAGTTCGCGCACGCGGGCGGCATTATGGTGCTGACACCCGAAGGCAAACTCTCGCGTTATTTCTACGGCATTGAGTACTCGCCTAAAGATTTGCGTTTCGGCTTGATCGAAGCCTCGCAAAACCGCATCGGCTCGGTCGTCGATCAAGTGTTGCTCTACTGCTATCACTACGACCCGATGACCGGCAAATACGGAGTTGTGGTGTTGAACGTGATGCGGCTGGCGGGGGCAGTCACGGTAGTGCTGATTGTAATCTTGCTGGTGATCTTGCGACGCCGCGAACATCGCCGCGGACGCTTGAATATGGAAGGTGCTGCTTAGATGCTTTTGTTAGACATTCCTTTTCTGCCGAAACAAGCATCAACTTTTGCCGAAGAAGTGGATGCGCTCTATCTCTTTTTGGTATCGCTGACCCTCTTCTTTTCGGTTCTCATTGCCGGAACGGTGATCTACTTTGCCATCAAGTATCGTCGCCGCCAACCGACTGAATTGCCGCGCCCGATGGAAGGCGCGCTCAAATTAGAAATCGCTTGGTCGGTGATTCCTTTCATCATTGCTATGGGCATCTTCGGATGGGGAGCGAGCATTTATTTCAAGCAATATCGTCCGCCGAAAGACGCGATGGAGATTTATGTCGTCGGCAAACAATGGATGTGGAAGTTTCAGCACGTCGAAGGTAAACGCGAGATCAACGAATTGCATATCCCGGTCGGGCGCAAAGTGAAGATGACCATGACGACCGAAGATGTGATTCATTCGCTCTACGTTCCCGCTTTTCGCATCAAGACCGATGTCGTGCCGGGCAAATACACGACCGCATGGTTCGAAGCGACCAAGCCGGGGCGATATCACATGTTCTGCACGGAGTATTGCGGAACCAACCATTCAACGATGATCGGATGGGTCGAAGTGATGGATGCGCCCGATTATCAAGCTTGGCTCGGCGGCGCGCAGCAGGAAGGAACGCTTGCCGAATCGGGCGAAAAGGTCTTCCAATCATTGGCCTGCAACACCTGTCATAAAGCTGATGCACAGGGGCGCGGCCCGGTGTTGGATGGTCTGTTTGGTCGCACGGTCGCTCTCGATAACGGGCAAACGCAAGTGGCTGATGCCGAATATATCCGCGAATCCATTCTGAATCCGCAGGCGAAGATCGTTGCGGGATTTCCGCGCCCATCTTTGATGCCGACCTTTCAAGGGCAAGTGACCGAAGAGCAACTATTGCAACTCGTCGAATACTTGAAGGCGAAAGCCGCTAAGCCCAATGCCGCGCCAACCGGCGCAACCACTGCGCCGTCTGCACCGGCAGCGAGCGCACCGTCCGGCGCAACGAATGCCAATTCGAACCGCTCACGGTAGGGCGAAGCAGCAAGGTGAGATTCGGAAAGACTGGCTGGTTGAGAAGAACGATATGAGTACACCATACAAACCCGTTGAACCCTTCAGCGATTATAAAGAACCGCGCACTCACTATATCAATAACAACTATGGTGTGCGCTCGTGGTTGCTTACAGTAGATCATAAGCGCATCGCCTTGTTATATCTGGCCTCCATCACGCTGTTCTTCTTCTTAGGCGGAGCGTTTGCGGTGGCCGTGCGATTGGAGCTCCTGACGCCGCAAGGCGATTTGATGAATGTCGAAACGTACAATCGCATGTTCACCATGCACGGCATCATGATGGTCTTCTTCTTCCTGATACCGGGAATCCCGGCGGTGCTCGGAAACTTCCTTGTGCCGCTGATGATCGGGGCGCGCGATCTGGCCTTTCCGAAACTGAATTTGATGAGTTGGTATGTCTACAATCTGGGCGGCATCTTTACCCTCTATGCAGTCATCAGCGGCGGCGTAGACACGGGTTGGACGTTTTACACGCCCTACTCGACGACCTACTCATCGAGCAATGTCTTGATGACCGGCATCGGCATCTTTATCACCGGGTTCTCTTCGATTCTGACAGGACTCAATTTCATCGTCACGATTCACACCATGCGCGCGCCGGGGATGACCTGGTTTCGGCTGCCGCTCTTCATCTGGTCGCACTACGCGACCAGTTTGGTGATTATTCTTGGCACGCCGGTCGTCGCCATCACGATTCTGCTCGTCGCCCTCGAACGTGTCGCGCACGTTGGCATCTTCGATCCGGCGTTAGGCGGCGACCCAATCCTTTTTCAACATCTGTTTTGGTTCTACTCACACCCGGCGGTCTATATCATGGTCTTACCGGCAATGGGCGTGATTAGCGAATTGATTGCCAATTTCTCGCGGAAAAATATCTTCGGCTACAAGTTCGTCGCCTTTGCCAGTCTGGCCATTGCGGTCTTCGGCTTTCTCGTCTGGGGGCATCATATGTTCACCAGCAGCCAGTCGGTTTACGCGGGAATGATCTTCTCGTTTTTGAGTTTCGCCGTCGCCATCCCCTCTGCGGTGAAGGTCTTCAACTGGACGGCGACGCTTTACAAAGGCTCGGTGTCATACGCAACGCCGTTGCTGTACGCGCTCGGCTTCATCGGCTTGTTCACGATTGGCGGGATGACGGGACTCTTTCTGGCGGCCATCGGGTTAGACATTCACGTTCACGATACTTACTTCGTCGTCGCGCACTTCCATTACATCATGGTCGGCGGCACGATGATGGCGTATCTTGGCGGTTTGCATTACTGGTGGCCGAAGATGACGGGCAGAATGTACCCCGAAGGGTGGGCGAAGTTTTCCGCCCTCATCGTCTTCGTCGGATTTAATCTAACCTTCTTTCCGCAGTTCATCGTCGGCTATCAAGGCATGCCGCGCCGGTATTACACCTACCCGGCTGAGTTTCAAGTCTTGAATGTGATGTCAACGGCGGGGGCTTCGATTTTAGGATTCGGGTTGATGATTCCGATGATCTACTTCATCTGGTCAATGCGCTATGGCAAAGTGCCGGTTGATAACCCCTGGGGCGCGTTCGGCTTGGAATGGCAAACCTCTTCGCCGCCGCCGACCGAAAACTTCAAAGAGACGCCGGTCGTCACTTGGGAAGCCTACGAGTTTTCGCCGCGCGATAGGATGGAGATTCTCGGACTGCGCGGCATGGAAGAGACTGAGAGTACGAAAGTGTGAAAGGAAGAGGGAATACAGAATACAGAATACAGAATTCAGCATTCAGAATGGAGCGAGAACCGGCAAAAACTTTTCAGGATTTGGTTGTCTGGCAGAAGGCACATCAATTTGTGCTGTCGGTTTACCGATTCAGTGAAAGTTTTCCCAAAATGGAGATTTATGGTTTAGCCTCACAGTTACGGCGAGCGGCAGTCTCGATACCCGCCAATATCGCTGAGGGCTTTGGAAAACGAGGACGTGCTGATAAAGCACGGTTTTTAAACATTGCTCAAGGTTCTGTCGAAGAATGTCGGTATTACTTGATACTGTCAAAAGATTTGGGATATGGAGAAAGTACATCACAAATGACGCAATTGGAGGAGGTCAGCCGATTACTCAGACGGTACTATTCTTCGATTGTCAATTCGGAAGTTTAACCCCTGAATTCTGTATTCTGTATTCTCAGAGGAATTATGTCAGACACGCACACCGTAGACGCCGCACATCAGCCGGGGCTGGCGCATCACTTCGACGATATGGCGCAGCAGAAAGAAGCGGGCACCATCGGGATGTGGGCGTTTTTGATTACCGAGATCATGTTCTTCGGCGGGCTGTTTTTAGCCTACACCCTGTTTCGGGCGAAGTACGCCGCTTCGTTCGCTGCTGCCAGTTCCCATTTGAATTGGAAGCTCGGTGCGGCCAACACCATCGTCTTGATCGTCAGTTCGTTGACAATGGCGATGTCGGTCTATTACGCGCAGACCTCCAATAAGCGAAAACTTATTTTGATGTTGGTGCTGACCATGATCTTCGGCGCGACCTTTTTGGTGGTCAAAGGCTTCGAATACTATGACAAATTCGAGCATAGCTTGATACCCGGCTTCAAATTTCATTGGGAAGGCGCGGGCGATCCGCGCCATGTCGAGTTGTTCTACTTCATCTATTTTGCGATGACCATGATTCACGCGCTGCACATGGTGATCGGATTAGGGATTATGGCAGTGATCTTGCGAATGGCGAAGAAAGACCGATTTTCATCGGCGTATTACGCGCCGGTCGAAATCTCCGGTTTGTATTGGCACTTCGTTGACATCGTGTGGATTTTCCTCTTCCCGCTTTTGTACCTGATCGGCGCGCACGAAGGGCTGCATTAAGGTCGAAGGTTGGCGCGATGAAGGGATGTGAGGGAAGGGAGAAAGGAATTCAGGGAATTCGAGGAATTCAGAATGAATAGGGAAGCGGCTCGGCGAGTAGGCCTTTCGCCGCATCATTTCCCCTTCTGAATTCTTGAATGCTGAATTCTTGAATTCCTTTGGTGATAAGAAACCGATTAGTCGAGAACGAAATCATGAGCGAACATGAACATCACGTTGTTTCAAAAAAATTGTACTTTACGATCTTTACTGCGCTGATGGTGCTGACCATTATCACCGTAGCGGTAGCGACGCTTGACCTCGGCGCGTTCAATGCGGTCGTTGCGCTGACGATTGCGGTCATCAAAGCCTTGTTGGTGGTCTTGTACTTTATGCACGTGCGCTACAGTTCGCGG
>CAYXVU010000103.1:0-19747 GCA_964468725.1 uncultured Clostridia bacterium
GCCAATCGCTGCCCTTCTCTTTCACATACCGTTTAACCCAGGGCGCTGCTATCAATAAACCAGACCATTACTGATCTCCGCGATTCTCGATAACCGTGTCCGATACCGGCTTGCCTTTGCAAGTGATCGGTTCCCACTCGTCATCAGGCAGAGTGTCCATCTCATCAAGCAATCGTTTTTCTTCTTCGGTGAGCTTATCACTAGCCCAAGCTTCTGCTTTTACGGCTTCGTACAAATCTGCCCAGCCATTTTGCTTGCCAATGGTTCGCAACGCCTTTGCTTTCTTCTTTGACATAGGAGGCGACCTCCCGCGTCGCAGCGCCATCATAGCACAGGTGATGGCTTGTAGTCGGCGGGGTTGTGGTACTATCACCCTGTGGCGCGGACTCCTCCCAAACAGGTGTTTGATATGAAAAGATCGGTTTCCATCCTCTTACTTCTGCTCTTTGTTTTCCTGCCGCTTGCGCAGGCGCAAGAAGCGGTTGACCAACAGATCATCGCGCGCATCAAGACCGAAGGGTTTCAGAACTCGCAGGCGATGGAGACGTTGAGCTATCTCACCGATGTCTATGGCCCGCGATTGACCAATTCGCCCAACCTCAAAGCCGCAGGCGAGTGGAGCGTTGCCAAGCTTAAAGAGTGGGGCATGGAGAATGCCGCGCTGGAAGCGTGGGGGACGTTCGGGCCGGGCTGGTCGCTGAAAAAGTTTTCCGCCGAGATGCTCGAACCTACCTACACGCCGCTCGTTGCCTATCCGAAGGCCTGGACGCCTTCGACCAACGGCGTCGTCTCCGGCGCGCCGATGGTGGTGGATGTGAAGTCGAAAGCCGACTTCGAAAAGTATAAAGGCAAGCTCAAAGGCGCCATCGTTCTCAATGGCCGCCCGAACCCGACGCGCGGCGGCTTTACGCCCGAGGCTTCGCGCTTGAGCGACGCGGAACTGGCCGCACAAACCCAGATCACCAACCCGGCGGATCGCGGCGAACCGAAATCCTACTGGCACGAAGAAGAAGAGTGGGTCGGCATATTGACGCGCCAACGCGAGGTCACTCAATTCTTCCGCGATGAAGGCGTGGCCTTGCTCATCGAAGCCAGCGCCCGCGACCATGCGGTGATTCGCGTACAAGGGTTTTATGATTTCAAATCGACCGACAATTTACCTTCGGTGGTGCTGGCGCGCGAACAGTATCTGCGCCTAGTCCGCCTGCTCGATAAGAAGGTCGGGGTGAAACTTGAATTCAACCTGCAAACCGTCTTTCACGAACAGGACACGCAAGGTTACAACGTGATTGCCGAAATTCCCGGCTCCGACCCGCGCCTCAAGGACGAAGTCGTTATGCTCGGCGGCCACCTCGATTCCTGGCATTCGGGAACCGGAGCGACCGACAACGCCGCCGGATGTGTGGTGATGATGGAGGCGATGCGCATCCTAAAAGCGATTGGCGCAAAACCGCGTCGCACCGTGCGCGTGGCGCTGTGGAGCGGCGAAGAGCAGGACTATTTCGGCTCGCTTGGGTATGTGAAAAAGCATTTTGGCGATCCGAAAACCATGCAGCTCAAACCCGCGCATGCGAAGCTCTCGGCTTACTTCAACCTCGACAACGGCACGGGAAAGATTCGCGGCATCAACCTGCAAGGCAACGAAGCCGTGCGCCCCATCTTTGAAGCCTATTTGAAGCCGTTCGCCTATTTGAATGCGGCGACGTTGACCTCGCTCAACTCCGGCGGCACGGATCATATGGCGTTTGATGCGGTCGGCTTGCCGGGATTCCAATTCATTCAAGACCCGATTGATTACTCGACGCGCACCCATCACACCAACGTTGACACCTATGAATATGTCATTGAAGAAGACCTGAAACAGTCTGCGGTGGTCGTGGCGTCGTTGGTCTATCACACGGCGATGCGCGAAGAGCGGTTGCCGCGCAAGGCGCTGCCGAAACCATACACGGGCGACGGGGGACAGGCTTCGAAGTGACCCGACTCACTCGCCGAAAACCGTGCTGAGGGCGGTCTGAATTTCGGCGAGGTTGAAGGGTTTGGAAATCACCGTGTCGAAGACCGGGTTGCTGCCCGCCAAATCAATGGCTTGTTCGACGCTGTAACCGCTCATTAAGATCACGCGTGTGCGCGGGTACTTCTCTTTGATGGCGGCGGCGGCGGCCAGACCGTCGGTGTGAGGCATGGCTAAATCCGTAAACACCACATCGAATGCGGTGCCTTCCAACAACCCATAGGCGTCTTCCACTGTCGCCGCTTCGGTTACGACATGCCCGATCTGCTGCAAGATTGCGGCTAACACATCGCGCACGAATTTTTCATCATCGAGCACCAGCGAACGAATCGGCGCGGCGACCGCAGGCAGGCGAGGCACGGATTGCGGCGGCTCTGCGGGATGAGCAAGCGGCAAGGAGACGATGAAGGTCGCGCCGTTATAGAGTCGGCTCTCGACTTCGATATGCCCTTGATGGTGTTCGATGATGTGATAACTTTCACTCAGCCCCATCCCCAACCCCTGAACGCCCTTGGTGGTAAAAAACGGTTCGAACAGATGCTTCTTGATCTCTTCAGTCATGCCGCTGCCGGTGTCGGTGAAGCGAACGCGGGCTTCCGTCGCGGTTGCCGTGCCGACGATAAAGAGTTGGCCGCCGACCGGCATCGCATCGAGAGCATTGAAAATGATGTTGAGAAAGACCTCGCGCAAAGCGGCGGGGTCGCCGTTGACTTGCAGATTTTCGTCAGCCTGCCAATCGAGGTGGACTTTGTACTTGATGCCCAAGGCTTCGGCATCATTGCGCCAGCGCGGGCGCGTCATATCAACGGCGTCGCGCACGACTTCGAAAAGCGAGAAGCAGACATTCACTTCTTTGGCCGCGCTGCGATGCGAAAAGCTCTGAATGCGTTTGACCATGTTGGCGGCATCTTTGGCCGACTGCTCGACGACACGCAAGTAGTGCTCGACATCCGGGTCGTGAACTTTCGGCAATGCCAGTTGGGTATAGCCGACGATGACCGCCAGCACGTTATTGAAATTGTGGGCGATGCCCGATGCCAGTTGGCCGAGGGCGCGCAGTTTATCGGCTTGCTGGGCGCGTTCATGCTCGCGCTCGCGTTCGGTCACATCGCGCGTCAGAGTGATGGCGCCGACCAATTCGCCGCTTTCGTTGAAGAAGGGCGAAGCCAGATGTTCGAGCAACACTTGCCGACCATCGGGGCGCGTGTACCATAACCGACTGGTAATGACGTGACCTTCGCGCACTGCCGTTTGCACGGGTAACCGATCAATGGGCAGACGCGCGCCGTTCTCGTCGGCGAAGCGATCTTCGGCCAAGCTGTTCGCCGGATGGGCGCAAAGGTCATCAAGCGTGAAACCGTAAATTTGCAAAGCTCGTTGGTTGGCATGAACGACCGTCGCCGTGTGGTCATGAATCATCAAGCCTTCGTTCATCTGCTCGATGGCGGCTGTCAGGGTGGCGCGTTCGCGTTCGGCTTCGGCACGCGCTTGCCGTTCGCGGATCAACCACTCGGCGCGTTCGCGTTCGGCTTGGCGGCGTGCCGTAACATCCGTGCCAATGATGATGGCGCAAGCCATGCCCTCGCTTTCGATGACTTCGCCCGACAGCAACGCCGTGCGCAACTCGCCCCGACGATTGCGGATTTCGACCTCCATATCACGAAACGAGCCGCTTTGGGTGAGCCGCTCCAGCAAGTAGTCGCGCTCTTCGGGATTGCTCCACAAACCCAATTCCGACGCGCTCCTGCCGAGCACGTCATTGCGACTGAAACCGCCCAATTGCAAAAAACTCTCATTGACGCTTAAAAATTGCCCGTCCGAGAGGCGGGCGATGACCATCGGCACCGGGCTGGAGAGAAAGGCTTTGGCAAAGCGCATCTCCGACGCCCACAAGCTTTTCTCCGCGTGCTTGCGCGCCGTGATGTCACGTTGCGTCCCCCACACGCGCACCAACTGATCGTCTTGAATGATGCAGTGCAGGTTGTTCAAAAACCATTTCGGCGAACCGTCCTGGGCCAACTCCTGAGACTCCGCATCGCTGATCCGATACCCCCCTTCGATACAGGCGCGCAGATAGGCGCGATTGGCTTCCTCCGACAGCGGCAACAATTCGCCGATCCGTTTGCCAATTACTTCGGCGGCAGATTCGAAGCCGTACATGCGCGCCATGGTATCGTTGCATTCGGCCAGATAGCCGAAGTTGCCAATGCGTTCGATCTGTTCTTCAACCGGCAAATGTATCGGGATGGGCTGGTCGAATTCACAACGATAGATGCCCTCCGAGCTATGGGCGATAAAGGCTTTGTAGCGTTCCTCGCCAGCGCGCAGAGACTCTTCAATACGCTTGCGCGCGGTGATGTCGGTGCTGACGCTGAGAAGGCAAGGCTGACCGTGAAAGCGAATGCGTTCGGCAGCCAGTAGCACAGTGCGTACCTCGCCGGAGGGCAGGCGAAACTGTGCCTCCCAGTCGCGCACACTGCCTTCCGATTCCAGCCTCTTGACGAGCAACCTGCGATCTTCCGGAAAGAGCCAACTCTGAACTTCATCTACTGTTTTGCCAACGATTTCGTCGCGTCGCCCGCCAATCCATTTCAGGCAAGCGTCGTTGATCTCCAGATAACGACCTTCGGCAAGGGTGGTGATGGTCATCAAATTGGGGTTCGATTGAAAAGCAATGGAAAAGAGCAGGTCGCTATCGTTCCGGCGGCGATCCTCATCCGTCACCGGTGAAGCAATTAGAGAAGTGGAACTGTCTGACAACCTATCACTCATTGAGGTTGCGTCCTTACTAGGGTAAAGCCAATCCGCGAAAAAATTTTGTGCTGGCAACACTGAATTCGTGAGCCTTTTGCTCAATCACCGTTTGGGGGCGGGAAGTAAGCCTAGCGATTGTACCATATTGCCCTTAGCCGACCATTCTGAAATTGTCGCGCCCGCGCCAACTCCAGCGCTTGCCGTGCCCTTTGCGACCTGCGCCGCGTCCTGTACCATAAGCGTTTTAAGACAGAGCGCCAAACTGCGACCGGCACACTGTCTCTACCTTACAATTGGTTTGAGGAGATTATGGCAGAAGATTTTCACAGCGATCAGGATTTCGCTCTGGGGCCGGGTGACTTCGCTTCCGAGCAGGAATATAAACTCCACTGCTTAAAGCATTCGACTTCGCACATCATGGCCGCCGCCGTGCAGCAGATCTTTCCTGAAGTCAAATTCGGCATCGGCCCGCCCATTAAGAACGGCTTCTACTACGATATGGAACTGCCGCGCCCGCTGACGCCCGAAGACCTCGAAGAGATCGAACGCCGCATGCGCGAGATCGTCAAAGCCGCGCACCCGTTCGAGCGCGAAAATTGGGCGAAAGCGCAGGCGTTGGAATTCTTCGACGCCCGTCAGCAGAGCTACAAGATCGAACTTATCAACGGCATTGCCGGAGAGACGGTTTCGACCTATGCCATCGGCGACTTCACAGACCTCTGCGCCGGGCCGCATGTGCGCCGCACCAGTGAGTGCAAACATTTCAAACTGACTTCGGTTGCCGGAGCCTACTGGCGCGGCAGCGAAAAGAACCCCATGCTGCAACGCATCTACGGCACGGTGTGGCCGACGAAAGCCGAACTGGAAGAGTACCTGCACAATCTGGAAGAAGCCAAAAAACGCGACCATCGCAAACTCGGGCGCGAGTTGGAACTCTTCCTCTTGCATGAATGGGCGCCGGGCGCGACCTTCTGGCTGCCGAAAGGCACGATTGTCTATAACACCTTGCAAGAGAAGATGCGTCGCTTGCTGGTCAAGAACGGCTACCACGAAGTCAAAGCGCCGCTGTTAGCTAATGAGCAACTCTTCAAAACTTCGGGGCACTGGCAGCATTACAAAGAAGATATGTTCGTCGTGCCGGATGACGAAGCCAAAGAGCAACAGAAAGAGAATGCGGAGTTCGCGTTGAAACCGATGAACTGCCCGGAGGCTATGCTCATCTTCGGAGCCAAGCGGCGCAGCTACCGCGAACTGCCGTTGCGCCTCGCCGAACAGAGCGTGCTGCATCGCAACGAGCGCGCGGGGGCGTTGTCGGGGCTGACGCGCGTGCGTCAGTTCGCGCAAGATGACGCGCACATCTTCGTCACCGAAGAGCAGATCGGCGAAGAGGTCAATCGCCTGCTCAATCTGGTGGCGCGGGTTTATCGCGCCTTCGATATGTCATTCAAGTTTGTGCTCAGTACGCGCAACCCGGAAAAGTTCATGGGCGATGTAGCCGTATGGGACAGAGCCGAAGCCCTGCTCCGTGAGGTGCTCGAACAGAGCAAACTGGAATACAGCGTGGCGGTGGGCGATGCGGCGTTTTATGGGCCGAAGATTGACCAACTGGTACAAGATTCGATCAAGCGCGAGCATCAACTCGGCACCATTCAGTTGGACTTTCAACAGCCGCTGAATTTCGGCTTGACCTATGTCACCGCCGACAACGCCGAATCGCGTCCGGTCGTCATTCACCGGGCGATTTACGGTTCGTTCGAACGCTTCATTGCCATCTTGATCGAACACTACGCGGGCGCCTTCCCCGTCTGGCTTGCGCCCGTGCAGGCCAAAGTGTTGTCGATCTCCGAAAAGACCGCCGCGTATGCGCGCGAAGTCTACGAACGGCTATTTGACGAAGACCTGCGCGTCGAACTCGACATCCGCGACGACAAAATCGGCGCAAAGATTCGGGATGCACAGTTAGAGAAAGTGCCTTTTATGCTTGTCGTCGGGCAGAAAGAGGCCGAAAACCGTACCGTTGCTGTGCGCTCGCGCACAAGCGGTGATGAAGGCGCTGTGCCTGTAGAAGACTTCGTCGCCCGCATCAAAGGCGAAGCAACGTTTGCCTTCTAACCCGATCAGAGGAAGGGCAAACAACCGCAAAGCGCAAGGGGCTGACCGACTCGTTGCGCTTTGCGGAGCATCACAAAAACTTTTCTGAAACGCTTGCCTCCTCGATCACACTTACTTCGTACTACAGAACAACACAGATTACTGAGGCAACCATTATGATGCTGAGGTCAGGTAGTTGGTATGGAGACACCTTGCGCGAAAATGCGGTCGCCGGATTGCTGTTGACGGAAACCGCTTATCGCAGCGGCGCGAAATTGCCCTCCCATTCGCACGAACAGCCCTATTTCTGTTTTGTGCTCAAAGGGGCTTACACGGAAAATTATGGCCGACGCGCACGCGCCTGCCAGAGCTTAAACTTGATCTTTCATCCGCCCGATGAAACTCACGCCAATCACTTTCACAGCGACGCGCGGTGCTTCAATTTGCAAATGAGCGTGGCGTGGATGGAACGGCTGGGCAGGCATTCGATTGCTCTGCCGGAGTCAGCGCAATTTGAACGAGGGTTGCTGACCCGCTTGGCTACACGGTTATACGAAGAGTTTCGCCGCGAGGAAGCGCTGTCGCATCTGGTGATCGAAGGCCTGATGTTGGAACTGATCGGCGAAACCTGTCGCCAGCCGACGCAACGGCAAATGACAACCCCGCCGCGCTGGCTCAGTCAGGCACGCGACCAGTTACACGAGCAGTTCGCTGACCGATTGACGTTGACGGAGTTGGCCGAAGCGGTCGGCATTCATCCCGTCCATCTGGCGCGCGAGTTTCGCCGCTTCTACGGCTGCACGGTTGGCGAATATCTGCGCCGTCTGCGGGTAGAGTTCGCTTGCCGAAAAATCGCGTTGACCGATCAACCGCTCAGTGAAATCGCGATGGCCGCGGGCTTCTTCGATCAGAGCCATTTCACGCGCCTCTTCAAACAGCAGACGGGCAAAAGCCCAAAAGCCTACCGCCGATTGTTTCACGCCCGCTAAGCGCATCCCAAAACGTTTGACCTATCCAATCATCGCCCGCCTTAGCGTGCTACATTGGCACACATGAAAAAGCTCGCCCTGCTCTTTGCCCTGCTCGCCCTTCTGCCGAGTCACGACCGGGCGGCGACCAAAGCGCGCGCCGATGCAAATACGCAAACGCTGCCGCGCTATGATCTGTCGGTCAACATTGTTCCCGACGCCCATCGCCTCGAAGCCACAGGCACGCTCTGGCTGCCTCCGGCCAGCGAAGCGCGCGCGCTGCTCACCCTCGGATTGAGCGATGTGATGCGCGATTTTCAAGTCACCGTCATAGAGCCGCAGGCCTGCGCCGGGGCGGTGCGGCTGGAAAAGAAAGAAGAGCGCAATAAAGCGGTGTTTTGGAACCTGTATCCGAAGGCTGCGATTCCGGCGGGCGCAGCCGTGCGATTGCAATTCTCCTATTCCGGAGGCGAAGAGGTTCGCTTCGTCTTTTACATCGGTGCGGAAGGTTCATTTGCAGGCGGCTTCAACACCCTCTGGTATCCGCAAATCGAAGGCAATGCTCGCAGCATCGGCAATCTGCGCTTTGCGGTTCCCGCAGGGTATCAGGTCATCGCCACCGGCAGACGCCAAAGCGCAGAGGCAGCAGAGAGTCAGGGCGATTTTCAGTTCGAAGTCACGCAGCCTTCGCTCTTCACCTTCGCGGCAGCGCAATACCACGTCGAACGGCGCACGAGTGCCGATGGCCGCACAACTGCCGCCTATCTGTTGCGCACTCGTCCGCGCATTGGCAATTACCTCGATCAATGCGTCAAAGTGATGAACGTCTTAACCGAAGAGTTTGGGCCGAATCCCTATGGCGATTTCGCGTTGGTGGAGACGCCCACAGAGCAATCGCGCAAAGCCGAATTCGCAGGCGCAAGCTTCGAAGGTTTCATCTTTTCGACTAGCGAGTTTCTCGATCAAGATTTCAATACGGCTTATTACGGCCATGAAATCGCCCATCAATGGTGGGGCGTCTCCATCAGCAAAAAATCAGGCATGCGCGGCAGGATGATGCTCAACGAAGCGATGGCGCAGTACGGTTCGCTGCGCGCCGTCGAAATTTTAGAGGGCGCTCGCGCCGCCGAACGTTATCGCCGCACCGGCTACCCCGGTTATGTCGACCTGCAAAATGCAACCGGCTACTTCATGATTGAAGCGGCGGGCTTCGATCAATCGCTCTCGGCTTTGCTCGACGGCCCCTATACGCGCATCATGGCCGACGGCAAAGGGTTTATCGTTTACGATATGTTGTCGCGATTAATCGGGCGCGAGAAGTTTCGCCGCATCTTGCACGGCATCACCAAACAGTATGCCGCCAGCCAAATTTCGTGGGATGAGTTTTTGCAAGCCATCCAAACCGGCGCGGGGATGGATTTGCAATGGTTCTATGAGCAATGGTTCGACCGCAAAGGCGCACCCGAATGGCAAGTGAGTTGGCAACCGGACGGCCACACCGTTCGCGGGACGATCACGCAGTCCGCGCCCTATTTTCGCGCTACGGTCGAGGTATTGATCGAAGGGGATGACTATCAAACCGCTTTGCAGACTGTCGAATTGCGATCCGAGCGTACAGAGTTCGTCTTTCCTCTGACCTTTCGAGCGCGGTCGTTGACGGTTGATCCACACTTCTTTGTCCTCCATCGCACTCCCGAATGGCGCGCCCTGCAACCGGCTTTCCGCGCCAACTTGCGCGCCCGCGACGCTCGCGATAAGCAACAATCCGAAGAGGCCGAAACGATTCTCCGCGAGGCGCTGGCAGCCGTCACAGAGCCAGACCTTTATGGCGTGCGCTTCTCATTGGAATTTGCGATGGGGCAACTGTTGGTTGATCGCAAGCGGTTTGCCGAAGCGAAGACCCATTTGCAATCGGCGCTGGCACAACCCACGCGCCGGAAAGAACTGCTGGCACGTGTCTATGTGTCGCTCGCCCACGCCGCCAAAGGCTTGAACGATGAAGCGCTGTTACGCGCCGCCCTCAGTGGCGCAGAGTCGGCGGTCGCAGCAACCGGAGAGGGCGTTGACGAAGTGCGCGAAGCTCGAAATTTGCTGGCAAAGTAAGTAGACTACGCTCGCATGACCGATACCCTCGTCATTGGCGTTGACGGCGAGCATCCACAAGCTGACGCCATTGCAAAAGCCGCTGCCATCATTCAACGCGGCGGGCTGGTCGCCTTTCCGACCGAAACGGTTTACGGACTGGGAGCCAATGCGTTCGATGAAGCCGCCATCAAGAGAATCTTCGTCGCCAAAGGCCGCCCTGCGGATAACCCGATCATCGTTCATGTCGCCAACCGCGCCATGCTCGAACGCGTTGCCACAGAAGTGAGCGATGCTGCCGCAGCATTGATCGAAGCCTTTTGGCCGGGGCCTCTCACCCTTGTTCTCAAACGCCAACCGGAGGTTGCGCCTTCAGTGAGCGCAGGACTCGATACGGTTGCCGTCAGGATGCCGCAACACTCTATTGCGCTTGCCTTGATCGAAACCGCTGACCTGCCCATCGCTGCGCCGAGCGCCAATCGTTCCGGTCGGCCAAGCCCGACGCGCGCCGCCCATGTGTTGGAAGATTTAGGCGGACGGATTGACTTGATATTGGATGGCGGCGAAACACGCATCGGTATCGAATCAACAGTTGTGGATATGACAACCGATGCCCCGGTCATTTTGCGACCCGGTTGGATCACGCCCGAAGATGTGCAAGCGATCATCGGAGAGGTGCGGCTGTCGGGTTTGCACGCGGAGGCGCGGCGCTCGCCCGGCACGCGCTATCGCCATTATCGCCCGCAAGCGCCTATCGTGTTGGTGGAGAGAGCAACGCCGCAACGCCTGTATGAGATTTGCGCTCAACGCCTGAAGACGGGCGCGGTCGCTTATCTCGGTCACACGCCGCTTGCCATAACAGATGCAAGGTTCTCAGCGATTCTGCTGAAGAACCGCCCTGAAGAGTATGCGCGCTCACTGTATGCTGCCCTGCGCGAGTTGGATGAAAAACGCCCGAGCGTCATCGTCATCGAAGCTATTGACGCTACCGGCGCAGGCGCGGCAGTGATGGATCGCTTGCGTCGCGCCGCCTCTGAAGAAGTGGCTGGTGATTCCTAATCGGTGACGTTTCCGAGCAGCGGCTTGCAGTCTCGCAAGCCTTCTACAAATGCTTGCGACTGTGAAGCGTCGTGCTTCTCGTGCGGCTTACCCTTTGCGTTGAGAGTTAGCGAAAGGTCAGGTTGCGTTGCAGCCAAGCGGTTTCGAAATAGCGCACCGCGCGCCGATAATCCCGGTCAATCTGTGCGCGCAGAGCGTCTACGGAGTCAAACTTCTTTTCATCGCGCAAGCGATGCAGAAAGCGCACGCGAATCTTCTCGCCATAAATCTCGCGGTCGAAATCTATCACGTGCGTTTCAACCGTGACATCGCTATCGCCGCCGAAAGTCGGGCGATGACCGATATTGGTCAGCGAACGCCGCCATTCGCCTTCAAGCAAGGTCAGGGTCACATAAACGCCGTTGGCGGGCAGCACGGCATTGTGCGGTTTCAAATTGGCTGTTGCAAATCCGATCTGTCCTTTGCCGATTTTTCGACCTTCGATGACACGGCTTTCGATGCCATACGGTCGTCCGAGCATGCGGCGCGCAAGGTTGACGCGACCCGCGCTCAATAAGCGTCGAATCATGGTGGAACTGACGCGCCGCGAACGCAATAAGACTTCGGGCACTTCTTCGGCAATGCGGTGCAAGCGATTGGCCACCTCTTGCAGCAGGGCGTACCGGCCTTCGCGGTTGTGGCCGAACGCGAAGCCCTGTCCGAGATAGACCTCTTGCGCCTGCAAGCGACCGAAGAGGGTTGCCAACAGAAATTCTTCGGCGCTCACCAGCGAAAAATCGGGGGTGAAATGGATGACGAGGACCTGCTCAATACCCAAACCTTTCAAGCCTTCCATCTTCTGTTCGAAGGTTTGCAGCAAAGGCGGCGCGGTCTCCGGGTGAATGACGGCGCGCGGGTGCGGGTCGAAGGTGACGACGGTTGCGGCCTGTCCGGTTTGAGCAGCGCGCGCTCGGACGCGTGCGATGATGGCTTGATGGCCGAGATGCAACCCATCAAAGACGCCCATCGTGACAATCGTGGACGTTCTGATCTGCGGGTCTTCGAGATTGCGAAAAACCTTCATGCTTCTTTACCGAAACAAACGGGACGGTGAAACTCGCCGTCTATCAACCAAACGGCCTTCCGCCCGTACCCTCTCATGGCAACTCTACGCTCAGCCTGTCGTAGGCGATTCCGACATTGGCGGGCAGGCGCTTGCTGATCTCTGCGTGTTTGATGTCATGCGAAATGTGCGTCAGCAAGGCGCGGCGCGGTTTGATCTGTTCAATGTAGCCGAGCGCCTGCTCCAAAGAGAGATGCGTCGGATGAGATTTGAGCCGCAGGGCATCGAGAATCAATAGCTCAAGCCCCGATAATTTTGTGCGTGCCGCTTCGGGAATCTCTTGGCAATCGGTCACGTAAGCAAAATCGTTGATGCGAAACGCCGTCACCGGCAAACGGCCATGCAAAACAGTGAGCGGTTGCACATCGAGGCCGAGGAGATGAAACTCCCCTTCGATTCGATGGGCAATGATGCGCGGCACGCCGGGATAGGAAGCCGGTTCGAAGGCGTAGGCATAGACGCGGCGCAATCCTCGCCAAGTAATATCGGAAGCGAAACAGGCGAGCGCACCATGACGAAACATGAGCGGGCGGGCATCATCCAAACCGAAACAATGATCGGCGTGCGCGTGCGTAAATAAGACGGCATCGAGTTGCTTCAACCCGATGCCGAGCGCCTGTTGGCGGAAGTCGGTTGAGGTATCAATGATGATGCAATGGGCGGCATGTTCAATCAGCAAAGAGGTGCGCAATCGTTTGTCGCGCGGGTCATCGGATAGGCAGGTTTCGCATTCGCAACCGATGGAGGGGACGCCGACCGATGTGCCTGTGCCGAGAAAGGTAAGTCTCATTGCGGTTTTGACAGGGCAACGTACTGCATGCGCAATTCGGTAAGGATGCCTTCGAGCATCGCCTCCTCTTGCAGCGCGAGGTTGCCGTGCGTCTTTTGCTGCAATACGCCAAGCAGATCAATCATGCGCCGCGCCGCTTCGAGGTCTATCTCGATGGCTTCGCCCGTCGGGCTTTCGATCAGCCCCATATACATTGCGGCTTCAACGGCCAGCATGTTCAGCAAGCTGATAAACAGTTCGCTCGGCGTATGGGGCGCGGAAGACGAGGGCGCGGCGGCTTCCGTTTCTTCTACCGTCTGTTTGGCTTCCTGAGCCTCTTTGCGGCTCACCCCTTCAGAAAACGAAAGCACTTTGGCGGGTTCGGCTTCAGCAGCCTCTATGGGTTGAGCATCAGGAATGGTTTTGATTTCGCTCTCGGCTGCCGGGTCGCGGGGGGTGCCGTCCGGATTGAATTTTCTGCGGTCGCTAATCTTATAGGTTTTCTCTTTCTCATCACTCATCATCACACCTATGCGATTGGGCTGAACGTCATCTTAAAGCACGTTATGCTAACACCAAAAACGGGCAGTGGCCAGTGGTCGAGTCAGCCGAGTTGTGCTCTGCGCCAACCCTCTTGTAGAGTTCGAGGCATGATGGAGTCCTCGTATACAAAGGCTGGAGAGCGATTCGAAGAATTGGTGGCTCTCATTCGCCGACTGCGCGCTCCGGGCGGCTGTCCATGGGATCGTGAGCAAACGCATGAGACGCTCAAACCGATGCTGCTCGAAGAAGCCTACGAAGTGATTGAAGCCCTTGATGATGGCGACGATGAAGAGTTGACCGGCGAACTCGGCGACTTGCTCTTGCAGGTCGTCTTTCATTCGCAAATCGCCGCCGAAGAGGGGCGCTTCACGGTTGCCGAGGTCATCGAGCGCGTTGCGGCGAAGATGATTCGCCGCCATCCGCATGTCTTCGGCGAAGAGACGGCGCAAGACTCCGGCGAGGTGCTGCGCAACTGGGAGGCATTGAAGGCCGCAGAACGAGCTGCCAAAGGCCAGTCTATAGAGGCGGCTTCGATGCTCGATAGCGTCTCTGCGAAGTTGCCTGCCGTGATGGAAGCCTTTCAAATGACGACCAAGGTTTCGCGTGTGGACTTTGATTGGCCGAACCCGGCTGCGGTGTTGGAGAAACTCGACGAAGAGGTGGACGAGTTGAAGGGGGCGCTCGCGCATCCGTCCCCTTCACCGCAAGCGATCTATGAAGAGATCGGCGATCTGCTCTTCGTCGCCGTCAATGTAGCGCGCCTCGTTGGCGTTGACCCGGAGAGCGCCCTCAAAGCGTCGAATCGAAAGTTTCGCCGCCGCTTTCGCTTCATCGAAGACCGGCTGCGCGAACAAGGTCGCCAACCCGCTGACTCCAATCACATCGAGATGAACGAGTTGTGGGAAGCAGCGAAAAGAAAAGAGAAGGAAGGTTCGGACTAACCCTCAACGGAATTCTTGCGGCATGTTGACCACAGAGATTGTACTCCTCAGCCTTGCGGTCATCGTCGTGGCGTTTCTCTATTCGAGCGTCGGTCATGCCGGAGCATCGGGTTATATCGCAACCATGGCGCTATTCGGCATCGCGGCAGCAACCATCAGGCCGACGGCCTTGATCTTGAATATCATGGTGGCCTCTATCGGAGCCTATCAATTTTGGCGCGCCGGACACTTTTCGTGGCAACTCTTCTGGCCGTTTGCTCTGCTTTCGATTCCGCTGGCGTTTGTGGGCGGGTATATTAGTTTGCCGACGCACCTTTTGAAAATCCTGATCGGCCTTACCCTACTCTATTCGGCGGTTCGCTTCTTCATCAACCCGAAAGAGCAAGAGGACATTCGTCCGCCTGCGCGAGCGGCAGCCTTGACGGCGGGCGGCGCACTCGGTCTGCTTTCGGGGCTGACCGGCACAGGCGGAGGCATCTTCTTAACCCCGTTGATGATCTTTATGAAATGGGCGAAGACCAAGTCAGTTGCCGCCATCTCGGTGGTGTTCATTCTCGTCAATTCCATATCCGGCTTGTTGGGCATGATTATCAGTACAAAGAGCGTGCCCTCGCTGGCGTTGTGGTTATTGCCCGCAGCCTTGATTGGCGGCACGGCAGGTTCGTATCTGGGCAGTAACCGATTCTCGCCTGCAATAATCAAACGCCTCCTCTCCGTCGTGTTATTGATGGCCGCCTATAAACTGATTTTTCAATAACTGACGCGACCCAATTGCATTTGGCCGAGGGCAAAACGCGGGCTAATAGAATGCTTCGCCCTCGACCCAATCAACCAGTCAACTCCATTGCTTGAACCCGTCACCGGCAAATGCTACGATGCCGCCCGCTCAAATTCAGTCTGACCAATCAAGGAGTCGTCCGATGAATCTGCCGCTTCTCGCCCTCGGATTCTTAGTGCTGCTCTTCGTCGCCTATCACCTCTATGGCAAATGGGTGGCGCGACAATTTGCGCTCAATGACGAGTACCAGACGCCTGCGAATAAGATCAACGACGGAGTCGATTTCGTACCAACGCCGCCCTTCTACCTCTTCGCGCAACACTTCTCGGCTATCGCCGCTGCCGGGCCGATTGCCGGGCCGATCTTAGCGGCACAGACTTGGGGGTGGTTGCCCTGCTTGTTGTGGATCAGCCTCGGCGTCGTACTCATCGGCGCGGTGCATGACTTCAGCAGCCTGACGGCGAGCGTTCGACACGGTGCGCGTTCGATAGCTGAAATCACCCGCGAACATCTCGGCACGCGCGCCGGACTAGCGATGATGGCCTTCATCTGGATCGCCCTCATCTATGTCATCGTCGCCTTTGCCGACATCACCGCCGGAAGTTTCACAAGCGCCACCGAAGAGTTGGAAGGCGTAGCCGTGACCTTCAACCCGGGCGGCGCGGTGGCGGCAGCTTCGGTCGCCTATCTGTTGCTCGCCATCGTTATGGGCATCGTGCAGAAGTATTTGAAGCCGCCGCTGTGGTTGGTGACGGTAATCTTTGTGCCCGCAACTTTGGCGCTCTCGTGGTTGGGCACGCGCATCTCGCACTGGCTCGTGTTGGATGTGAAGACTTGGGGGTTGTTGATTTTGGGTTATTGTGCGGTGGCCTCTATCGTGCCGGTGTGGGCGCTGTTGCAGCCGCGCGGCTATCTGGGCGGCTTTGTCTTGTATCTGGCGTTGGGATTAGGTGTCATCGGCGTCTTTTTCGGCGGCTACGAGATCAAATCCGAAGCCTTCAAATCGTGGGACGTGGCGACGAGCATGACCGGTTCGATGTTTCCCTTCTTATTTGTGACCATCGCTTGCGGCGCGTGTTCGGGATTTCACGGGTTGGTGTGTTCGGGGACGACTTCGAAACAGGTTGAGCGCGAATCACATATGCGACCGGTCGGTTACGGCGGCATGTTAGCCGAAGGGTTTGTCGCGCTTATCGCTCTGGTTACGGTAATGATCGTTTCGGCGGACGAGATTAAAGGCCTCAAACCCGGCACGATTTATGGCAATGGCATCGGGCGATTTATGACCTTGCTGGTTGGCAAAGAGAATCTCGGCTTTGCCATTACCTTCGGTGCAATGGCCTTTTCGACCTTTGTGTTCGACACGCTCGATGTCTGCACGCGATTGGGGCGATACATCTTGCAAGAGTTGTTTAACTGGCGCTCGCGCGCGGGCGCGGGCTTGGCAACTCTGTTGACGGTGGCGCTGCCCTTTTACATCCTCTGGACGGCGCCGGAAGGCGGGTACTTAAAATTCTGGACGCTCTTTGGCGCGTCGAATCAGTTACTGGCGGCGCTGACGTTGCTGGCGATCACAATGTGGCTGTACCGGGCGCGCAAAAGGGTATGGTTCACGTTATTGCCGATGATCTTCGTGCTGACGATCACTTTGTGGTCGCTGACGAAGATGGTTATCGCCAATGCGCGAGCAGCGAGCGGCTTCGATGTGCAGATGTTGAATGCAATCACCGCAGCGGCGTTGATTGTGCTGGCGCTCTATCTGGCGGTGAGCGCGCTGGTCCGAGTCAAAGGCGAGCGCAACGCTTCGCTGGTCGCCGAAACGGCCTGAGTGGGGTTACGAAAACAGTCTATGTTACAATCGCAGCCACTGGAGGAGACAAGCAAGGAGTTTGTAATGGCGACGCGCATTGAACCGATTTTGACCATAGCCGATCTGGAGGTGATGCCGGAGGACGGCAATCGCTATGAGTTGATCGAAGGAGAACTGTTTGTGTCTCGCTCACCTAGTCTCGCACACCAAACCGTGATGACGAAGTTACCCCTCTATTTCGGCAACTATCTGAACAAGCACCCAATCGGCTTCATTATGGTTACACCGGGAGTGCTGCTTAGCGAGTACAATGCGGTCATTCCCGATTTCATCTTCGTCAGCAACGAGCGGCGCGCGGCGATTGCTACGGGTGAACGCATTAGCGGCGCGCCGGATTTGGTTGCTGAGATTCTTTCGCCAGGCGCGGAGAATGAACGACGCGACCGCATCGCGAAGCTTCATCTGTATGGCAAATACGGAGTCAAAGAGTACTGGATCCTTGATCCCGCCACTCGCACCATCGAAGTCTATCGCCTGCAAAAGCGCGGCCTGAAGCTGATGGCCACCTTTCAAGAGAGTGCAGAAGTTACCTCTGCCCTCCTCCCCGGTTTCCATTGCCCGGTTGCTGACCTCTTCGAATATTAATCGGCAGATTGCGCCTCTTCACCAATCAGCCTTTTCCCTCTTTTGAACTGCTGAAGGCTTGCGTGATTTCGGAGAAGAAGCCTTTCAAACTGCTGCCGATGCCGGTCGGTGATTGTTCGCTGCGCACGACCAGCACGGGGCAGGCGGCGCGATTGACGATTTCGCGGGTGATGTTGCCGAGAATGTACGAGCGCAGAGTTGAATGATCGGGGCTGGAGCCGGTTACGACCAGATCATACTCGCCGCGTTGAATCTCTTTGAGCACTTCGCTGATGACCAGTCCGTGTCGGAGGCGCACATCACTATCTACGCCAAGGTTTTCGAGCTTCTCTTTTTCGCGGCGCAGGTTTTGCCCGAGCGCCGAGCTGGAATGCAAAAGCAGATTGACGTCCTCTTCCATCTTGATGAGGTCGGAATAGACGGGCGGCGGTTCTGACATCACATGAAAAAGAGTGATCTTCGCCTGCGAGGCTCTGGCGATAGCACCGGCGAAGTCAACGGCGGCGTCAATATATTTTTCGCCGCCGCTGCAAATGAGAATGCGTTTAAGGGCGGGGCGGTTGCCGATGACAAGGAGCACAGGGGGAGCGACGGCTTTGATGATCTTGTAGGCTTTCGCCGACATCAGAAAGGAGCCACGCGTGCCTTTGCGAACCGCGCCGATGATAACTAAATCATAGTGCGTCTCTTCTGTGCGTTTAAGGATTTCCGCGATGGGGTCACCGGCTTTGGTAATCAATTCGGCAGCGATGTTCTGCTCTTTGAGGAGTTGACGCGCGTGTTTGAGCGAATCGAGCAACGCGTCTTCGTCTTCGTTCTTTTCGGTGATGCCGAGCAGTGTGGTTTCGGCTTTGGCGGCGTCGGCAATCAGGCCGCCAAAGCGCACAGCGGCTTGGGCTTGTTCAGAGCCATCACTACAGATCAGGATTTTCATACGCGAACTTCTTCAGATTTTTTTTATGAGCGCCCCACGTCTTCATGGCCTAACGATGATAGTACAGCCCTCAGCCGATGACAAAGCGCGCGGCCAGAAATTCCGCACCCGATAAGGGGGCTAACTTTTTTCCGGCAGCAGTCCAACACCGCACAAAGACATTTCATCCCATCCTTCTTAGTGCGGCATCCGCTTGTCGCCCGTAGCAGGAAGACCGTAGAATCGTTGTGGAAAACCAAACAGGAGAAGTTTATGAGATATGTCGCTCTCTCGTTAGCCGTACTCGCCATGGCCTTGACGGCTGCGTGGCCACAGCCTAGCGCAGCCCAAACCAAACCCGAACCAAACATCGAAGAAGTCATTCGCAAATTCGCCGAAGCCGAAAGTCAAAATAAGCTGGCGCGCAGCAACTACGCCTTTACGCAAGATGTAGAGATGATGACGCTCGGCGAAGCCGGTTCGATCACCGGCAGATTCAAACGCGTCTCGCAAATCAGCCTCGATAACTCCGGCAATCGCTTTGAGAGGATTGATTATTTTCCGCCCTCCACCTTGCAGGTGTCGCTGACTCAGGAGGACTTCAAAGACTTGGCGGGCGTGCAGCCCTTTGCGCTCACTACCGAAGACTTGCCCAAGTATGAGGTGAAGTACACCGGCAAAGAGCGCATTGACGAATTGAATCTCTATGTATTCGACGTCAAACCGAAGAAGTATGAGAAGGGTGAGCGCTATTTCGAAGGGCGGATTTGGGTGGACGACGAAGACGTGCAAGTCGTCAAGGCCGTAGGCAAAGCCGTGCCTGAAGTCGGCGAACAAAAGTTTCCCCGATTTGAAAGCTATCGGGAAAACATTGACCGGCGCTATTGGTTCCCAACCTACGTTTACGCCGATGATATTTTAGAGTTTAAAAGCGGTGGCATCCGTTTGCGAATGATCGTCAAGTATACGAACTATAAAAAATTCTCTGTCGATATCCGCCTGGTTGACGACGATTCCGCCCCTGAAGAGGAAGAAAAGGCTGCAGATACCAACAAAACCAAACCGGCGACCGACAAAAAACCGGAAGAAAAAAAGATCAAACCGCCGCAAAAGAAACCTTAAACTGTGCGATAATGCCGCTTCCCGTAGCGATGAGGTGAGTTACATATCATCTCATCGCTTCCGCATTCAATTATCTGAATGCCAAACGGCTACCGATGCGGGGCGTCCTTTTCAAGGTCGCATCTGGATGGACAATCAGGATTTGCAAATCGTCAA
>CAYXVU010000104.1:0-908 GCA_964468725.1 uncultured Clostridia bacterium
ACGCAGCAAAAATCGCCGCCGCAATCGCCCAAACAACAGCCGATGGGCGGGGTGGCGACAGGCGCTGGTCGAACCTATACCTCGGTGCGCACCACCGGCATCACCGACCCGAAAGCGCCGGTGGTTTTCGAAGACATCACGGCCAAGACGACGCTCGCCAATTTCAAACATCACTACACCAGCGCGAATAAAGATTACATTGTTGAAAGCCCGTCGGGCGGCGTTGCGATCTTCGATTACGATAGCGATGGCCTGCCCGACATCTACTTGCTCAACGGTTCGTCCATCGCCGCGCAACAAGGCAAAGAGGCCGCGCCGCGCGCTGCGCTCTATCGCAACCTCGGCAACTGGAAATTCGAAGACGTGACCGACAAAGCCGGGGTCGCCAATCAACGTTGGGGCATGGGAACAGCGGTTGGCGATTACGATAACGATGGTCACCTTGACCTCTTCGTCTCCAATTTCGGCGTGTCGCGGCTCTATCACAACAACGGCAACGGCACCTTTACCGATGTAGCCGAAAAACTCGGCGTCGCGCGCGTGGGTTGGAGCATGGGAGCAAGCTTTGGCGATTATGATCGTGACGGGCGGCTTGATCTCTTCGTGCCCGGTTACGTCAATTTCGATGTCAATGATCTGCCGCCCAATCCGACGGATGCCAACAAACCGGGAGGTGTCGGGTCGAACTTTTGTCAGTTTCGCGGCGTCCCGGTGATGTGCGGGCCACGCGGTTTGAAAGGCGAAGGCGATACGCTCTACCATCAAAAATCCGATGGCACGTTTGAAGATGTCAGCCTCAAATCCGGCACTCAGGACCCACAAAAGTATTACGGCCTCTCATCGGCTTTCTTACGCATCAATGATGATGATCTACTCGATTTGATCGTCATCAATGATTCGACGCCCAA
>CAYXVU010000104.1:918-19554 GCA_964468725.1 uncultured Clostridia bacterium
TTGTACCTCAATCACGGCGACGGCACCTTTGAAGAGGCTGGGTATCCCTCCGGCATCGCGGTCAACGAAAGCGGGCGCGAACAGGCTGGCATGGGACTGGGAGTCGGCGATTATGACAACGATGGTCGCGTAGATTTTTACGTGACGAATTTCTCGGATGACTCGAACACCCTCTATCACAACGATGGTGACGGCAACTTTTTAGACGTGACCTTTCAAGCCGGACACGGCGAAACGACGATTCCTTTTCTCGGTTGGGGTACGAGTTTTCTCGATTACGATAATGACGGCTGGAAAGATGTGTTGATTGCCAACGGCCACGTCTACCCGCAAGCCGATAAGAATCAATGGGGCACCAGCTATGCACAACAGCCACTCTTGTTTCGCAATCTGACGACGGGAAAGTTCGAGCGCATCGGCGCAGCGCCCGCAAGCGGGTTGGCCATCGCCATTTCGGCGCGCGGATTGGCCATCGGCGATCTGGATGGCGATGGCGATCTTGATGCCGTGATCAATAACAATGGCGCGCCACCGACGCTGCTTCGTAACGTGACCGCACAGACCGGCCATTGGGTCATGCTGCGATTGATCGGCGATACGGCGAAAAAGAGTCCGCGAGACGCGCTCGGCGCCAGCGTTTACCTGACGACGGGAAAGTTGCGACAACGCGCCGATGTTCTGAGCGGCGCAAGCTATGCCAGTCAAAATGATATGCGCCTGCATTTCGGCATGGGCGCAGCAACGAAGATAGACAGACTCGAAGTCAAGTGGCCAAGCGGCGCGACTGAAGTCTTCAAGATGGACGGTTGCGATAAAGTCTTCACCCTCATCGAAGGCAAAGGCGTCGCCAACAAGTGAAATCGCAGGGGCAGGAGAAGGTAGCAGGACAATCCGGTGTGATCTATCTCGAACCCATCCGGCGAAATCAGACCGTCGTCGTTTTCCCGTTACTCCTCAGGCATTAGCCTGTCGCACGTGTCGCGGCATTGTCTACGAAGCAAATCAATAAAGATCGGAGAGCCTCATGAGTCAAAGCCAATCAGACCGCAACACCGGCATTGAAGTCGGCAATCTCGCACCCGATTTTGAACTCGCGGACGGCGCAGGGAAGCAGTGGAAGTTGGCCGAGCAGCGCGGCAAAGTCGTCGCCCTTGTCTTTTACCCGAAAGATGAAACCCCCGTCTGCACCAAACAGATGTGCAGCATGCGCGACCGATGGCCGGATTATCAGGCCACCGGCGCGGAAGTCGTCGGCATCTCGGTCGGCTCCGTCGCTTCACATAAAAATTTCGCCGAGCATCATGACCTGCCACAACGCTTGCTGGCAGACGAACGCGGCGCGGTCACCGCACTCTACAAACTGAAATCGCTGCTGGGCGGCTCACAACGCGCTGTCGTCGTGATAGACAAAGAGGGGGTGATTCGCTATCGGCGCTCGGTCTTGCCGGTCTTTCGCCCCGGCGATGATGAAGTTATTGAAGCCATCCGCTCCGCCAGTTGAGCAAGAAGAGAGCCAGCGAGTCATCATTTCGTACAGCGTAGGATGACCCAATGACAAAACCAAAGGAGAACCCTTTGTTGAGCGGCAGGCTCGCACCGTTGCTCAACCATCTCGCCTTGATCCACAACTTGATAGAAGAGACAAACTTTCTCCCTTGATTCCCTACCCTCCGATAGACTTCAGCATGGTGAAGAGAAAGCCTTTTTCGCGGTTGGGAACCATTCCGCCCATCAACCATAGATAGACAAAGAAACCATAAAAGATCGACATGAAGATCAACGCCACCCGTCGCCAGATTGGCGGACGCAACTCTTTCGGCAAAAACTTCATGTTTACGTAGAGCAGATGCAGCGAGCTAATCACAAAGACCAAGCCAGCCATATTGGCGCTGACTTGCAAGAGAATGATCGGTTGCGACAAACCGAGGGCGATGATTCCCCAAACGACCAGCAGTCCGAGCACCGAATAGTAGATCAAGCGTACATCGCCGCCGCGCCATTCGCGTATGCGTTTGCTGCCGCTCCACAAAATATCGGTCACCGCACGCGCCATGCCTTCAATCAGGTCAAGCTGCGTTTTGAATAGCACCCAAACGCTCATAAATGCGACTAAAAATCCGATGGCCGCGCCGCCGCGCGTCTGCATGGCGCTCGCCAGTTGCGCCGCAACGCTGAGGTTGCGAATCTCTTGCCCCGATTCGATCATCGACGTGTAGAGCACAGCCGGTAACCCCATGCCGAGCAGCGCGCCGATGAAAAAGACGCCCCATTGATCGAGTCGAACGATGCGCCACCAGCCGCGCCACTTTTCCAGATTCTCCGTCGTGATGCGGAAGATGTTGCCGAGATGCGCCAGTTTGACCTTTTCGCCGCCTACCGCTGACGAGATGAAGCCTATCGTCTGCCCCATGCCATAGCCTTTGTCGCGCGCGTAATTCGAGACCGTGAGATTGGCCACGCCGCCTGCGCCGGAGTATCCCGCGAATGCGCCGATTAAAAACCAGTCTGCCCCCGAAGGAATGAAGCTGAACTGTTGCGCGCTCATATCATAGCCGACAAAACCGACCGCCGTTGCCAACCAGTGTGACGGACTGGCGTAGAGCAAGCATAAAAAGATCAGCGCCGTGAGGATGAAGACGATCAGCACCCAGTTGAGAATTTCCATTGTCCGCTCGATGCGTTTGCCGCTGAAGATCAGAATCGCTACGCATACCAGAAAGCTGGCGATGCCGATGCGATAGATGGCGCTTGCATCATCTGCGCCCGATAGTCGCCCAATGAATAAGAAGAAGATCGCGCCCGCTGCCGAACCAGCCCACGCTGGCCAGCCGAGTTGCAAAAAGTAGAGGATCACATAAACCCATGCCCAAAACGTTGAATGCGGTTTCGTCCGCATAAATCCGACGACGACCGGCTCGCCTGTGTAGAGCGTGTAGCGCACCAGTTCGGTATTAAAGACCGCTTGCAAGGTGCAAGCAATCAACGTCACCCATAACAACGAGAGGCCATATTTCACAAATGCCGCAGGCCCCAACAACCATTCGCCGCTGCCAATGGAGGCGCCGAGAATAATCGCACCCGGCCCGATAATGCCGAGAATCTTCAGCCCTTTGGCCATCGGCGGCGCGGGCAGTTCGGCTTGCCGCCAAGGGCCAAGCCCGGATTGCGCTTCAATGCTGATATGCGAAGTGTCGGTATGTGTCGCCAATGGAGTTCTCCTCTTTTGTCGCTTGAGTCATGGGTCTCTTTGCGGATGATGAGCAGGCTCTCGACTCTGCACCGCCTCTGCGCGCTCTGCGGAGGGTCAGCTATCCGGCGCACGCAATCGAAAATTGCCATAGAGATTCAAGGATTCATCGAATCATTCAACAAGATCACTTGCAACTGCTGCGGCCCATGTACGCCGACGACCAGAATCATTTCGATATCGCCGGTGCGGCTCGGCCCTGTAATGAAGGTGACGGCGCTTGATACCGGCAGCTCCTCTTTTTGCGTCGTCAACCGCAACATCGGGAACAGGTCGTCAAGCCCGCGAATCATCTGCTCCGGCGTGATGACCGCGATGTGAACTGGCGGCAAGAGCGAAGCCGAACGCGCCCGCCCTTTGCCGGTTAGCAAGACCAATGTGCCGGTGTCGGCAAGGGCGAAATCCACGCCTGATATGCCTAATTCCGCGTGCCTCGCTCGCTCGACGAAATCGCCGCCGCCATCGTCTGCAATAAATGAAATGCCCGATTCGCTGAGCGCCTGTCCTATGGCGAGCCGGTCAATAACCTCGACATTCCATCCAACAACCGAACGACTCTGATGCTCTGTCGCCAAACGGAGAATCAGATTGCGTGCGGCTTCTCGACTCTCCGCAATAGCGAATCGCCCGCCGACCTTCGTCAACTCCGACTCGAATCGTCGGATGAGATATTCACGCTGATCGGCGCAACTCGATTTGATTTGCGCAACCTGCTCTTCTTGTGAAACTCTGCGCGGCGACTCACCCGCCGCAACCGCACCTTCATGACCCGGCGCGGCGGATGCGCTCAACGCATCCCGAATTTTGGCAAGCATCGCTTCGCGTGAAGGTCGTTGCATAGCGATTACTGAGGGCCGAGATCACGCCAAAGCGTGTGAAAGGATTTGCGAGCCAGCGGCGGGAAGTCACGATTTTCCGTCCAACCGCTAAACCCCATCGGCAAGCTGTCGAATTTGCCCTCTTTCAACATCGGCCCTTGAAAGAATGTGGCCAGCCGAAAGAGCACTCGATAACAGCGGGGATGGCGCATCGTGAAAGCCCATAGTTTGATGGCTACCCTCTCCGCAAGCGATGGTCGGCGCGGTTTCGCTGCGCCCGCAGCCCACTCGTTTCGCAACCGCAATAGCACATGCGGAATGTTGATGCGCACCGGACAAACCTCGCGGCAGGCCCCACATAAGGTCGAAGCGAAGGGCAGGTCTTTCGCCCGCTCCAAGCCGATCATCGGCGGCGTGATGATCGAACCAATCGGCCCCGAATAGACCGCGCCATAGGCATGCCCGCCGATCTTTTGATACACGGGGCAGACATTCAAGCACGCCCCGCAGCGCAAACAATAGAGCGCTTCGCGCTTCTCTGCGTCCGCCAATAACTGGGTGCGGCCATTGTCGAGCAACACGAGGTGAAACTCCTCCGCGCCATCGCTTTCGCCTGCGCGCCGTGCGCCCGTGATGAACGAAACATAGCTCGACATCTTCTGTCCGGTCGCTGTGCGCGCCAGAATCTTCAGAAAGATTGCGAGGTCATCGAACGAGGGAATCACTTTTTCGATGCCTACGAGTGCAACATGCAGGCGCGGCAGCGAAGTACTCAACCGGATGTTGCCCTCATTTTCAACCAGCACGAGGGTTCCGGTTTCGGCAACCGCGAAGTTTGCGCCGGTGATGCCCATCTGCGCCGTGCAAAACTTCTCGCGCAACTGTTGGCGCGCGACGAGAGTCATCTCTTCGGCTTCGACCAAACCCGTCGCGCCCAGTTTTTCAGCGAACAACTCACCGACATCGCTCTTCGATTTGTGAATTGCCGGTGCTAGGATGTGCGACGGTCGTTCATCGGCCAGTTGCACGATGTATTCGCCGAGATCGGTTTCAATTGCCTCGATGCCTGCCTCTGCCAACGCTTCGTTCAATTCAATCTCTTCGGTGACCATAGACTTGCTTTTGACGACGCGAGTCACCTGATGAGTGCGCGCGAGATTGAGAATGATCGAACGCGCCTCTTCCGCGTCTTGTGCCCAATGCACCGTGCCGCCCAGCCGTTTGACGCTCGCCTCGAGTTCGATCAGGTAATGATCCAATTTGGCGATGGTCTGCTCTTTGATGGCGCGCGCGCGGTCGCGCAAGGCTTCGCCGTCCGCGAGTTCCGCAAACGCCACTGTGCGACGGTCGGCAAATGCTGTCAGGACACGCAACCGCGATTGCAGTTTGTGATTCCGCACGGCGGTCGTCGCATTTTGAAAGAAGGTGTCGGTTGTCGGATGCATAACGTTGGCGGCTGCCTGAGCGCGCAGCCATTTGACAGAACTTATTCGGATTTTGCAAGCAATTCGGCGATGTGCATTGCTTGCGTTGGCACACCTTGCCGACTGAGACCACCGGCGATGTGCATCAGACAACCCATATCGCTGGCGACGACGAAATCGGCTTCGCACTTTTTGATGGCATCGATCTTCTCTTGCAGAATGCCGCCGGAAATCTGCGGGTACTTGATCGAAAACAGCCCGCCGAATCCGCAACACAGATCCGCGCGCTCCATTTCGACCCGTTCGATTCCGCGCACGGCATCAAGTAAGCGTTGCGGTTCGGTTTGCACCTTCAGTTCGCGCAATAAGTGACAAGATTGATGCAACGCCACTCTGCCGTGAAACGAAGCGCCGACATCTTCGACACCGAGTATGTTGACTAAAAAATCGGTGAATTCATAGAGCCGCCCGGCGAGGTCGCGCACCCGTCGTTGTTTGTCAGCATCGTCTTTGAAAAGGTCTGCATAAAAGATTTTCACCATGCTGGCGCACGAACCGGAAGGGGTGACAATGTAGGGGCAATCTTCAAACGTATCGAGGAAGTGCTCGGCAACGCGACGCGCTTCGCCGTGAAAGCCGCTATTGAAAGCGGGCTGCCCGCAACAGGTCTGCGCTTTGGGAAAAGAGATTTCGACGCCGAGTTTGCGAAGCACCTGTACGGCGCTCACGCCGACGGCGGGAAAGAATTGATCTACGATGCAAGTGATGAAGAGCGCGGCTTTCATAGTTGAACCTGAAGGTGTGGTTTACCTCAATAAGGGGAAGCAATGCAATCAAACCTGACCGCTACAGATTAATTCATCGGCAACCAGCTCTCTATTCGATCACCAAAGGCGTCGCTATTCCGGCAATTGATATTCGGTAAAGCGTCCTGTTGCCCGAAAGCCGAGGCGATGATAAACGCCCAGCCCGTCGGCTGAAGCTTGTAAGACAGCCGTTTTGAATCCCTGTGCGCGGGCTTCCAGCAACGGGTACAGAGTCATGGCGCTGCCGTACCCTTTGCGACGATGTGCGGCAAGCGTTGCGATGTTGTACAAACCGACCGCTTCATTGCTTACCGTCAGTTGCGATGTTACAACTGCTTCATCGCCATGATAGCCGACATACATTCGCAAAGCAGAGTCTTCGGCAAGCAGCACGGGTGCGGCGGCCTCATAGAACCGAATCACATCCTGATCGGGCGGCTGCCAGTTGGCGGCGTTGATCCGCGCGAAGTCCCGAAGCTGTTGCAAAGTGGTCACGCGCTCGATTTGCAATCCCTGCGGCGTCAGGTCGGTCATCATCAGCGCATCGAGATCGGCAACCATGGCGACTTCCGATTCTGCCGCTTCCAATCCGGCATCAAGCAACGCTTGACCGAGACGGGCAGGTTGATCGGTCGCGCCAACCCACCAAGAGAACGGGCGTTGCACTCCCTTGAAGAAGGCGATGGCCTGCGCGATGCGCTCTTGTAGCGTCGCCTCATCAAGGCGGGCGCGAACAACAAAATTGAAGGTGTCGCAGGCTAACCCCGAATCAATCATCATCAGGTGTTTATCGGCGATGACGCGCATGCCTGCAACACGGCTTTGAACCCAACTCATGTGAGTAACGAGATTCTCTTCGGCAACCAGATTGAGTTGTTCGGATGGCAGTGGGTTTTCCGAGTCCGATTTCATATTTACCTGTGGCAGTAAGCCGATGATGAAGACAGACTAGCGACCGGGTTTCGGCTCATAGAGCAGAGGGAAAAATTGTCCTTGCATCTTCTCGCCCGCTCGAATCGCTGGCACTCCGGCTAGCGGCGGGTCGTCAGAGGCCGACTGTACGCCATCACGAAAGAGGTTGATGACCACCGCACGACGCGGCTTGTCGGTTTTATTCTCATATGAGCCATGCACCATCAAAGGATGATGGAACGAGGCGTCACCGGCTTTCATCTCAATCGCTACCGGCGCGAAGGCCGTTCGTTGCTCTGCGGTCAACACCGACTCAATGGCTTGCATATCGCCTGCCAACCCGGTGATGGGCAGCAAGTCCCAGCGATGGCTGCCCGGCACATACTGCACGCAGCCGTTGTCGCGCGTCGAGTCATCCAACCCAATCCAACAGGTCAAATGCGCTATTGGTCGCGTTCGCGTCCAATAGGAATAATCTTGATGCCAGGCGACGCCGCCGCCGTGACCGGCAGGCTTGTAAAAGATCTGATCGTGCCAGAACCGCACGCCGCCACCGAGCAACTGCGCGGCAGGCATAGTAACGGCAGAGTTCCAGAGCAGGTCGTGAAAGCCTTTCGCAATGCGCCATGCCCCGAGCGCGTGAAATAAGGTCTTCGTCGGGTCTGCCGATTCGTTGGTGTGAAACTCGTAAAAAAGCGAATTCCCAGCATGCGCCGGATCAAGGAGCTCGATCATTTCTTGACGGAGCATTTCGATCTGCTCATCGGTCAATACGCGAATGCCGCTCAGGTAGCCGTGTTCCCGGTAGAAAGCGATTTGTTCATCGGACAGAGAGTGCGACGCCAAGGCTTCAGCCTCTGAAGGCAAGGCAAAGAGGGCGGTCAGTGGATAATGATAGGCAGATAAATCTTCCGTCATGCCTTCGAAGGGTTGCGGCAGGCGGAGAGAAAGGCGGCGCGGGTTGGCATCGCCATCGGATGCCTATCTCGGCTGCCTCTCTTTGCTCCTTCGCCCATGCTCTGCTTTGCTGATTAATCGAGCCGTTCGATAATCGTGCTGTTAGCCATGCCGCCGCCTTCGCAGATGGCGATCAGGCCATAGCGGCCTTTGCGGCGTTCCAGTTCATTGAGCAGCGTCGCCATCAGTCGCGCGCCGGTTGCGCCGAGAGGATGGCCGAGCGCAACCGCGCCGCCGTTGACATTGACCTTATCACTTGGCGCGCCGAGTTCCTTCTGCCATGCCAGCACCACAGGCGCGAAAGCTTCGTTGACTTCAAACAAGTCAATGTCATCAACCGTCAGCCCGGCGCGTTGCAAGGCTTTTTGCGAAGCCGGAATCGGTCCGGTCAACATAATCACCGGGTCGGTTCCCGCCAATGCCATCGAAACGATGCGGGCGCGTGGCTTCAGTTCTAACCGTTTCGCCATCTCCGGCGTCGCAATCAGCACCGCACTTGCGCCATCAGAAATCTGACTCGAATTGCCCGCTGTGATCGTTGCCAAACCCGGAAAGGCAGGTTGCAGCGCCGCGATCTGTTCATAGTTGGTGTCGGGACGGATGCCTTCATCCTGGCTGAACCGGGTGCGCTCGCCCTGCTCGTTGGTCACTTCGACGGGGATGATTTCGTTGTTGAAGTATCCGGCTTCGCGGGCAGCGGCAGCACGTTGATGGCTTTGCAGGCTGAAGCGGTCAAGGTCTTCGCGCGATAGCTCCCATTGATCGACCATCATCTGAGCGCCGACGGCTTGGTTGAACCAGCCTTTCAGTTGATAGCGTTCGATGACTCCTTTGGTAGCCGGATTGCCGGGGCCATTGGCAACCGTCGCGCCCATCGGCACGCGAGTCATGGATTCAACACCGCAAGCAATGGCCAGATCATACGACCCGGCCAGCACGCCTTGCGCGGCGAAGTGAATGGCTTGCAGACTCGACCCGCATTGGCGATCAACCGTGGTTGCTGGAACCGACTCCGGCAGCCCCGCAGACAACCAGGCATTGCGCGTAATGTTGAACGCCTGTTCACCCGCTTGATCTACGCAACCCCCGATCACGTCATCTACCAGTTCAGGATTGACGTGGGCGCGGTCGAGCAAAGCAGCAAGCAGATTGCCGAGCAGATCAACCGGATGGGTGTCTCTCAAGGATTTCCCTTTGCGCCCCAGTGGCGTGCGGACAGCATCGAGGATGACAGCTTCTCTCATGGTTTCGCTCCTTTTTAGTAAGTGATTTCAAAAGATTGCCAGGTAATTTATAACCCTCCGATGAATGAATTGCCATTCAGAATCGCACCCGATTGCGACAACAAGATAGGCCGACATCGCAACAGGCGGGCAGCAACAAAATGATTGAGGCGCGGATTACAAAAATGGGTAGGCGCGAGTTACAGAAATTGTGAGAAGCGCCGAACAACTCGTGTTCAGCAATCGTACACCCTCTCTCTTTTCAACAGTTAGCAACAGAGATTTTCGGATTGCCGCTTGGCATCCGAATTGCCAATCCTATTAGCGAGCTTCGATAACAAAGGGTCGAAACGATCAGGGCAACGGGGGCTGCGCTGATGGTGACGACCCTCGTATCTTTTTGGCCGCCCTTAAAAGACAACCTCCACAAACCGCCATGTTTTTTGACAAGCCGATTACTTCCCTTTGCTCTTTTCTGTCGTAAAGTAGTCCTCAATCCAGTGATATTGGCGCACATATTTGCTCGTCTCAGCGCGAAAGATCGGCTGCGTGTAATACTTGGTCACGTAAACCGTCTTGGTCTGCGTCCGCACGCCTTTACGCGTCCGTACTTTGGTTCGCACTTTCACAGGCACTTGTCGAGCGACGGTTTTGGTCGGACGGGAGTTGGCTTCCGGCTCCTCCATCCAACCCACTTCGTTATCACGCAAGAGAGTCAACACCCGTCCGACACCGCCATTGTAGGCGGCTGCCAAGTACGGCCCGATGCGTTCTTTGGGAATGTCGTTGACCGTGCGAATGGATTGCCAATCGGCATCGCAGAGCAGTACTTGCGCCATCACCGCGTTAATCGGGTCGGCCATCCCTAATGCAAAATTGCCCATCAATCCGGCGGACGGATATTTTCTGAGCAGCATGGCGTAGGTCGAAGCAATCATCTGCACCAAGCCACGCGCTCCGGCAGGGCTAATCGAATAGGCATAAGCCTTCTCTTCGTTGGTGCCGATGGTGGTGAGCACCTGTTCGACCAATACGCGCGTATGGCCTGCGGATTTGAATTCGCCCGGGTCAATGTGCTCATTCATCAGCAACACGGTCAGCACATCTTTCGGAATGATTTCGACGAGGGGTTGGCCGGGAAAAGCGTGGGAGTAAATTTTTCGCTCTTTGAGCCGCTTATAAGCCTTATCAATAAACTCGTCTTGGATTTTGATGCCGCGCTCGATCACTTCAGGCGTTTTGATCTCCGGCGAATAGGGAACGTAGACCGCTTGAATGACTGGCTCGCCCGTGCCGAAGCGATTGTTCTCATTCAGGACGGGATACTTCACCGCAACGACCTTTCCTCCGGCGGGCGCAAGACAGGAGATATCGGAGTTGAAGCCGTTATCTTTTCTGACCGAAAGGATGAAGCCGGGCGTCAGAACCTCCAGCCCCTTGTCGCGTTTGATGCCGCGCGCGACACGAATCTTGCCGTCGGCATCAAGGATGGCGAGCGCCATTTCGCGTCCGGTCACGCCGATGATCGGCACGGTCGTATACTTCCGGCGTCCGACCTTGACGCGGCGCGTGCCGACTTGCTCTTTGATGACTTGGACGGTCTCTTCTTTGAGCATCTCGCGGGCCTCTTTGATGGCGCGCAAGATGTTGGTCTTCGATTCCGGTCGGGCTTCGATTAGATTGGGCACAACTAACAAAGCCACAGCGATCACTAACAGATGCGTCAATGTTCTTCTCACAACCTTACCTCTGCTGGATTTGGAATAGTGATTTGATACTAAAGCCTGAAGCTGCGATGCTCAACAGTTTTCTGAATTGAATGAAAATTACAACATTGTCATAATCACGCAGTCATGTGGCAGGTATTCAAAGATGCGGGCAAGGTGCTCGTCTTTCGCATCGCCCAAGACAAATTGGCAGCCTTTCATTATGGACATCTACTCTTCGGGCTGGTCTGCACGTGGCTGGTGGGCGTGGGGCGGTATTGGGATAATCCGCGCGCCGGACTGTTACAACATCTCGGCATCGGTTCGGTCGTCTATATATTTGTTCTGTCTGTTGTGATGTGGCTGGTGAATCTGCCTTTCAAATCAAGCGGCTGGCGCTATCGCCACGTTTTGACCTTCATCGCGCTGACCTCGCCGCCAGCCGCCTTGTACGCCATACCGGTCGAACGCTATTTTCGCTTTGAGACGGCAATCACCCTGAACGGTTGGTTTTTAGTGATCGTTGCCATTTGGCGTGTAGCACTATGGCTGTTCTATCTGCAACGGCAGGGGCAGTTGAGCGGGGGCACTGCAACAGTAACAACCTTACTCCCTCTCACTGCCATCGTTACTCTGCTGACGGCTTTGAATCTAGAGCACGTCGTCTTTCAAGTCATGGCAGGGCTGGGCGAAGACCGCCCAAGCGTCAATGATGGTGCATACACAGTATTGGTCATTCTCAGCATTCTTTCGATCTACAGTTTCATTCCGATCTGTATTGCTTATGCTGTATTGGCCGGTCGCCGATTGATGGCCAAAAAGAAGAACAAGAAGTGAGTCAATTTGCTGCCGCGAGGCTTTCCCATTTGGGTTTGAGAGCTTCTATGGTCGCGCGGATGCGCGGTTCGTCGCGCAGGATTTTCCACATCGGGTTGGCGATAAACCAGGGATAGTTTTCATTGCCCATGGCAATGGCGCGCTGCAACCATCGCAATGCTTGATCGGCATTGCCATCCAGAGCATAAAGCGAAGCCAAGCGATACGCGCCATCTTGATCGCCTTCGCCGGTCGCAATCACGCTGTCATCTATCAAAGCAAATGCGCGTTCGCGTTCGCCGCGCGCCAAATAGCAATAGGCCAAAAAGATTTTGTAAGAGTGCAGATCGGGATTCTTCTCTAACACACTCTCCAGCCTTTCAGTCGCCTTTTCCACCTCGCCGCGATAGAAATCAATCACCCCGCTGTAGGCTCGCAGCAGCGGGTGATGCGGTTCGAACATCAAGCCCTTCTTGATCTCAGCGGCGGCTTTGTCATATTCGGTACGATAAATGAAGTTGCGGGCACGGTTGTAGCTGGCCACAACGATGTCTGTCGGGCTGAGTTTCAAAAACGTCTCCCAAGCATCGAGAGCTTTTTCATACTGCCCCGATAAGCGATAAACGTAGGCAGCCGTCGAATAGACGGAGGGCTCGTTGGGCGCACGTTGTCGCAGTCTGCGAGTCTCTAATCGCGCCACTTCTGAGCTGCCTTCCAACAGGTAGATGTAGATCATCCGCACGCGCGGTTCGATGAGTTTGGCATCGAGGTCAAGAGCTTTGTCAAACGCATCGCGGGCTTTCTGATAATTCTCCACCCCGCCCATGCCTTTGAGCGCGATGTTCAAGTAGGCCAGTCCCAATCCGCTGTGCGCCAGCGCAAAGTTCGGATCAATTTCGACGGCTTTGCTAAAGAGGTCAATCGCTTCGTTGAGGTCATGGGGATTGAGCGTCTGTGAGATGAATTTATAGAGCGCGGTTCGGCCTTTCAAATACTGCTCATAACTTTCGGCGCTTGCGGTGGGCGCTTTCACCAATCGCGCTTGCTCTTTCGAACTGATCTTGACGCGCAAGCCTTCGACGATCTTCTTTGAAATCGTATCCTGCACGGTGATGATATCTTTGGCATCTACATCAATCTTTTCGCTCCACAGCATCTCGCCCGATTTCACATCAACCAATTGCGGCGTGACTCGGAACCGATCTCCCGCCTTGATGTAGCCGCCGATCAAGACCGATTCGACTTGTAGCTCCGTGCCGACAGCGCGCGGATCAATATCTTTGTTCTGATACTGCACGATGTAGGAGGAAGGCCGCACGACCAGATCGCGCAGTTGAGCCAGTTCTGTAATGATGCAGTCGGCGAGGCTGAAACTGTAGAAATCGTTCTCGGCATTCCCCGATAGATTTTTGAACGGCAAGATGGCAATCGCCTTTTTATCTTTCGACTGCCACATTGAGGGAGTCAAATCCGGCGTCACGGACTGCGAATCGCTCGGCTCCTCTTTCGAAGGCGGCGTGGGCGGCGTGTCGTGAGCTGGTTGATTGCCTTGAAAGGTGCGCTGCACGAAATCCGACATGCGACCGAGTAAGCCTTTGCCCTTTTGCTGTCGAGCGGCTTGCAACGAGGCGGCGCGGTCGGTCGGGACACTTCCCTTTTCGGCGTAGTGGCTGCGAACCAATTCGCGCACATCCGTCAGCAGCGAATCCGTAGACTGATAGCGCGCGCTGCGATCTTTAGCGAGCGCCTTCAAGATGATCTGCTGCAACCGTTGTGGCACCGACTGTGGAAACGGGGCAGGCGGTTCGTGAATCACCGAGTGCATCATATCCACAGAGGTTTTGCCTTTGAACGGCAGATGGCCGGTGGCCATCTCATAGATCACAACGCCAAGCGAAAAGATATCGGAGCGCGCATCTGCGGCTTCGCCTCTGGCTTGCTCCGGCGACATATAACTGGCCGTGCCGAACGGCGTGCCGAGTTGCGTCAATTCGCCGCCTGCGGCCTCCGCGCCGCTCGATTTGATCAGTTTGGCCAAACCAAAATCGAGCACTTTCAGTTGATTGCGCTCGTTGACCATAACGTTAGACGATTTGATGTCGCGGTGCAGGATGTTGCGGCGATGCGCTTCGGCGAAAGCGTCTGCCAGTTGCAGCGCATAATCAAGCACTTGATCAAGCGGCAGCGGGCGACCGTTGATGACCTTTTTGAGTGTACGGCCTTCGACATATTGCATCACGAAGAAGAGTTGGTCATCCACCTCATTGACTTCGTACACCATGCAGATGTTGGGATGATCGATGGCGGAGGCAGCGCGAGCTTCGCGCAGAAAGCGCGTGCGCGCTTTTTCATCACTGAGTAAATCGGTGGCCAATGCTTTGACAGCGACGATGCGGTCGAGCTTCGTATCTTCGGCCTTATAGACGACACCCATCCCGCCTTTGCCGATCTCTTTTTGTATGCGGTAGTGGAGAACCGTCTTTCCGACCATGGACTTGACCCGTGTCTACCCTCAAACGACTGTCCGTAATGCAATCTGACGCCTTGTGCTGAATGCGGTCTTCGATTGGTGAATTGATTATACACTGGGGTGGGGGGCTGGCAAACGCCAAAGCTCGTAACCAGACCGACACACGGGTTTGCCTTACACAAATTCGGTTCGCTACAATGAGAGATTCATTAGGCAACCAAATTTTCATCTATACTGGGCTAATCATTCATGGCACTTGATCGCATCATCGTTCGTGGCGCGCGACAACACAATCTCAAAAACATCAGCCTTGAAATTCCGCGCAACCGGCTAACGGTTGTCACCGGGCTTTCCGGTTCCGGCAAATCGAGCCTCGCCTTCGACACTATCTATGCCGAAGGCCAGCGGCGTTATGTTGATTCGCTCTCGGCGTATGCGCGGCAATTTCTCGATCAACTCGAAAAACCTGATGTTGATGCCATCGAAGGTCTGTCGCCCGCAATCTCTATCGAGCAAAAGACCACTACCCGCAGCTCGCGTTCGACCGTAGGAACAGTGACGGAGATTTACGACTATCTGCGCTTGCTCTTCTCTTCCATCGGGCAGCCTCATTGCCACAAATGCGGGCGTCCGATCTCGCGGCAATCCATTGAGCAAATCGTGCAGCAACTCTCGACGCTTCCCGAAGGCGAGCGCGTTATGATTTTGGCGCCGCTTGTGCGCGGTCGCAAAGGCGAGTTTCGGAAAGAACTCGACAAACTGGCCAAGTCGGGCTTTACGCGCGCCCGCATTGATGGTGAGTTGCGTCAGCTTGATGAAGAGATCAAACTCGACAAACGCCGCAATCATACCATCGAAGTCGTTGTGGATCGCTTGTTGGTTAAACCCGGCGTGCAAAAACGCATTGACGAATCCGTCCATCTGGCTGCCAAACTGACGGACGGTTTGGTACTAGTCTCGATCATTGACGGCGAAGAGAAGCTCTATTCGGAGAAGATGGCCTGCCCCGAATGCGGCATCTCCATTCCCACTTTGGAACCGCGCTCCTTCTCTTTCAACTCTTCTTATGGCGCGTGCAGTTCATGCCATGGTATCGGTTCAAAATCAGAGATTGATCCGGCGAAGATCATCGTTGACCCGACGCTGCCGATTAACGATCAAGACGCATTTCCCGATGAGGAACGGATCAATATCTATCTGCGCGAGGTGATGAAATCGCTGGCCGCGCAAGCCGGACTTTCGCCCAATTGCTCCTTTGCCGAATTGCCGCCGAAAACCCGCGATGCCTTTTTCTACGGCGCCAAAGAAAGACTCAACCTGCGTTCGGGAGCCTACGAATATCAGGCTCCATGGAAAGGCGCGATTCATTACTTGATGCGCCGCGCCGAAGAGATGAAGAGCGAAAGCGCGCAAGATGCTTTCGACTCGCTGATTTCGCAAATCACTTGCCCGGACTGTCATGGTCACCGCCTGCAACCCGCATCGCTTGCCGTACGCCTCGCTGGCAAAACGATTGCTGACTACACAGCGCTTCCTATTGCAGAAGCGGTGAAAGGTTTTCAGCAAATCAATCTCAGCCCGCGCGAAGAGCGGATTGCCGGATTGATTCTGCGCGAAATTCGTGACCGGTTGCGATTCCTCAACACGGTCGGGTTGGGCTATCTTACGCTGGATCGCCCCTCAGCAACCCTCTCCGGCGGCGAAGGCCAACGCATTCGCTTGGCAACCCAGATCGGTTCACAATTACGCGGCGTGCTCTATGTGCTTGATGAACCCTCTATCGGCCTGCATCCGCGCGATAATTTGAAGCTCCTTGAAACCCTCGAACAACTCCGCAGCCTCGGCAACACGGTTCTCGTCGTCGAACATGATGAAGAGACGATTCGCCATGCCGATCACGTCATTGATTTGGGGCCGGGCGCGGGCGCGCACGGCGGTCATATCGTGGCACAAGGCACGCCCGCAGACATTGCGCACGTACGCCACTCGCTCACCGGCAAGTACATCGCCGGTGAACTCAAGATCGAAATTCCGAAGGCGCGGCGTCCCGCCAATGGCAAAGCGCTTACCGTTATCGGCGCACGCGAACATAACCTGAAAAACATTGATGCGACCTTTCCTCTCGGCCTGTTCATCGTCGTTACGGGCGTTTCCGGTTCGGGTAAGTCCACTCTGATTGACGATATTCTCTACCGCAGCCTGGCACGCAAACTCTATCGCAGCGTGTTGGAGCCGGGCGAGCACCGCGAGATTCAAGGGCTGGAACACATTGATAAAGTCATCGAGATTGATCAATCGCCCATCGGTCGCACGCCCCGTTCGAACCCGGCAACCTACACAGGCGTGTTTACCCCTATCCGCGAGTTATATGCCATGCTGCCCGAATCGCGCGAGCGCGGCTATAAACCCGGGCGCTTTTCTTTCAACGTCAAAGGCGGGCGTTGCGAAGCCTGTCAGGGTGATGGGATGAAACGCATCGAGATGAATTTTCTGCCGGATGTCTACGTGATGTGTGATGTCTGTCGCGGCGCGCGCTACAACCGCGAAACTCTGGCCGTCCGATACAAAAACAAAACGATTGCCGACTTGCTCGACACGACTGTTGAAGAAGCCTTGCCGCTGTTGGAGAACATCCCGCAAATTAAATCGAAGTTGCAGACCTTGATTGATGTCGGGTTGGGCTATATCAAACTCGGTCAATCGGCAACAACCTTATCGGGCGGTGAAGCCCAACGCATCAAGTTGGCCAAAGAGCTTTCGAAACGAGCCACCGGGCGCACGTTGTATATTCTGGATGAGCCAACCACCGGTTTGCACTTCGAAGATGTGCGTCGCCTGTTAGAGGTACTGCATCAACTGGTGTCACTCGGCAACACCGCCTTAGTAGTCGAACATAATCTGGATGTGATTAAGAGCGCCGATTGGGTGATTGATCTCGGCCCGGAAGGCGGCGAACAAGGCGGCTACATCGTCGCACAGGGCACGCCCGAAGATATTGCTCGCTCGCGTCGTTCGCACACCGGCCACGCTTTGCGCGGCGTGCTCAACGGCAAATTGGCGCAGGTAAAGTAAGTCAGGTGAGTTGCCGCAACCATGCGTGCAGGCGTTCAGAAGGGCGTGGAGCGGAAAGGAGGTCGGAGATGATCGCTATGCTGTTAGCTCCGGCGGCCATTACTGAAGCGGCGTGATCAAGGGTAATCCCGCCGATGGCAACCAAGGGTTTGTTGATTCGTTCTTTTACCTCTCTAACCCCAGCCAATCCGACAACCGCATCGGGATTCTCTTTCGTTGACGTGGCAAAGACCGGGCCGATAGCCAGGTAATCTACTGGCAACAAATCGGCTTCCATCGCCTGTTTCAAATTATGCGTCGAATAGCCGATGATCTTCTCCGTGCCCAGTAAGGCGCGCGCCTGTTCTGGCGGGAGATCGTCTTGCCCCAAATGAACGCCGTCGGCGCCGACGGCAAGCGCAAGATCGACTCGATCATTGATGATAATACGTACCCCAAGGCTGCGCGCGATGAGCATCGCTTGCTGTGCCGCTTCGTAAAAGGCGCGCAGCGCAGCGTGCTTATCGCGCAATTGCACAAGCGTTGCGCCGCCTGCCGCGAAGAGTTCGACCTGTTCAGCGTGTGTTCGCTGACTAATCTGGGTATCGGTGATGGGATAAACTTTCGGAATCATACTGAAGAGGCCGCACGGCTTCGCAAGAGGATACAAGGTGGCAATGAACCGGTGATTCGTCAGGGCGCGGTTGCCGAGGGCCGTCTTCCGGCTTACATCTCTTTTAAGGTAATCGCGCTTTCCGACCTTTCAGTCTTCGGATCCGTCTAATCGCCGCTTCCCGTAACCTGCTTCCTGTAGCCCGCGCCCGACGGCTGATTGGCTAAAAACCGATCCATAAACTTGGTCGAAAGATTGCCAGCTATAAAGTCCGGGTCGGCAAGAATTTTTTGATGCAGAGGGACGCTGGTCTCCACACCTTCGATGATCATCGCTTCCAGCGCGCGCTGCATGCGCGCAATCGCCATCTCGCGCGTGCGATGGTGAACGATCAGTTTGGCAATCAGCGAATCGTAATGCGGCGGCACAAACCAGCCGGGATAGGCTGCGGTTTCGACGCGCACGCCGGGGCCACCGGGGATATTAAATGTCTTGATCAGCCCCGGCGAAGGAATAAAGGTGGTCGGCGATTCGGCATTGATCCGACACTCGATGGCGTGACCGCTGAAAGTGATGTCTTCTTGGCCAAATTC
>CAYXVU010000105.1:0-5025 GCA_964468725.1 uncultured Clostridia bacterium
CGCGATTCGGTGCGCCATCATTTCGTCGCTTCGATTTCGACGGCAGAGACGGCTGCGCGCAACCGCGAGAAGTTGCTCAATGATTTTTATCGCTATCGCCAATCGGCCATCGAAGAGGGCAGCGCCGAGCCGATCAAAGCCTATGTCATCCCACGACGCGGCGACACCTCTGCCGTTGATAAAATGGTTGCGGTGTTGAGCGAGCAAGGCGTCGAAGTCAACCGCGCGCCGTCCGCTTTTCGCGCTTGCGGCAACGAGTATGCGGCGGGCACGTACGTCATTGCACTTGCACAACCGGCGAAGCGTTTGATTCGCACCCTGCTCGATGTCAACGTGCCGATGGAGGAAACATTTTTGAAAGAGCAGGAACGCCGCCGCAAACGCAAACTGCCCGATGAAATTTATGATGTGACGGCGTGGTCGCTGCCGATGCTCTACAACGTCGAAGCCATTGCCTGTTCGGAAGCGCCGCGCGGCAACTTCGAAGCGATTAAGCCCGCGCTCATTACCCCAGGCGCGGTCAGCGGACAGGCGAGCGTTGCCTATCTCGTCCCCTGGGGCACACAAGCAGCGGGGCGATTTTTAGCCGCCGCGCTCAAAGAGAACCTGCGCATTCTGAGCACCGACAAACCGTTTACGCAACAGGGGCGCACGCTGCCCGCCGGAACCTTGATCTTCAAAGTGAAAGACAACGCCGCGAATCTGCGCGCCATGCTCGAACGGTTAGCGGCGGCAACCGGCGCAGAGGTTGTGGCTACGGATAGCGGTTGGGTGGACGACGGCGTGAATTTCGGCAGCCGGTATGTGGTACAGGTTCGCAAACCGCTGATCGCGTTGGCGTGGGATACGCCGACTTCGGCAAACGCCGCGGGGCAGACGCGCTTCGTGTTAGAGCGTCAATTCGGCTATCCGGTCACACCGATTCGAACGCGGCAACTGGCAACCTCAGACCTCTCGCGTTTTCAGGTCATCATCTTGCCCGATGGCGGCGGCTACGGCGCGACCTTCGGGGCGGGCGGCATCGAGCGATTGAAAGATTGGGTGGCCAATGGCGGCACGTTGATTACGCTGGGCAGCGGCGCGGCGGCCTTTCTGGTCGAAGCGAAATTGCTCGACACTTCCGAAGAGAATCTCGCTCCCGATGCCAAAGCCGCGCCGGATGCCAAAACGCCGCCGCAGAAGCCCGCGAGCAAACTGTTGACCAGCGAAGCCGATTACCTCAAAGCCATTCAGCCCGACACCGAACGCCCGGATGAAGTTGCGGGCGTGCTTGTGCGCGCGCGCACGGATCAAGACCATTGGATGAGCGCAGGCGTGCCGGGAACGGTTCATGTGTTGTATTCGGGGCGCACGATTTTCAGCCCGCTCAAGGTTGATCGCGGCATCAATGCCGCTATCTATGAAGGCGCAGAGTCGTTGCTGGCCAGCGGCTATATGTGGGAGGAGAATCGCAAGCAATTAGCCTACAAACCGTTTTTGATGGTGCAGTCGCAAGGGCGCGGAGTCGTGATTGCTTTCGCTTCCGACCCAAACTACCGCGCCTATATGGACGGGTTGAATGTGCTCTTCCTGAACGCCGTATTTCGCGGCCCGGCGCACGCGCGACCGGCGACGGGAAACCGATAGGAAGGGGCAAACCAATGCCCTGAACCGCTGTTGAGAGGTGGCCTCTGACCGCCTCTCAACGTTTCTCATTTGAAGGTGTCCATGCCAAAACCGCGACTCTTGCTTTTGAGCAATTCGAAAAATTATGGGCAAGCCTATCTCGATCACGCGGAGGCGGAGATCAAAGACTTTTTCGGCTCCGAAATCCAACGCATTCTCTTCGTGCCGTTTGCCGCCGTGCGTTTGTCGTATGACGATTTCACCGGGCTGGTCAGAAAGCGGTTGAAGAGGATGGGCTACGCGGTTGACGGGCTGCACAAAGCGCGTGACCCCGAACGCGCCGTGCGCGAAGCCGAAGCGATTGCCGTTGGCGGCGGCAACACCTTTCATTTGCTGCGCGGGTTGTATGAAGCCGGAGTGATCGAAACCATCCGGGCACGCGTTGCGGCGGGGATGCCCTACATCGGTTGGAGCGCCGGTTCGAATGTTGCGTGTCCGACGATTCGCACAACCAACGATATGCCAATCGTCGAGCCGCCCCAGTTTGCCGCGCTCAATCTCGTCCCCTTTCAGATCAACCCGCACTACACCGATTTTCATCCGCCCGGCCATCAGGGAGAGACCCGCGAAGAGCGTCTTCTTGAATTCGCCTTTGCCAACCCGACGGTCACAGTCGTCGGACTGCGCGAAGGTTGTCTGCTGCGGGTTGAGGGCAAACGGTTGCGATTGATCGGCGACAAACCGGCGCGCCTGTTTCGCTGTGGTATAGAGCCGCGCGAGTATGCGGGAGAAAGATCGTTGCAATTTTTGCTGGATGAAATAAACCGATGAGGTTTTGCGATTGAACCCTAGAAGGTACGAAGGCGAGAGGCGGTTGGTCTGTGCAAGACAGGGTAAACAGAATCTTTTCTCATCTCTTCGGAGACCCGCGTCGGGAGTTGCTTGAACATCGGTTGTTGAACACCATCAGTCTGCTCAATGCGCTAGCCAACTTGGGCGGGGCGCTGCGGTTTTTGAATCTTGAGCGAGACGGTTGGTTGTTGCTATTGCACATCGTTACCGGCCTGTTGTTTTTGCTCGTTTATTATCTCTCGCGGTTTCGCGGCCTTTATCGGTCATTGTACTGGCCCTTTGTCTGCTTGATTTTGACCTTTCTGTTTCTGAATTCGTTGCTCAATGCCGGTTCGTTCGGCGGCGCGCATTACTACTTTATCCCGGCGCTGGTAATTGCCACCATTTTGGCAGCCACCTCACGAGTGACCATGTCGGCACTCATCATTTTCGGCGTTGTCACTCTCGGTCTGTTTCTTGTTGAGCAGAGACGCCCGGATTGGATTACCCACCACGCGAGCGCCAAAGAACGCGCCGTTGACGTAGCCACAAACTTTTTCTTCGTGCAGATTTTTACCGGACTGCTCGTGATGGTATTGGCAAGAAACCTCAATCAGGAGCGAAAAAAATCCGACCGCCTCTTGCTCAACATTCTGCCCGAACGCATCGCCGAAGAGTTGAAAGCCAACGATCAGGTCGAGCCTTTGCACTATGCAAGCGCGTCGGTGTTATTTACCGATTTCGTCGGCTTTACGCAGATCGCCGAAACCCTGACCCCGCAAGCCTTGATCGGCGAACTCGACCTCTGCTTTCGCGCCTTTGATGAGATCGCCAAACGGCATCACCTCGAAAAGATCAAAACCATCGGGGACTCTTACATGGCTGCCGGTGGCATTCCGGCGGCCAACCGCACGCACGCGGTAGACGCGGTGCTAGCGGCGCTCGAAATTCAGAGCTTTATGCGTGAATGGCAGCAGCGCAAAGCCGCTGCGAACCAACCGGGTTGGCAGTTGCGATTGGGCATCCATTCGGGGGCGTTGGTAGCGGGCGTCATCGGGCGCGAGAAGTTTGCCTATGATGTGTGGGGCGATACGGTGAACACGGCGAGTCGGATGGAGTCGTCCGGCGCAGCCGAGCGCATCAACATTTCGGGAGCGACATTCGAAATGGTAAAAGACTTCTTTCTCTGCGAGCCGCGCGGCAAAATCGCTGCGAAAAATAAAGGCGAGATCGAAATGTATTTTGTCGAACGCCTGCGCCTCGAATTTTCCGACGATGCGGAAGGCCGCACGCCGAATGCAGCCTTCGCAGAAGCCTATCGCCGCCTCGCGTGATTGCAAAGTGAACGCGGACGCGCCGGACGGAAGAGTTGACATTGCGCAGGGTTTCGGGAGAATGACATGGCGCATCATTGATGTGGCGCAAAGAGAGCCGAGCTTCTGTAGAGATGTCCCGGTATCGAAATCTCACGACACGGAGTAGGAGTGATGACGGAGCGGCTTCATTATAGAAGGCGACGCAATGGGCTTCGCCTTTTCCACTTGCTTATCGGGTTCGTAGCGGTCGTCGGCCTCTTTCATCCGTTGCTGGCGCAGCAGAAGAAGCGCGCGGCGCAATCAGCAGCCGAGCCGCCATTGACGGTCGAGCAGATGGCGGCGCTCGAAGCCGTCATCACCACCGATCTCGGCGTCGTCCGCTTCGAGTTCTTCCCCGACAAAGCGCCGAAGCATGTTCAGCAATTCATCAAACAAGCGCGCGCCGGATTTTATGACGGCTCGGCGTTTCATCGCGTCATTGAGCGCGGCATTGTGCAAGGCGGCGACCCGTTGCTCAAAGACCTGAAGACGCCGCGCGAGCGCTGGGGCAGTGGCGGACTCAATCAGTTGCCCGATGAGTTTAGCGACCTCAAACATGGGCGCGGCACGATTTCAACGGCGCGCATCCCGGGACGCGCCAACAGCGGCGGGGCGCAGTTTTTCATCTGCCTCTATCCGCAGCCGCAGCTCGACGGGCAATTCTCCGCCTTCGGGCAAGTCAACGAAGGCATCGAGGTGGTCGAAAAAATCTCGCTCGTCGAAGCCGACAAAAATCAGTTGACCAAGACGCCGGTCAAAATCACCTCGATCAAGATTGAACCGAAGAAGCTCGAACCCTTCAAACACGCCAGCCTGAGCGAACTGCGCCGCGAGGTGTTGCTCAAAACCAATCTCGGCGAAATCACCGTCGAGATGAACCCCGATCTGGCGCCGGAACACGTTCGCAACTTTTTGAAACTCGTCGAGACCGGCTGGTATAACGGCACGGCGTTTCATCGCGTTGTGCCCGGTTTCGTCGTGCAAGGCGGCTTCGCCTACACCCGCGCCAACGGTTCGGAGCACCCCGCAGACCGCTGGGTGCGGTTGCTCAAAGCGGAGTTTTCGAAAGAGCCGCACATACGCGGCGTGCTTTCGATGGCGCGGGCAGACGACCCGAACTCGGCGGCGACCTCCTTCTTTTTGGTGCTCGGAACCGCCTCGCATTTGGATAACAAGTACACGGTCTTTGGCAAAATGATTAGCGGGTTCGACACCCTTGATCGCATCGAACAAG
>CAYXVU010000105.1:5125-19528 GCA_964468725.1 uncultured Clostridia bacterium
ATCTTTTTAACCGCAAGCTGCCGCTTGCCCGAACCTCAGCAGGAGAGAGAATGAGCGCCAATCCGCTTTTGCAACTGAGAGAACTCGGTCAATCCATCTGGTTCGATAACATCGAACGCAAACTGATTACCTCGGGCGAGCTTCGCCGCCTCATCGAAGAGGACGGACTCGGCGGCGTGACCTCCAATCCGGCGATCTTTGAAAAGGCCATCAGCGGCTCGGATGACTACACCGATCAACTGCGCGAGCTGGCCGAGCAAGGCAAGACGGCCAACGAGATTTATGAGGCGCTCGCGGTGTGCGACATTCAGATGGCGGCGGATGCACTGCTTGGCGTTTATGAAGCGACCGAAGGCCGCGATGGCTTTGTCAGCTTGGAGTGCTCGCCCTTGCTCGCTCACGACACCGAGGGGACAGTTGCCGAGGCGCGCCGGTTGTGGCAATGGCTGGATCGCAAGAACGTGATGATTAAAATCCCCGGCACGCCCGCTGGCATCCCCGCCATCGAACAGTGCATCGCTGACGGCATCAATATCAATATCACCTTGCTCTTTTCGCTCAAGGCATACGAAGCGACGATGGAGGCCTATATTCGCGGGCTTGAGCGTCGCGCCGCCGCCGGGCAAGCCCTTGATCGCGTCGCTTCGGTGGCCAGTTTCTTCATCAGCCGCATTGACACGGCGGTTGATAAACAGCTCGAACAGCGGCTCGCCGCTTCGGGCAGCGAGGTGGAAAAAGCGTTGCTTGGCTCGCTTAACGGGCGCATCGCCATTGCCAACGCGAAGGTAGCGTATCAACGCTTCAAAGAGATTTTTCACGGCGAACGCTTTCAGGCTCTGCGCGAACAAGGGGCGCGCGTGCAGCGTCCCTTGTGGGCTTCAACGTCAACCAAAAACCCGACCTACTCGGATGTTTACTACATTGAAACGCTTATCGGAGATGAAACCGTCAACACCATTCCTCCGGCAACCTTCACAGCCTTTCGTCAGCACGGCACAGCGCAACTTTCGATAGAAGATGATCTGGATGAAGAGCGCCGACGACTGGAACGCTTGGCGAGCCTCGGCATTCACCTTGATGCGATCACCGAACAAGTGCTCGAAGAAGGGGTGCGGTTATTCATTCAGCCGTTTGAAAAGTTGTTGCAGACGATTGAAACGCGCCGCACAGAGGTGCTCGGACAATCGGCGACGAGCGTCGCCGATTAACCGATTCGAGTCAGGAAACGCGCATGGCAGAGTATGTAAGGAACCTCAATATCGAAATGGATTGGCTCGACGACGCGAGTTTCGAAATCGTCGGCATCCTCAATGACAACGTACATTCGCTCAAAGCGCGGTTCGAGGTCAGCTTCCCGGATTATGTCATCCGCGCAGCGACGAGCGAGATTACCCGCATGCCCTATGACGGCATCTGTACGGGTTCGACCACAGCGATTCGCCATCTCGAAGGTGAAAAGATCGGGCGCGGCTTTCGTCGCCGCGTCGGAGAAGTGCTGGGCGGGGCAGCAAGTTGCAATCATCTGCACACGCTGGTCAATGTGATGGGGGCAACAGCATTTCAGATGAATTACATGGCCGCCAAGCGATTACGCAACGCCGAAGAGAGGCTGCGCGCCATCGCGGATGACCCGGCCAAACGCCGTTTGATGGTGCTCAGTTGGATGCCACAGCTTCGCAACACCTGCTATACCTTCAGCGAAGCCAACGACCACTTGTTTGAACCGCCACGTGACGAATGACAAGGAGGAAGCGATGAGCCACGCTTCAGCAACTGGTCATTGGTCACTGGCCATTTGTCACTATTGTGAGGAAGGGCGCAATGAGCAAGTACTTTGAAGACTTCGAAATTGGTGAAGAGGCAAAGTCCGCCGGACGCACAATCACGGAGACGGACATCGTGAACTTTGCCGGAATCACCGGCGATTGGAACGAGATTCATACCAATAAAGAGGCGGCCAAACGCGGCCTCTTCCGCAAGCGCATCGCGCACGGAGCTTTGATCTTTTCAATTGCGACCGGGCTGGGCGTGCGCATGGGTACAATTGACGATACGATCATCGCCTTTTACGGACTCGACCATTTGCGCTTTGTCAAACCGACCTTTATTGGCGACACCATCTGGCTCAAAACGCTGGTGCAAGAGAAGGTGGAGCGCGACGAGCAGGGCGGCATCATCACCACGCTCAATGAAGTCATCAATCAGCGCGGCGAAGTCGTCATCAGCTACATTGCCAAAGCCCTCATCAAACGCCGCAAGTAAATCCCTGCCACCCTTTCTCGGTTGTCGGCTTGACGCTTTCGATTGGCAATGGACGGCGCGTATCGCGCCGCGTTGCAGGACTTGCACAATGGGTTACGACTCGACGCGATTGAAGACCTGCTTAATCAGTTGCAAGCCGCGTGAGCTACTGATGCTGATGCTGATGGTCAACACTTTGCCCTCGGCGGAGAGTTCGCGCTTCTCGCTGGTATCCGCATAAAACGTCTCGCCGCGTACCGAAAACGAGGCCGACGATTTCGATTCGAGCTTGGCTTTATCCCATTTGGTCTTTGACTTCACTTCGGCATTGCCGAAAGCTGCCGGATTGGTTTCGCCGCGATTGTCAGAGAAGTAGAGGAACGCTTGTTTGATCTCTTGTCCGTTGAGCAAGATGGTACGCAGGATTTTGAGTTCCGGCTCTTTATGCTCGATCAACAGTGTGACTTCGGCGTTGGCCATTGGCCCTTGTCCGATGCGCCCGAGTTCGCTTTTCGATTTGTCGAGCACCCACTTGCCGCTAAAATCTGGCTTCGAGGTATCCGCCTTTTTGTCGTCGCGCGCTGCCACGCCGACGGCCAAAATGAAGAGCAAAATCAACCCCCAAATCTTTTTCATACCTCGCATCTTCGCGCCGACGCCCACCCTCGTCAAGCGTGCATGGGCTTCTGCACAAGATGAGAATCATTCGTTGAGCGGCCCGCCTCTCACCTGAATTCGCAACTCGGTATAAGAAGGTAGTCACCCGTTATCTTGTCGCGTCACCCCTTCATCCCTTCTTTCTTTCTTCTTCTGCCCGCCCCTTCTCCCCTTCTCTTGTGCCGGTATATAATGCCGCGCGTTTGGCACGACTCTGACGCAACCCATTTCAAGGAGATTGATTATGCCCGTACTCATAAACCCGCGATTGTGGATTTCTCTACTTATCATCCTCGCCACGACGCTATTTCCTGCGCTTTGGATGACGACGCCGGTCATTGCACAATCGAATGTCAAAGTTATTTATGCCGGACGCTTGATTGACGGCCTCTCGAACACTGTGCGAACCAACGTTTCGATCATCATCGAAAATGATCGGGTGCGCGAAGTGCGCGACGGACGCGCGACAATGAGCGGCGCTGAAGTGATTGATCTCAGCGATGCGACAGTGATGCCCGGCTTCATTGATTGTCACACCCATATGACGATGGAGCTCAGCCGGGGCTCTTCGAATGTCTTTCTTGGCATGGGGCGCAGAGACGCAGAGATTGCGCTGGCGGCGATTCCATACTTGCGGCGCACGTTGATGGCGGGCTTTACGACGGTGCGCGATGTCGGCGCAGCGAACTTTCTCGATGTCAGCTTGCGTGACGCTGTCAATGCCGGAACCATCACGGGGCCGCGCATGTTTGTTGCCGGACGCGCACTCAGCATCACCGGCGGGCACGGCGATTTCGGCGGCATCCGCGAAAACCTCATCCCCGAACCCGGCTATAAAGAAGGCATCATCAACACCCCCGAAGACGCCGTGCGCGCCGTGCGTTACATGGCTAAATACGGCGTTGACCACATTAAATTCACCGCCACCGGCGGGGTGCTCTCCATCGCCGACTCCGGTTCGGGGCAGCAGTTCACACTCGATGAGATGAAAGCCATCATCGAGACCGCGCACATGCTCGACCGCAAAGTGGCGGCGCATGCACACGGTGCAGCCGGAATCAAAGATGCGATTCGCGCCGGAGTGGATTCTATCGAACACGGCTCGTACCTCGATGACGAAGCTATTGCGCTGTTCAAAAAGCACGGCACCTATTTAGTGCCTACCATCATCGCGGGCAAGACAGTAGAAACCGCCGCAAAGATTCCCGGCTTCTTCCCGCCGCCGGTTGCCGAGAAAGCGCGTACCATCGGTCCGCTGATTCAAAACGCTTTTGGTCGCGCCTACAAAGGCGGCGTGAAGATTGCTTTCGGCACCGATGCGGGCGTCTACCCACACGGGCAGAATGCTAAAGAGTTCGAATACATGGTCGAAGCCGGAATGCCTGCGCTCGAAGCCATCTTGTCGGCAACGCGCGGCTCGGCGACCTTGATGGGGCAAACGGCGAATATCGGCAGCATCCAAGCCGGTCGCTTTGCCGACATCATCGCCGTCAAAGGCGACCCGACTACTAACATCAAACTCTTGCAAAGCATGAGCTTCGTAATGAAAGCCGGACAAGTTTACAAACAAGACGGCAAGCCTGCCTTGCCCTAAGCCGTTGGCAATGGGTCGTGCAGGGTAGATATTTGGCGGGCGTAGGCAATTGGCTGTAAGCCGAAGGTAGTTGCGAACCGATTGAGGCAGCACAGGAGATGCGATGGTCGCCTTTGCTACAAGCAAAGATTTTCGGTGAAGGGAGAAGAGGAATGACACGTCGGCAGTTTGGAATTTCATTGATGGCGGCGGGAGCGCTCGGGTTGATTGACAACTCAGGGCTCGCGCGCTGGCTCGCCAATGGCAAGCAGCTCAGTCGGCTGGCCAATCGCACGGCGGGCGCGGAAGGCGCCTGGAGGCTGAAAAAGATTGAAGGCAAATTGCCGAAAGATCTATTCGGCACGCTCTATCGCGTCGCCCCCGGTCAAAAAGAGAATCACGGCGTCGCCTTGAAACATCGCTTTGACGGTGACGCTTTTATGATTGGCTACAGCTTCCGCGAGGGCAGCGTGCAGCTTGCCGCGCGCTTCGTTGATACGCCGCAACGCCGCGAAGAACTGAAAGCGAATCGCATGCTCTACGGCGAATTCGGAACGCTCCCGCCCGCGCCGCCCGCCGGTTGGCAGCCTGCGGGCGGCGGCAAAAATCAACCGAGCGTCAACGTGATTTGTTGGGATAACCGTTTGCTCGGACTCTCCGAAGGCGGACACCCGACGGCAATTGATCCGACAACACTCGCCTATCAAGGGCGATGGGATTTTTATGGCACCTTGCCGGGAGACATGAGCTTTACCGCACATCCGAAGTACGACCCGGTTTCGGGCATCGCCTATGGTTACGGCGTTCGGCGAGGGCCGGGCATGGCGCTGACGGTCTATCGCATGGAAAAAACCGGCAGGCTGACCGAGTTGTACGCGCTGCCGCAAAAAGCCTATTTCATGATTCACGATATGATGATGTCGAAAGAGCATTTGATCTTCATCATCCCGCCGGTCTTTTACAACCTCAGCCGATTGCAAAACTCCACTCCCGCCGATGCCGTGACCTTTGCCGCAAAAGAGGCGACGCGCATCGTCATTTTGCGGCGTGATGGAACCGGCAAACCCTTAACCGTCGAACTGCCTTCGAGCATGGTCTTTCATCATGGCAATGCCTTCGAGCGTGATGGCAAGTTGGTGATGGATTCGTGCCTTGCGCCGGACGGCTCGGTATTCGAGTTGCTCTATTCGTGGTCGAAAGAGAGTTGGCCGAATCACACGAAGACACGATTGACCCGGCTGGTGATTGATTTGGCAAGCGGCAAGCTGGACAGTCGCAATGAGGTTGCCGATGCGCAAGAGTTTCCGCATTTCGACATTCGGCAAAGCGGCACGGATGTGCGCTATCTCTACACGCTCGACAACAGCGACGGCGACCCGTTTTTATATGGAACCTTAGTGCGTCACGACCTGCATCGCGCGACGGCCAAACGCATTCCTGCGGGTAAAGGCCGCGCCTTTGGCGAACCGATCTTCGTGCCGCATCCCGGCCAAGCCAGCGAAGAACGCGGATGGCTTTTACTGCAAGGTTATGACGGCGGTCGGGATGAGAATTTTTTGGAGATCAGAGACGCCGGAACCCTCGACATCGAAGCGCGGGTGTGGGCCGGACAACATTTCCCGCTCGGTTTTCACGGCAACTTCTCGTCGTCATCCTTTGTCGCGGTGTGAAAGACGATCTGCGAATGCCTGCAAAAGCGGGGGAATCAGCAATCCGTCGGGTAGGTTGCCGTTTGGCGCGACCTTAATCATCGTCAACGCAAAGCCGCAAAGACGGGGCAGAGAATCGGTCGGCAAGCGCGCAAGGTTCCAGTCGCTAGGGGGCGTGCAGACGGGCGTAGGTTTGCAGACCGTTTTATTCGTCACTTGAGCGGCGCAAATCTTTCTTATGCTTTTCGCGGCGTTCGGCGCGACGTTTTTTGTCTTCGATCTTCTTGGTCGGCAAGATGGGGGCGCGCTCGCGCGGTCGGAGTTTCTCTTTTTCGATGGTGATGGTTTCGATCTTCTTTGCCACGTCCGTCTCTCTCGGTTTTCGGTTCAGACAGAGGTCAGTATAACAAAAGCGGATGCGATGGGTTGCAGGTCATCGCATCCGCTTTGAAAAGAGTCCCGTCCTTATGAGCAGGCGACAGAGGTTACCTTATCGCCCGACGGCTTTCGGTTTGACGATCACAGCGGGGATGTCTTGATCGCGCACCAGTTTGTTGAAGGCCGGAAGGTCGGTCTTCAAAATTCCGTCGAGCTTTTGTAATTCGGCATTGATCTTGCCGACCAGTTCGTCATAGACGGCGACCGCTTGCGCCGTCGGTGCAGCGTCGGCGCTGGCGACCACGCCAGTCAGAGCCGCCAACTTGTTGTTCAAACGAATCGGGAAGTTCAACGGGTCTTGACCGCTCTGATTCTTGGTTTGATAGAGCGCCTCTTCGACGGCGGTCATTTTGGCGTTGAGAGCTTTAGCGGCATCGGCAATCTCCTTGCTGCCCTTCCAATCGCGCGTGCGCGCGACCACGTCATCGGTCTGTTTACGAACGTCACGAATCTGCGTGATGGCGTCGTGTGTCTCGGTCACTTTGTCACGAATCTTGATGAGCAAGTCGAACTGCTTGGCGAAGTCTTCCGGCGAGGTCGCCAGACGGGGGTCTTTTTTAATTTCGAAACTCTGAGTCAGCACTTTGCCGTCTACTGTGAGTTTGACTTGATAGCTTCCGGGCACGGCGCGCGGCCCGGTAGTCGAACCCGCCCACATAATCAAGCCCGGAAACCGCGAAGCATCCGGATATCGCTGATCCCAAACGAAGCGATTCAATCCGGCTGCCGCAGACGCGCGCGATGCCCCGCCGCCCCCGCCGAAGAAGGCAAAGAAATCACCGTCCGCCGGTGCGCCACCCGCCGCCCCCGCGCCGCCGCGACTCTCAAACTTCTTGATCGTCTTTCCGGCGGCGTCGAGAATTTCCAGCGTCACCGCCGTCGGTTTGCTCTTCAAGTAGTAATAGATCACCGAGCCGTTGGCGGGGTTTTCCCCAACCGTCGCATTGGGTAGAGAGAAGCCGCCGAAGCCGCCCACGCGATACGACTCTTCGGGTTTGAACAGATGGGCGTCGGCTTTCAGCGCGTCGGCCAGTTGATGCAGCACCGGCAAGTCATCGAGGATGTAAAACGAACGCCCTTGCGTAGCGACGACCAAATCTTTGTCACGTTTGTGAACCGCAAGGTCAGTGATCGGCACGACCGGCAGATTGAGTTGCAACGACTGCCAGTTGTCGCCATCGTCGAAAGAGACATACAGGCCGGTTTCGGTTCCGGCATAGAGCAAGCCGCGTTTGTTCGGGTCTTCCCGAATCACCCGCGTGAAAGCGGTATCGGGAATGCCATTGGTGATCTTCTTCCACGTCTTGCCATAATCATTCGTCTTGTAGAGATAGGGCTTGTTGTCGTCCCATTTGTACATTGTACCGGCGACATAACAGGTGCCCGCGTCGAACGACGAAGCATCGAGCGAGTTGATCTGTATCCACTCCGGCATCAGCGAGGTTGGCGGCGTGACGTTCGCCCAGTTTTTGCCGCCGTCGCGGGTGACTTGCACAAGCCCGTCATCGGTGCCCGCCCAAATGACCCCTTTCTGTACCGGCGATTCCATCAGCGTAAAGATGGTGCAGTAGTATTCGACGCTGGTGTTATCCTTCGTGATTGGGCCGCCCGAAGAGCCTTGTTTGCTCTTGTCATTGCGGGTAAGGTCGGGGCTGATGACTTCCCAGCTTTGCCCTTCGTTGGTGGTCTTGTGCAGCACATTGCTGGCGCAATACAACACCGTCGGGTCATGTGGCGAAAAGACGATGGGGAAATTCCATTGGAAACGATACTTCAACACATCTGCGCCGCCGCCCATAGGATTGTCCGGCCACGCGTTGACGTTACGTTCCTGTCCGGTGCGATGATCGTGACGCGTGAGCAACCCGCCGTATGAACCCGCATAGATGATGTCGGAGTTGCGCGGGTCGGGCGCAATCCAGCCGCTCTCGCCGCCGCCTACGTCATACCAGTGCTGCGTATCAATGCCGAAATCGGTGGTGCGGCTGGCCGTCTTCACAGTCGAGTTGTCTTGCTGCGCGCCATAGATGTGATAAGGGAAATCATTATCAGTGGCGACGCGATAAAATTGCGCCGTCGCTTGATCCTGCTGCGTCCAGGTTCTGCCGCCGTCAACCGAAACGTTAGCGCCGCCATCGTTGCTGTTAATCATCCGCATCGAGTTGTCGGGCGCAATCCATAGATCGTGATTGTCACCGTGCGGCACGTTGATCGTTGTGTAGGTGCGGCCTCCGTCAATGGATTTGTAAAAGCCGGTATTGAGGACATAGACGGTATCGAGGACTTGCGGATCTGCGTAGATGCGCGTGTAGTACCAAGCGCGTTGACGCAGGTTGCGCGACTCATTGACTTTCGTCCATGACGTTCCGCCGTTATCGGAGCGAAAGACGCCGCCGTCTTCGGCTTCAACGATTGCCCACAAGCGTTCGGAGTTGACCGGCGAAACGGTGATGCCGATCTTGCCAACCGTGCCGCGCGGCAATCCCGGATTGCGCGTCAAATCCGCCCAGGTTTCGCCGCCATCAGTGGATTTATGAATGCCGCCGCCGGGGCCGCCGCTCTCCAACGTCCAGGGTTTGCGATAGACCTCCCAAAATCCCGCGTACACAACGTTGGGATTCGAAGGATCAAGAATCAAATCAACCGCGCCCGCTTTGTCGCTTTTGTAGAGCGACTTCTTCCAGGTCTTGCCGCCATCTGTGGTTTTGAAGACGCCGCGTTGTTCGTTCGAACCGAAGATATGGCCTATCGCCGCGACGTAAACGATGTCGGGGTTTTTCGGATGCACGCGCACGCGCCCGATGTGGCGGGTGTCTTCAAGCCCCGTGTGCTGCCACGTTTTGCCCGCATCGGTTGATTTGTACACGCCGTCGCCATGCGAGACATTGCCGCGAATGGGCGATTCGCCCATGCCGACATAGATAACATTCGGTTCCGAGGCGCAAACGCCTATCCCGCCGACCGAGCCGGTCTTGAAGAATCCGTCGGAGACCGGCGTCCAATTAATGCCGCCATCGGTGGTCTTGAAGACGCCGCCGCCGGTTGCGCCGAAATAGTAGACATTCGGTTGTGACGGCACACCCGTTACTGCCGTCACCCGTCCGCCGCGATAGGGGCCGATGTTGCGATACCGCAATCCCTTTATGACCGACTGTTCGGGTTGCTGCGCGCACACCGGCTGCGCCGCGAGAAACCAGATTAGGCTCAAAGCGATGCTTACAGAAATGACACCTGATCGCATCAGACGCACTCTTTTCATATCCCTTCTCCTTTGATTTTCATGGCAAACCGGACCAGCGAGGCAGCGACTATATCTGCACTACGCTGAATCCTCAATGTCGAATTGTCAGCCTGAGAATAGAGCTTCAGAAATCAAGACGGAGAAGCTACCCGACAGGTTACAGAACAAGCAGCGGTCGCTAGCGGTTAGCCGTTTGTCGGCACAGCAGAGTTAAGAGGCGACCTCTGATTGCCGTTATCGTGTGCAAGGGAAGGCAGTCAGAGGTCGCCTCTCAACAGAAGTTCGGCAGGTTGATTTGCCCTCGCCTCAGTATGGCAGCGAGAGGCTTTGAATAACCCGGCTATCCTGATCGAAGCAGACAATCGAATGGGGCGGCGCGGTGAGCGACCACTCGCGGCCTGCCAGTTTGATCTTCCTATTGCTCGCGCTCTTGCTATCGTTGAGCATGGTGACGACTAAACGCCCGCCTTCGCTATTGACGACCCAAAAGCTTTGTTTGCCTTTGGCGACGTAATCCATGACGTAGCCATTCCACGCCAGTGCCGAGTAGAGAGCGTAGACCTTTCCCGCAGGCGTCAAGTGCCAGCCTTTTGTGAGGTCGGCTTTGCCGAGTCGTTTGTCACTGTGGCCGCTGACTGTAGCGACCTTCTTGCCATTCGACCAGTAGAGAATCGAATGATAGGGCACGGCATGAACATAGAGCGCGGCGATGTCCGGCTCGGCCATCACTTCGGCGGTCTTGCGCGCGAATTCCATCGCATACTTGTTGGTCAGATGCACATTGTCATTGAGGCTCAAGCGAATGTTGTATTCGGTGACCAGATACCGCATGTGCGGCGCAAATGGGCGCACCTCTTTGTTGAAGGCCTGCACAGCATTGCGGCTGACGCCATCCGAGTAGAGATGCAACACGCCGTAAATATCTTTGCGAGTCTTCAGGTCAATGCGTTTGCCGAGCGCCGTCAGCATGCGCCGATTCCATTCGTTGTCGGAGAGTTTGGTCGGTGTGTTGTTGTCTTTGCCAACCGTGAGCGGCAGCGCGAATTTCACTTTCAGCGGCGTGAGCGCCGCAATCACCGCCGCCGCGCGTTCGGCGTACTCCTCCGGCTGCCATGGGCGATGATTGAGCCACGGTTCGTTGGAGAGTTCGATGGCGACGAGCTTCTTTTTCGATGCTGTTTGAATGAACTCTCTGACCGCTTCAAGAGCGACCTCCGGCCCCTCTTCGACGTTGATGCCGAAGACGGTCGTGAATTCATTTTGAGCCGCAAAGTTGAGATAGTCCGCCAGCGGAAACCAAGGATATTGATTCGTCGTCTTGTTCTCTTTCTTAACGGTTTCGGTCGCGGCAACGCCGCGCGGGCTGTAGATAGCGTGAAAGCCGAAACGCAAACTTCGCAAGCCCACGCGCCGAAAGGCTTCGACCATCTCCTCGCCTTTGGTCTGGTCTTGTAAGGCTTCGATGATCGGATACGGCCAGCCGGAAAAGAAGACATCGGCTCCGAGCAGCGGCGCTTTATGGGGCACGGTCGGATTGTCGGGCGTAGGGAGTATCCGCGCGGCGCGAGCGACCGGCGCACTCGACAATCCCATAGCTTGCACGATGAAGGCAACGAGCAAAGAAACGATGAGAAGATTTTTTCGGTGATTTTTCATAATGTCGCACTCGATTTTACTACACGGGAACCGGCAGATTCGAAAGATCAAATGAGCCATTCCGAGCCTTGATCTTTGCAACCCGCGACCGTAGCGATTATCGTTACCCTCTCTCTGATGAAATTCGCGCCCTCGCAGGGTGCATGCGAAGAAGGAAAAACTCGATTGATTGCCTTCCCACGAGTGCCGACGAGTCGCTTCTTGATCGGGCTAGCCGCCGCCTTGGTTATCGCCTTTGGCCTGTGGCGTTACCTGCAAGCGCCGTCGTTTTGGCTTGATGAAGCCTATATCGCTGCGCAACTCAAACAGCCCTCTTTTCATGCCATCTTTGCGAGGCTCGAATATGGGCAGTATTTCCCGCGCCTCTACTTGCTCGCGTTGGCAGGGCTGCGCGAACTGTTAGGTTATGAGATTTGGGTGCTGAGGTTGCTGCCCTTCCTCCTCTTTATCGCAGGCACGTTGCTGTGGGCATATCTGCTGCAAAAGAGAACCGGCGCGCAGATATTGCCTGCGCTGATTGCCGGAGGGTTGCTGATCGGTTCGGGCTACTGGCTCGATCAAGCGATTCAACTCAAGCAGTACACCTTTGATGTCGCACTCGCGCTTGTGCCCTTCGCCGTGAGCGATGCGGTATTACAACGCGCCTTCGTCGAAGGCAAAGAGAGAACCCGACTCGCGTTATTTGCGCTGCCGTCACTGCTCTCCTACACCTATCCGCTGGCCTTTGGTGCGCGTTTGCTCGGCTGGTACCTCGAACACGGGCGACTGCGAGGTTGGAAAGTTCGCCTCTCTGCGGTGGGGTTAGTTGCCACGGTGACGCTGATGGCGTTGGCCGCGATTTGGCTGACCGATCATCGTTTCAACCTGCAAGACAAAGCCAGCTACTTCTCTTACTGGCGCGACTGCATCTTGAGTTCGAGTCTGCCCCACGGAGCGGGTGCGACCCTGCGCCTGCTGGCGAAATTTTTATGGGGCTGGCACGGACGCATGCCGCCGGTAACGGCAGGCATGATCGGGCTGCAAGCGATTGGCATCTTTGCCATTGCACAACGGTGGAAACGGCGCGCGGCGGAAGAAACGCTTTGGGGGTCGCGCTCGATGGGCGCGTTGGTGTTGTTGGTTGGTATGGTGGCCGCGAGTTTGCTAGTGCACTACCCCATCTGCGCGGGGCGCGCGATGTTATTTACTCAACTGCAAACGCAGGTGTTGGCGCTCGAAGGCGCAATCTGGCTGTTGCAAAATGTGCGGCGCGCAAAGTTGGTCAACGGCCTTTTGTGGGCTTTCGTCGCCGTGCTGCTTTTTTATTCGGGGCGACAATTTGTCAGAACGGCAGCAACCGAGCCGGATGAAAATTTATTGCCCGCCGTCGCGCTCATAGATCGCAATCAGGCCGATAGCATATGGGTGCATCCCTGTTCGGTGGCGCAAGTGCGCAGCTTGCCCGACGGGTTGCCGGTTGATCGCGTGATCGTTGATACCAAGAACCGGTTACCCGAACGCGGTCAGCGGATGTGGGTCGTGTGGACGCATCTGGGCAGCGAAGACTGTCAAAAACAACTCGCCGATCTGCGTCAGCGGGCGCGCAGTTGGCAACTGATTCACGAAGGCGCGGGGCGTGGACTGGCGCTTGCCGAGTTTTAGAGTTGATTGCGAGTGGCGATTGGAGCGAAGGCTTCCGCTACGACGGACACGAATTGCTGTGCGGATTTTTATTGATTCGCGCGGAGTGGCGAGACTCACAGCTACGATTTTGTTTCCGCATTGGCAAGCGGCTCTCGGTCAGAGCGGTTCGCCTGCTCGGTCGCTTGCGCGCAATGGAGGACGGCTTGTAGGCTGTGGCCGAAAGATGAGCGGTGAGTGACCAGTGGCGAGCGTCAAGCTGATAGAGGAAAGGCCAAAATTGCCAGAGCCTGCCCGTCTTCACCCTGCTGGTCACTTGTTACTCGGCACTATTTGACTCGTGAGGTGAATATGAAAGGCGTCGTGCTTGCGGGCGGATTGGGTTCGCGGCTCAGTCCGCTGACGCGCATTACCAATAAACACTTATTGCCGGTCTATGATGAACCGATGGTCTATTACCCCATTCGTCTGCTGGTTGAGGCAGGTATCAAAGATATTCTGGTCGTAACCGGCGGCAACAGCGCGGGCGATTTTTTGAAGCTCCTGCGCAACGGGAAAGAGTTCGGACTGAGCCATCTCAACTATGCCTATCAGGAAGGCGAAGGCGGCATTGCGGCGGCGTTGTCGTTGGCGGAAGACTTCGCCGATAACGCGCCCGTCTGCGTCGTGCTCGGCGACAATCTGCTGGAAAACAGCATTGCGACCTATGTGAAGAAGTTTCGCCATCAAGGTTCGGGCGCAAAGATTTTGTTGAGCCAAGTCTCCGACCCCGAACGCTTCGGCGTGCCGGTGTTCGAAGGCGAACGCATCATTCGGATTGAAGAGAAGCCTGCCGCACCGCTTTCGTCTTATGCGGTGATCGGCGTCTATCTGTACGATCATCGCGTCTTCGAAATCATCAAAACGCTCAAGCCGAGCGGGCGCGGCGAGTTGGAAATCACCGATGTCAATAATGCCTACATCGAAACCGGCGATATGTCATGGGATGTGATCGAAGGCTGGTGGACGGACGCCGGAACCTTCGACAGTCTGCTGCGCGCCTCGAATTTGGTCGCCGAACTGCGCGCGAAAAAGGCTCCGTAAGCTTCGAAAAAGTTTTCGTAAGCCGCGATGGGAAGCGCACCTGCTACGCCCGTTGATGATGACAGCCAGCTTGCAAGTCGGCAGGTTGGGCGGACACATTCTTTCTGTCTTACTGCGCTTTGACGTTGTAAAATCGCATTTCCTATTTCGCTTCGTATCATGGGGCGAGCAAGATCAACCGGCCAAACAACGAGTTCTTCTATGGCGAAAATTTATGTCTCTTCGACTTATCTCGATTTGCAGAA
>CAYXVU010000106.1:0-19521 GCA_964468725.1 uncultured Clostridia bacterium
CGCAACCGCGACGATATTTGAAAATAGCGAGATTTGAGTCATAGTTTGAAATGGTGGACTGAGCCTTTGGATTCTAAGAGCTTCTAACGAAATGAAATCAGAGCGACCGCCAACAGATCAACGAGCAAGCCAGCGACATCAAGGCTTCGTGTATCTCTGGCCGCCGCTCATATCTGATCCGCAAGCGACGAAACTGATGCAGCCACGAGATAGTTCGCTCAACTACCCATCGAAATACTCCCAGCCCGCTACCGTGCTCGGTGTTGCGTTTAGCCAACATCGGCTCAATCCCTTTCTGGCGCACCTCCTTACGGTGCGGCTCCGAATCATAGGCGCGGTTTCCTTGCACGCGCTGCGGGCGCCTTCTCGAAGCCGCCCAAGCGGTCTGCGACCCGGAAGGCGAGTAGCACCAGCTTTGCTCGCTTCGTTGCGCTCACCGCCGGTATTGAGCTTGACGCTTGGCAGCTTGATCTCTGCGCGCGGCTTGAATCGCTCACGCGCACGAAAGGGCGGCGGTTACTGATTCACGCGCCGCCGCAGTTTGGCAAGTGGATCATCGTTTCGCAGCGCTTTCCGGCGTGGCTACTCGCGCAGCAACCCTCGCACCGCATCAAGCTTGCGTGTTACAACATCACGCACGCGACTAAGTTCGGGCGCATCATTCGTGACCTGATTAACTCGACCGAATATCAGGGGCTTTTTCCGTCGCCCGATGTCAAGCTTCCGAAACTCACAAGCGCGGGGACATGGGCGCTTGCGGCGCGGCGGGCGCTTAGAGATTCGCAACCGAGCTTCAAAGCGTTAGGACTGGCGACCGGATTTGTCGGCGAGGGCGCCGATACCCTCATCATTGACGACCCCTACGCTTCGCCTGAAGACGCCTATAGCGAGACGATCAATTCAAAGGTGCATTCCTTTTGGTCTGACACCGCAAAGCCGCGCCTTGCTGAACACACCAACGTAGTGGTGATGTTTCACCGCTATCAGGAATATGGCCTTGCCGGTTGGCTCATGGAGCAAGAGCCAACCGAATGGGAACTCGTTCGTTATGCGGCGGTCGCCGATGGCCAGTATCGTCACCCGGTAACCGAACGGCTCTACGATGATCCGCTCGGTCGCAAAGAGGGCGAAAGCTCTCCCCGCGCTTCACCGACAAATGGCTTGATAGCCAGCGGCAAAATTCCTTCGTCTGGCGCGATCAGTTTCAGGGCAGTCCGACAGCAAAGGGCGGGCTTGATTTCGCGTATAGTCGCAAACGTCACTGCTATCATCTGACAATTGAGCGAAATCGAACTAGGCGTCCAAGCTTCCTTTAACCGAACTTTCGCGAAACGCCGGAACCTTTCGCTCAACTCTTTTCTGCACTGCCTCGCTGAAAGCGCGCGACCAACTGCGCAATCTCGTCGAAGGCTTCGACGGGAAAACAGACACGGTCAATTTGATAGCCGCGCATCCCGCGTACCACCTCCGACACTTCGCTGATCTCTCGAATGGTGCCCGACGCGTCCTCATCTTCGATATAGATCAACTTTTTCGGATCCACCCCGACCGGCGAATAGTAGCCGTAATAGGGCACATCCGCCGCGCAGTCCATGGTCAGGTAGTAGTCAGGGTTCAGTTTTCGAGCTGCGACGATGGCGCGCGCTTGCGTCCAAAAGTCATCAGCTCGCTCGCCGAGCGTCCCGACATCAATCGCCTTGAAGAGCTTGCGATCCGTAAATCGCCTCGCCAAATCGCTGAGGATGGCGTCCGGCTCGCGCGTCCATTGCTTCAGATAAAACGTGACATCCGTATCATCCAACTGTAAATACTCGCGGGCGCTGATGGCTTCGCCTCTCAGCAACTTTTCAAAGACCGAATCGCGCAAACGAAAACCCAGACAGTCAGCTTCGAGTAATTCTTTGGCGCGCTTGAGCGTCAAAACTAAAACCGCTTCCGCCGAACGCAGGGTGCGATGAAAATAGACTTGTCGAAACATGTAATATCGCGCCTGCAAATACTCTTCGACGGCGTACAGCCCTTTGGCCTCGACATAGACGCGATCCCGGTCGGCGTCAATCTTGAGCGCGTGCAACACCCACTCCAAATCATAGATGCCGTACTTCGCGCCGGTCATCAAACTATCGCGCAGCAGATAATCCATGCGGTCACAATCGAGTTGCGAAGAGACCAGTTGGGCAACGAAGGCGGGCGCGTATTCGTGACGATAGAGGGCTGCCAGTTTCTCCGGCAGCCGCGCATCCGCCTGTCTGAGCACCTGATTGACTTCGGTGGTTTCGTCCAACACGATCTGGCGCGACCAATCTTCGTGATGAAAGTGAAAGACCTTTTCGATGACATGCGAAAACGGGCCGTGACCGAGATCGTGCAGTAAAGCCCCTACACGCCCGACCCGCCGCGCTTCATCACCGATTGCCTGAGGTTTGCCGAGCAGATCGAGCGCCCGCGTCATCAAATGCATGACGCCAATGGAGTGAGTGAAGCGACTATGCTCCGCACCTTGATAGGTGAATAATGCCAGCCCCAACTGTTTGATGCGGCGCAGGCGTTGAAACTCGGCGGCATCAATCAACTCGACGATCAAACGATCTTCGGCGACCGTTTCATCGAGCGAGATGATGTTATGCAGGGGGTCTCGATAATTTCTATGCGCCACGATTGCCTCTCTACCCTTCAAACCATCGGCGAATGGCTTCCACATCGCGGGTTTGGCCGAGCGCCAGCGCCAGCTTGATGCGCGCTTTCTGGCCATTGAGAAAATCCGCGAAGATCACGCCGAGGTTGCGGAGATGTTTGCCGCCGCCTTCATAACCATAGCTGTCATAAACGCGCCCACGCAAACATCGAGAGGTCAGCACCACAGGAATCTCTTGCCTTAGGGCGCGCTCGACTCCGCTCACACAATCCGGCGGCACATTGCCTCTGCCCAACCCTTCGATAACCAGCCCGCGCGCCCCGGCGTCAAGACAGGCTTCGATCAACTTGGCATCGAACCCGGCAGCCGTTTTTAACAGATAGACCTCCTCAACAACTTCCTCGGGGTTGAGCGATCTGCGTATAGCGGGTGCGCGGCGAATGATGACTTCGCCTTTGTCAATGACGCCGAGAGCGCCGAAGTCAGGGCTTTGAAACGAATCGAAGGCTTCCGTATGTGTCTTCGTCGCCTCTGCGGCAGCGAGAATCGTTTCATTCATCACCACCAGTACCCCGAGCCCGCGTGCAGCTTCGGACGAGACGACGCGCGCCGCCGCGAGGATATTGGAAGGTCCGTCCCATCCCATCTCGGAACTGTTGCGCATGGCGCCGACGAAAGCCACCGGCTTGTCGCTTGTGCAAGTCAGGTCGAGCAAGTAAGCCGTCTCTTCAAGCGTGTCTGTGCCGTGCGTGATGACGACTCCGGTAATATCGCTGCGCGCCAAGGTCTGCTGTAGGCTGCGCGAAAGCTCCATCATTCGCCGTAGCGTCATGTGCGGGCCGGGGTAGCGACCGAAATCAATGACCTCAGTATCTGCGACTTCGTCAATGCCCATGACGAGGTCGAGAATCTCGCGGCCTGATAGCGCGGGAACGGCTGCTCCGATTTGCCGATCATGCTTCATCGAAATGGTGCCGCCCGTGAAGTAGATTGCAATCTGCGGTTTCATACGGCAAGAACAGTACCGCAAGGCGCCGATTTTTTGAAAAGCAAATTAACGAAAGCGGAACCTGACCATTCAGGGCGACAGGATAGAGTCGGGTGATTCCGATGCGAGCGAGAGGCTTTAGGCTTACCAAAGCCTGACCAAGCCGCAGTCGCTTGTGAAGAGTTTCGCGGCAATTTGCCTGTTGTCCCTTGCCTGATATTCGACTGACGCGAGAGAAGAGGGTCTGCAATCGCTCTGATTCGACATGATGCAGACGATTCGTGGCAAAGACTTCTTCCTTCTACCGCCATCAAAGATGGCCTTGAAGAATCCGGTCGGCTATCGCGCAGGGGTGTGCGCCGCCGAACGCATGGACCAATTTTGCATGGTCAGTTTGCGAAGCCAGCCGGGGCGACTGTCAATCTTGCCATAGGCTTTTAAGCCGAGCAGTTCCGCCATCAACGAATAGACCTGGATATTTTCGAAACGCGGAATGGTTGCTCCTCTTTTCATTCCCGGCCCCATCACCAGAAAAATCCCATGCATCGAAGCAACTGTCGGATTCCATCCATGTGCGCCGCCGAGGCCGCGCGGCGCGCGGTCTTTGCTGCCGATTTGATACGGCTCTTCCATCACGATTACGATGTCGCCGATGCGCGGATTGCTGCGGTAATGCAGCGTCGCCGGAATCTCGCGTCGCAGGTAGGCGCGTCCGTGTTGCAATTTTCGATTGATCGCATCGCGCACTGCGCGCGCCTGTTTACTGCCGCCTGTGATGTGCAGGTTGGCATTCGTCCCGGCATCAGCGATGCGCACACCTTCCATATCAATGAGTGAATCGAGCGCGATATACTGCTCCGGGCCGGTCTCGGCCATGCCGTGATCGGAGACGACGATGACATAGACTGGCTCGCGCATGGGCAAGGATTCAATGCCATCGAGCAAGCGGCCAAGCTGATGATCTACAGTCGCAATGGCAGCTTGCACTTCCGGCGCGCGCGGGCCAAAGTGATGCCCCGCGCTGTCCACATCGCTGAAGTAGAGCGTGATAAAGTGCGGTCGCTTCTCCGGCTCCATCTTCAACCAATCAAGCACCGTATCCACACGCACTTCGTTAGGAACATCGCTGTCATACTCTTTCGTATAGGTCGGTCGCACACCGCCAATAGCGGCTTCTGAGCCCGGCCAGAAAAAAGAGGCCGCCACCATACCTTGCTTTTCGGCAGTCACCCAAATCGGCTCGCCGCCATACCAACTGCCATCCTGAACGGCTGCGCGGTCTGACATGGCGTAGGTTTGCTGGCGTTGCGGGTCATAAAACCCGTTGCTTACGAGGCCGTGATGATCGGCATACATTCCCGTGACAATCGAGTAATGGTTGGGAAAAGTCTTCGACGGAAAGACCGGAATCAACCCTTCGGCGCGCACTCCTTGCTGCATCAGGCGATGAAAATTCGGCGCCTCGAACCGTTCGAAATAATCGGCGCGAAACCCATCTAACGAGATCAAGATGACATAGGGCTTCGCTTGCTGATCGGCTCGGTTGATGCCGCCCGACGATTGCGCGAAGAGGATGACCGGAAAGAGAAGCAGACAGAGGGCGAGGGAGGTCAGTCGGGTTTTCATGAAAATCCTTTCGAGAAGCTGCTTGATTGCAAGGCGTAGTTATACTACGCCCAATCGGAAATGGGTAGGTCGCAAACCCATTGCTTGCACGCGCAGCTATTCCGCCCTCAAACAGTACCGGAAGCGGATCAATATGGAGGTGGCGGATGCTCGCAGATGCGTGGGCCTTATCTATGAGCATCCGTCTAGGAGAAGCTCAGCCTTGCCCGATGCTTCGGCGCATCGCGCGATTCGATAGTAAGGGAATGGCCCAATCCCGCGCGTCAATCATTGGTTTGCGCCATTGGCAACCCGTTTAATTATTCCGGCTGCCATCGGCGGAAACCGAACCCTCGAATGCCGCCGCTTCGATTGCTGCCTGCAAGCGGCTGTTCACCAAGCAGCGCCCGCGCAATTGCCAAGCGCGTAAAGATGCGCGCTTCGCTCAGTTGAAACCGCTCGGCGGTAAGTTGCGCGCGTTCGAAATCGCTTTTAGCCAGCGCCGCCAACTCTTCGGCAAATTCATTGACGACATTCGAGAGTCGGCTGCCGCTCTCATAGGGCAATTCGCCATCGCGGAAGATGGTTACCTCAAATCCGCTCAACAGAGCTGCGGCTGACAACAACTCGTTCAATTGCAGGATGCCGGGTTCCAGCACTTCGAACCCGCGCGCCGGGTCGAACGCGGCGAAGGCCTGCGCAATTTTGAGTTGCCAATCGAACTGCTGATAATTGGTTACCCGTCCGCTCACCATGCGTTGCGCTTCACCGAGCAATTGGAGCGCCAGCTCTTGATTGCCGGTTTGCAAAGTATTCGCCAACTGTATCAACAGCGTGAGGCGTTCTTCATCGCTTGGCAACCGTAAGAGCGCGTGGCGAACGCTTTCCAATACGTCGCCTCCGCCTTTGCTCGCCGCTTGCTGAATGTCTGCCATTTGCAAAACGGTGCTGCGCTGGGTCGGGTTGAGGTGGTCTGTCGCAATCTGGCGCGCGCGTTCGATCTGGCCTTCATCAAGGGCTTTCATCGCCGCTTCCTGATAGATGGCCGCTTGCAGATTGGGCGGCGCTGTCTGTGCTGCGGCCAGCAAACTGTCAGCCGTGCCTTGTTCGATCAGGGCGCTGAGTTGCCCGAAAGCGAAGCGGCGCTCGGTGCTGACACCCATCTGTGCCATCTTTTGCCGTACGGCATTGGCGCGCAGCGGCGCGTATTTTTCGATGTGCGGCAACAGCGATTGCAAGCCCATCAAAAGTCCACGCGCTGTACTTTGCTCCATCTGCGCGGCATCTGGCAGCGTTGGCGGTTCAGTCTCCTGGCTGCCGGAGCGATTGCCTCTGCCGCGCAAAACGTCGCGACCGCGCGAGGTCGTAGCCGCGGGCGGCGCGGCTTTGAGCGCCGCTGTGATGGCGGCATCGAGCAACTCTTTGAACGCCGTTTCCGTCAATGTCTGCACCGCATTGGCGAGCGCAGCTTGCCCGCCGTTGGTCGCATCCTCAGCCGGTCGAGGTCCGGGTCGCAACAAAGACAGCGTCAAATTCGCAGCGTCCTGTTTGGCAAGCAGATTTTCCGACTGCAATCGTTTGAGTAATTTTTCGGAGAACTTTGTCGCCGCCGCTTTGTCTTTCAGTTGCAGTTGCGCTAGTACCTGTGCAAGGGCGTTGGGATATTGCCCTTTGTCTATCCAGGCTTCCGCGCTTTGCAAGGCCAGCAAGGGGTCGTGTCCTGCGATTTGCGCGATCAGTCGTTGCTCAAGGTTAGCTTCCGAATCCTGCCCCCGCTCGCTCTGCGCGGTCGGTGATAGAGCCGTCTGCTTGGTCGAATGGAGCAGTTGATAGGCGAGCGTCGCATCGTGGCGCGCGGCAGTCAGCACCAACTCTTGCCGCAACTGAGCGGGCAGGCGATTGGGGTTGCCGCCGCGACGATTGTTGGTGGTTGTCGGCCTCCCCGTGCCTTCGTTGAGGATTGCGGCGGCAAAGGTGAAGAGCGCCCGCGCGCTCTCCGGTTTGCGCGCCCACAGCAAATCGGCGGCGATGATCTGAATGCGGATGCGGTTTTCTGGAAGCCGCAACGATCCCGATTCCGAAACCACCTGCTCAAGCAAGGCGACAGCTTTTTCTTCGAGCGCCGCTTTGTCTTTGTCCGCTTGTTCGGTTGCCGATGGTCGGGCGGTTGCCTCCTGCGCGAGCCCCGGCAACGGAGTTGCACAGGCAAACCAGAGAATCAGTAAAAGAGTCGTGAAGCATTTCTTTCCCATTACGCGTTACCTCAATCTGTCAGGCCTTGGTGGCAGACCGCCAAATTATAACCGTCTCAATCAACTGATGGCGAATCTTGATCCGACGCTGCTGGGGCTATAAAAATTCCATCGTAAACAGAAGCCCGCGATCCAGTCTTCACGGCTTCTTTTCGATCACGAAACAAGCGCTTCTTCCGGCTGTGCAGATCACTTTTTCAGTCGCTTTCTGTTCCTGCGCAGGCTGCGGTTCGATTGTCCTGACCGGCGAGGCAGTGTTAGCCGGGGTTTTGGTGGAAGGCGCAGGCTTGCGGTTACGCACAGGGGCGTTCTCCTCTTCTAGCTTCAGTGGCTTGCCTTTGCGGTCGCGTATCTGCCAGCCGATGATCGTTCGATCTTTGAAGATTGCGTAAACCCGCAAGCCGCTTTCCGTCTTTTCGACCAGCTTCGGCCCATTGATCTTCGGCGGATTCAATCTCAGAGTGTTGATCTTCTCGGAAAGGTCTATCGGTTTCGCTTCCGATTCACTGGCCGTCTGAGCCACAGCCAGTGAGCAATATATACCGATGAGGAAGGCAAAGAAGGTTAGTTTGAGCATGACAGCGAACTCCTCTCACAAGGGTAGAAGACGGGCTCTTTATGGCGTCGCATCAGCAGATGTAAGCACGTATGAAGAGGTGCGAACAGAATCCTCACGCCCCTCTGTGGGTGCCTGCGACTAGGCCCTGCCGTCTCCGTTGAGCGCGTATTCGACGGCAGCCTCAGCATGGATTTGTGTTGTGTCAAAGGTCGGAACCGGCGAATCCTGGTCGCTGACCAACATACCAATCTCTGTGCAGCCTAAGATGATCCCTTCTGCTCCGGCTTCTACCATCTCGCGGATTACCCGACGATACTCATCCCGCGAGGCGTCCCGAACCTCACCTCTGCACAACTCTTCATAGATGACGCGGTTGACTAACCGGCGATCCTCATCCGCAGGGATAATCACAGACAAGCCGCGCGCCTCCAATCGCCCGCGATAAAAATCCTGTTCCATTGTGAACCGCGTGCCGAGCAACCCGATTCGTTGTAGCCCGGCTTGGGATACGGCGTCTGCGGTCGCATCGGCAATGTGAAGCAGCGGAATGCTGACGCCTTCGGTTATCTGGTCTGCGACCTTGTGCATGGTGTTGGTGCAGAGAACGAAAAACTGCGCCCCGCCGCGTTCGAGTGCTTGTGCGACCTCGCGTAACAGAGTTCCCGCCTCATCCCAAGCGCCGTGATCTTGAAGCTCCTCAATCTCGTAGAAGTCAACACTGAAGAGCAAGAGGCGAGCCGAGTGCAGCCCGCCAAGCCGGGCGGCTATAGCCTGATTGAGCCAGCGATAATACAGCGCAGTTGATTCCCAACTCATGCCGCCGATCAGCCCGATTGTCTTCATGTGATTCCCCCTCACGAACGAGCGACTCAATATGGGTGCATCCAACCTTGTCTTATACGCTTATGGCAGAGTCACGGCAACTTGTCGCGGGCGATGCCGCTCAACCTTCTTGACGGTCGAATCCAGCCTCCTCTTGTGTCGCCTTGCGGCCAGCTATCGAATTTTCTGCGCGCTAAGCCGGATAGCTTCACTGAGTTTGGTTAGATCATTGCCGCCGCCTTGCGCCAGGTCTGGTTTGCCGCCGCCGCGCCCGCCTAACAACTGACAGGCCTCCGCCAGCAATGCGCCCATGTTGTCGTTCAGCATCGCTGCCCGCGCAAAGACCAATCGCGCCGCGCCTGCATCTCGTGAGCCGAGCAAAGCAACGACCGGTTCGGCAGCCGTCAGTTTCGACGCCAACAAGCGCAACTCTTCCGCGTCTTTGTTATCGAAGATCGCTTGCACCAGTTTGAAGCCGCGCACCTCTTCCGCCTGCTCAAGCAACGCCGCTGCTTCGGCAGCCGTCGCCAGATCGAGCAGTTCTCGCTGCCGCTTCTTGAGCGTTCGGTTTTCCTGCAATACCTTTTCGACCAATGCGGGCGCTGCATCGCGTTCGGCGCTGAACATCTGAGCGATGGCGACGGCGGTGGTATGAGCTTGGCGATACTCTCGCAGAGCGCGCCCGCCGCAGACGAACTCAACCCGCGTCATACGCTTCGCGCGTTCGAAAGATTTAATGGCAATGAGTCCGATCTGTCCGGCGCGTTTGGCATGAGTGCCACCGCACGGCGACCAATCGAAATCTTCGACTTCGATGACGCGAATTTCGCCGCGCACGGCGCTCTCCTTTCGCAGCGGCAAACGCGCCGCCTCCGCTTCGCTGATCAGATGAACGCGCACCGGGCGATCCTCAAAGATTACGCGATTGGCAACCTCTTCCGCCGTCCGCATCTGTTCAAGGGTCGGCGTTTGCAACTCGATGTCAATTGTTGATGTTAATGCGCCAAGATGAAACGAGCGCGTCTCCGCGCCGCAGGCTTGCACAAAGGCTTGCGAAAGGATGTGCTGCCCGCTGTGTTGTTGCAGATGGTCGAGCCGCCGCGCGCCGTCAACGATGGCATGCACCGTTTGACCGATGCTAAGTGTGCCGCGTTCTTTGATGGTGTGAAAGATGATGCCTTCTTCGTCTTCACTCACATCCGTAATCTCGGCCTCACCCAGTTGGCCGGTATCGTGTGGTTGCCCGCCGCCGGTCGGATAGAACGCCGTGCGATCAAGAATAATCTGTTCGCCGCTCTCGATGGGTTTGACTGCCAACACCGTCGCAGAAAAATCGAGCAGGCTCGAATCGGTGAAATAGAGTCTCTCTGTCGGTTGCATAACCATTGCCTCATAAGCGGAGGAATTCAAGAGTTCAGTATTCAAGAATTCAGAAAGGGAAATGATGCGGCGAAAGGCGTACTCGCCGAGCCGCTTCCCTATTCATTCTGAATTCCTCGAATTCCCTGAATTCTTTCATCCTGTCATCCCCTGAATTCTTCACCCTGCTTCTGCTCATCCCCGTACCCGTTCACTCTTTCTTCCCACTCCCGCGCGGCGCGTCTTCTGTCTACTACGGCATCGGTCGCGATGGGTTCAAAGGGTGCTGCGCGCAGAGAGATTTTTGCAGCCCTCAGTGCCTCTCCCCATGATGCGAAGGCCGCTTCGAATGATTCAAGGGAGTAGCATGCCCGCGCTTCGACATCGGCTTTCGTCGGCAGCCGACCGAGTTCTTGCGCGAGGCGTTGGAGTTCGAGTTGCAACTTCCGCTTCGAAACGCGCGAGCGGCGCGGCGCGGTTTTCGGATAGGTGATGAAACCGCGCGGTTCAAGGAGTTGCTCTTGCGCGTCGCGCAAGTATTCGGCGTGCTGTTCGATGGCAATAAATTTGCGCCCCAATCGGCGAGCGATCATGGCTGAGGTTCCGAGTCCGGCAAAGGCATCGAGCACGACATCGCCGGGATTGGTCATCAAGCGAATGATCCGATCCAACAGACGGTCGGGTGTGCGGCACGGGTGCGCGACGCGGTTGGCGCGAACCCGCGACGCCAGCCGCTCGCGGTGAATGTCGTACCAGATGTCGGTCAATTCGCCGCGCCACGCCCCAGCCGAAGCGCGCCGCGCGCGAACACAATTTCTGCGCTGACACACATCGGCGCGGTCGGGCGGAAAGACCGCTTCATCGAAAGGCTGCCAGCCATTCTCCATCGCGCAGTAATGAAAGCGGGCTGCTTGCTCGCCTTTGGTCAAATAGAGCAGCGTATAATGTGCGGGCATCAACAGTCCTTTTGGCTCCGGCAGCGCATTCCAGACAATCCAATTTTGTAGGTAGAGCGTTTTGCTGCGAGTCAAAAATTCTGCGAGCCAAACCGACCACTTCGGCAAATTCAAAATCACCATCGCGCCGCCGGGTTTGAGCACGCGCTCGTATTCAATCAGCCAGCGTTTGCACCACCCCAAATAATCGCTGGCGGCGCGATTGTCGGCATAGCCCTGATAATTTTTCATGAGATTAAAAGGCGGGTCGGCAAACGCCAGATCAACTGTAGCTGACGGGATGGCTTTGAGAACTTGTAAACAGGGCGCGTGGTGCAATCGGTCGAGTAAGGCTTCGGGAACGCGCGGCTCGATGGGTGCAATGCTGGTCGGTCTGCACCAGCCGAGGGGGTTGAACGCGGTGAGCGTCGGCTGATCAAAGAAGGGGAGTTGCGGCTGCGCCAGCGAGGGCGGCGCAAGCCAAACGATAGTATTGCGCTCCGCGCCGTGCACAAGTTGGAGGATACGTTCGAACACTTGGTTTGGCATTCGGTCGGCGCTGTCAACGACGATGTCCATCCACACATCGGAGAGCGCCGCGCCTTCCGGATGCATCAAATGAGACTTGCCGCCCCAATCTTTCAGCGTCCGGTTGCAATAGCGACAACGCGCATGCGGCAGGCGCAGGCGATTGATATGGGCGGCGGATTTAGCGAGCACCAGTAATCCTGTGTGCTCGGGACGCAATCGGTCAGATGCTGGCGCGGTTGTCGCGCGCACGCCGATCCAATAGCGAAACTCAAGCTCGTCGGCAAGCGCGACCCCATACTGCGCCAGATGAGCGGGCACGCCGTAGACGAAGAGCAACCCGTTTACTGTCAACCGTCGCGCCGCTTGACGCAACAAATCGGTATTGTAGAGGAGATTTCTTTTCGCACGATCCCGTCGAGCATTGAATGGGCGATAGCGGTCTTCCGGTTCGTAAGACGGTGTGGCGACACAGACGGAGAAAGCCTCATGGGGGAGGTCTCTTTCGGCAAGCCGCAGGTGAAACCCGTACTCTTCAGCTAGTGAGGATAAGATGGCAGAGTTCGTCATTTTCTCTTTTGGCCACGAAGGCGCGAAGGGTTGCGAAGACAGAAGGATCACACTTCTTGAAAATTTTCATGGAGCGCGAGCAGTCGCGGTTTGACTTCTGCTTGCACGACTCGGGAGTGTGGCGGTACGGATTCGGTCAGCCAGACATTGCCGCCGATGATGCTGCCTTCACCAATCACCGTGTCGCCGCCGAGGATGGTCGCGCCCGCATAAATTACTACGTTGTCGGCAATCGTCGGATGGCGTTTGTGGCCGCGCAGCAAACGCCCTTTTTCATCCTTCGGAAACGACAGCGCGCCGAGCGTCACGCCCTGATAGAGCTTGACGTTTTTACCGATGATCGTGGTTTCGCCGATGACCACGCCGGTTCCATGATCAATGAAAAAACTCTCGCCAATCTCTGCGCCGGGGTGAATATCAATGCCGGTGCGCGAATGCGCCAGTTCCGTCAGCATGCGCGGCAAGAGCGGCACATTGAGTCTGTATAACTCATGCGCCACGCGATAGGCCGTGATGGCATAGGCCGCCGGGTAAGACAGAATGATCTCATCAATGCAATGGGCTGCCGGATCGCCATCATATGCAGCTTGAATGTCGGTCGCCAACAAGCGGCGAATCTCGGTGAGCGATTCGAGAAAAGCATAGGCGCAGGTTTCGGCGTCCGCATTGGCCTCGCGCGGCCAGGCTTCATCGAGTTGTCGCATGTGGCGGAAGCCTTTCGAGATTTGATCCCGCAGATGCTCAAAGAGCCAACTGATGCGCTCCTGCACACGATAAATGATGCCGTTGTGGGTGACGCCGCTGCTGCTGTAATAGCCGGGGTAGATGATCTCTTCAAGGGCTTGCATGATTGCGGCGGCATCTTCGCGTGCCGGTAACGGCATGCGGTCGAGATGATGAATCTTTGGGGTCGCTTCATCGTAGGAAGCGAGGATGCGCTGCATGATTTGCGCGAGCATCGTCTGTCGCGCGGCAATATCGGACTGGCTCATAAGTTACACTCGTTTCGTCGTTGCCCGCAGGAACGGAAGGGCGACGCAAGGTCGCCCATAAGGTTGTCGGTCTTCAAAGGTCAGCGCCATTTTGGGCTGAATGTAGTGCGATGTCAATTGGCTTGCGCGCGCGCGCCCTGACTCGCTAGCCTTGCTGCCATGCGACGGCGCTATACTCTTTCCCTGCGTGACGGCAAAACGCTCAGACTCGGCGAGCGCACACTGATAGTCGGCATCCTCAACGTTACGCCCGATTCGTTTTCCGATGGCGGCCAGTATATGAACGCGCAGGCTGCCGTTGAACACGCCTTGCGGATGCAAAGCGAAGGCGCGGACATCATTGAAGTCGGTGGCGAATCTACGCGCCCCGATGCCGCGCGCGTATCACAAGAAGCAGAGCTTGCGCGCCTCACGCCGGTTCTCGAAGCTTTGCGCGGCAGGCTCAGCCTGCCGATTTCGGTTGATACCTATAAGAGCAAGGTGGCGCGCCGCGCCATCGAACTCGGCGGCGATTTGATTAACGATGTCAGCGCCTTGCGTTTCGATCCGGCGCTGGCTTCAGTCGTCGCCGAATCGCAAGCCGCGCTCGTCTTGATGCACATGCGCGGCGAGCCAGCGACGATGCAGACCCTGGCACCAAGCCCGGACATCTTTGCGGAGATCGAAAGCGACCTTCGCACCGCGCTTGCTGAAGCTGAAAAACGCGGCGTTGAGCGCCAACGAATCATCCTTGATCCCGGCATCGGATTCGGCAAGACCCTCGAACAGAATCTGGAAATCCTCAATCACCTTGAGCGAATTGCAGCGTTCGATTTGCCGTTGATGGTCGGCACCTCGCGTAAAAGTTTCATCGGTCGCATCACCGGGCGAGCGGCGGATGACAGAGTCTTTGGCACTGCTGCTTCGGTTGCCGCAGCCATCTTGCGCGGCGCTCACTTCATTCGCGTTCACGATGTCAAAGAGATGATCGAAGTCGCACGCGTCGCGGATGCGATTCTCCGTCATCGCCTCTAATTCAGACTGTGCCGGATTTGGCCGGATTCACAGTTTGACCGAGTGCGCGGTAAGGAGGCGGTCAATAAAGCGGGCTGGCCTCAAAGTGGCCAGCCCCTTGTTGTTAGGAGGTTAAGTGCGAGGTCATCGGCTGTGCGACTGTGGCATCGCCTCCGTCCCGCCGCAGATGTTCGTGTCATTGCGCGTGTCGCGGTCTTCGATCTGACACTGGAAATTGGGCGGCGCGAATTGATTGGCCGAAGCCGTACCTCTGAAAGAGGTCTTCGACACTTTAATCAGCACGCGGCGATCTGAGCGATTATCTTCCAGTTGAATCTCTCCACCCTTCTTGGTGATCTTTGATGCCTTACCCGTCAGGGTCACGCTATCGCAACAGAAGATGTAATCGCCGGTGAGGCTATTGAAGAGCACCAGCCGATTCGGATTCGAGTCGTCTTGCAACCGACAATCGAATACGCGAACGACGATGGTTGAGCTGCCGCTCGGGCAACTGAAGGTGCTGGCGGTATTGCCGGAAGCATCCGTGGCGACACATTCGACTGTCGTTGTGCCGACGGGGAAGCAGGAGCCGGAGGGCGGCGTACAGACGACAGAGACGCCATCACAATTATCGGTGGCGCTCGGCGTGGCAAAGGTGATGGTTGTACAGCCGACGGGGGAAGAGGCTACGCCAACGGCCACAACGGGAGAACAGGAGATTTGCGGAGGCTCCGTGTCGTTGACCGTAACAGTAAAGGAGCAAGTGGACGGATTCTCTTCGCCGCCGGTTCTATTTGGGTCTGGGTAGCTGCTGCATTCGGCTTCCGGGTCGGTGCCATCATCCATAAACGAGCAGACCACCGTGGTCACACCGACAGGGAAGAAGGAGCCCGATGAGGGCGAGCAGATAACGGCACAGCCTCCGCTCACACTCGGATAGAAATTGACGGTTGCGCCGCACTGGCCTTCATCATTGGCGACTGCGATATTGTATGGGCATCTGATTTGACAGCAATTGGCGGTCGTGACATCAAGCGACCAGTATTTCAGTTGCCCGATCAGCAAATTGCACGAATCGTCATTGATCGTCAGCGTCCAGCAACCGTTGGGATTCTCGCCGTTGAAGGCTGCCAGCGGCTCTTCCGGCGCCAGCGAGTCTGCCGTGCCAGCAAATCCATATACGCGATCAGTGGTCAGACCCTGATTGCAGGGAAAGATGACTAGGCAATTGGGATAAGGCACAGCGCCGCCGAGGTTGGCGCGGTTGCGGAAGGTCGTGCCGTCAAAGGCGTTTGAGGTTAAGCCGCCGTTATCGGTTGAGATAGTTACGATTCTGCCCGAAGGCGAAGTCAAGGTGATATCCAGATCATCTGGCCCAAAATGCTGAATGCCGACGCGCAGGCGCAACCGCGACAGGGATTGACCCATGCCGGAGACGTTGAGGGTTGAGGTCTTCAAACCGCCCGCGGGCAGGCAGTCGTCTGCCAATAGGATGGGAAGATTCTCATCATTGGAATTAAAGACCTGATTGACGGTGTTCGGCGCATCATTGCTATGCGTAATGGCCAGCGACCAACTTGCCAGATTACCAATGTCGCCCAAAGCATCGTCACTGATGGTCAGCGTCCATGTGCCGTTGGGGTCTTCGCCGATAAATGCGCCCAGCGCCTCTTCGGGCGTCAGTGGCGAGGCCAGTGCATTGTTGGCATAAGGATGATCGGAAGCCAGTCCGTTGTTAGCCGAATAGGGCAGTTGTCCGTCGGGGTCGGCTTGATCGTCCCACAGTGTGCCATTGAAGACATTGTCGAGATTGCCGCCGTTGTCCGTTGTTAAGGTGACCACCGTTCCGGCAGGCGAAGTGAGCGTGATGTCGAGGTCAGCGGCTGCGGTATGGGTCAAAAACGTTGTTACATCAACATCCCAAATCGTGCTGCCCGCACCCGCCACATTGATAGTGGTCGAGCGTGTGCCGCGTGTGCCGCTGGTCGGGATGCGGATATTGGGCGAAGCGGTAAAAGTCGTTGTCGTCGTCGCACAGCCGAGCGGTACGGGGGCAACGACTTGTACAGTGTTGGGCGGGCGCGAAACCGGCGTGCCGTCTTCTTCTGCGACCGGTTTGTCACCGCCGAGTTGAGCCGAGATTGTGTCAAATTCCGCTTGTAGCGCATCAATCTGTTGACGGATCTCCTGGCTCTCACTTTGGCTGTATTGCTGCCAAAGCGTTACTATCGTAGCTTGTAAGGTTGTCATTTGTGCGTACAGAGCATCCTTGTCAGGTTCTTCCTCAACTTGAGTGCTGTACGCGCGTGGGGTAGCAGCCAGACGCGATGCCGATGTGGCGGGAGGCGAAAGATTCACCAAAGCCACAACCAGTAACACGGCGAGGCTGAGGAGCGTGAGGGGAATCAACTTTTTCATTGTCAAAATATCTCCTGATAGAAAGCAAATTACTCGTAATGGCAAAAATTGGTTTCCCATTACGAGGCGGATGAGCCGTAATTCGGGGCCAAATGTGGTGTCGGGTTAGAGATTGGCGAACAACCCTAACGGAGCAAACGGCAATCAACGGAGCACGATTGATTGCTGTTATAGTTTTTATTGGTCACCTGATGCCAAGTAAAAAGCGCCATTATGATATGGAGAAGATGAAAATGCGTCAATCCGAAGATTGACTTGACGGGTAGTCACCCATACTCTTTAGCCGCGCATCGCCTATGCACGCAGCTACAAAAATATCGTTGCTCTGTACCTTGGTTGCCGCGACCGGAGTGTGGATGATGGTCTTGCAGCTACAGCCGACCTATCGCGGCACGCGCTCTGGATTCGCCGATGAAGACTATCTCGCTTCGCAACGCTGCATTGCGTGTCATCCGGCGCATCACGCTTCGTGGGCGCGCACCCATCATAGTCGCATGACGCAAACGGCGTTGCCGACAACCGTGCAAGGCGATTTCGAAAGAGAGAATACTTTCGATTATCTCGGCGTGCGTGCGCGCATGGAGAGACGCGATGGGCAGTTCTCCATGTCCTTCACGTTTCCTGACGGACGCGCGCAGACCTTCCCTATCGCGCGCACAGTGGGGTCGCGGCGCATTGAGCAATACCTGACCAAGCAGGGCAATGGCTATCTGCGCTTGCCGCTGGCTTATGATTTGACCAACCGTCGGTGGATGAGCCTCAACGGCTCCTTTTTTTATCCTGACGGTGACAACTTCTTTCAGCACCAAACGCAGTGGGACCCCAATTGTGTCTTCTGTCATAACGTCAAAGCGCAGCCGCACAGAGACGCCAGCACCGGGCAATTCAAGACCGAAGTTGCCGAACTTGGCATCGCCTGCGGCTCCTGTCACGGGGCGGCAGCCGCCCACGCGGAGGCCGCCGCTTCGCCGCTTACGCGAACTTTGTGGCGGCTGGCCGATGAGGGCGATAAAAAGATCGTCAATCCCGAAAAGCTTGATACCGACCTCGCGTTGATGGTCTGCGGCCATTGTCACGGTCAGCGCATCCCGCAGCCCATTGATCGCATTCAAGAGATCATGACGAGAGGCGACCCCTACCATGCCGGAGACGATTTGTCGCGCTATTATCAACCCGTCTGGCGCGAGACGAAGGTCGGCGACTATTCATTTGCCAATCGCTTTTGGGCTAACGGCTCGCCGCGCCTGACGGCTTACGAGTATCAAGGTCTCTTGCGTTCGAAGTGTTTTCAGGCGGGCGAAGCGGGCAAGCGTATCAATTGTTTAAGCTGCCACGCCATGCACGAAGGCGATGTCAAAGGCCAACTCACTGAAGCCAAACGCACGGATGCCGCCTGTCTGGCTTGTCATCGGCAATATGAAGACCGCGAGGCGCTCAGCGCGCATAGTCAACACCGCTTCGATTCGACCGGCAGTCGTTGTTATAACTGCCATATGCCAAGAGTCATCTACGGTGTGATGGCGATTCACCCCGCCCATGACATCACCGTGCCCGACCCGCAGTTGACGGCTAACGCCGCCGTGCCCAATGCCTGCAATCAATGCCATCTCGACCAATCGGTGAATTGGGCAATCCGGGCGGCAAAGCGATTATGGCCAGCGCGCTTTGCTGCGGCGCAGCCGAGCGCCGACCCGCAGTTCGATGTGGCAGAAGCGCCGCGCGCCCTCTTTGCCGGGGATGCGTTGACGCGGGCGCTCGCCGCAGAAGCCTTGAGCGGCGGCGACACGGCGCTGGTTGATGCCGATTGGGCGCGGCCTTTTTTGGTCGAAGCCTTTGCCGACAATTACCCGGTGGTGCGCTTCTTTGCCGCCAACGGATTGCGCGCTGGATTAGAACGCACGGGGATGAAAGCGAAGACCAATATTCCTGACCTTGACTATCTTGCCACTGCCGAAGCGCGGCAGATGTCGCTGGCAGCGTGGCGCGAACTCTTTGACCCGACGACGCGGCAACGGGTCAAACAATTCGCCGAGCGACTGCGCGCGGGACGCAAAGAGGTAGACATCGAAGTGGGAGAGTAGCGATGGCAAAACCGGATGGCGATAGACAGACTGCGAAATCGAACCGTGACCCAGAGGCACAGACTGCCGCGCAAGAGACGCTTCAGCCCTTCCCCTCGTCGCCGCTGTTCCGGCAAGGTTGGGCGAGCATCGCCGTGTGGATGGCGGTCGGGCTCTTACTGGAAGGATTGCTCGGGTACAAAATACCTGCTTATCTGGAAGACGCACAGCGTCGAGAACTCTTTCGGTTGGCGCATGCGCATGGCACGCTCCTCGGTTTGCTGTTGATCGTCGTTGGACTCTATGCCAATCGAGTCGTCGCGCCCGCTCGCTTTGCCGGATGGGCGTTGCGAGTCGGCACGTTGCTAATGCCGGTCGGTTTCCTGCTGGCGGGGGTGTGGCACACAGAAGGCGATCCGGGCATCTTCATCTGGTTAGTTCCGCCTGCGGCTCTGTTGATCCTCTTCGCTGTTGTTTCGCTCGCGCTGACGCGCGGAAAAGGGTAGCGGCTGACGCCGAAAAGCTCTGCCGCGAATGGCGCGAATCTTCTCGAATCCCCCCGAATGATTTTACGGATACCAGTTGACTCGCAGGGATTAGCGAACCGGCTCTTCTGTCCGGCGCGCAAGCGCAGTCGTCTCAATTACCCGATAAGGAAAAATCGAGGCTGGTCACCCGACCAGCCTCGATTTTGTGAATAATACCGAATTGCTCAACAAAATGAGAAACCGCTGTTGAGAGGCGGTCTCTGACCGCCTCTCAACCTTCTCAGCTTGATTCGCAACTCGGTATAAGAAGTAGCGCA
>CAYXVU010000107.1:0-19484 GCA_964468725.1 uncultured Clostridia bacterium
CCCTGCGACATTCTGGCCGTTGATCGCAACTTGCGAACGCCCTACTTGATTCACTGGACGCTCAATGTGCAACAGGCCTTGTGGAATAGCGCCTCCGTGCAACTGGCTTATGTCGGCAATCATGGCGTGAAGTTCTACGGCATCCGTGACATCAATCAGGTGAATCAAAATTCGGCTGCCGAAATTGCTTGCGACCATTGCGAACAGGATGGCCGCCCGTTCAATTCGCGCTTTCCGTTTTTAGGCTATATCAACTTCATCGAAAACTCGCATCGCTCGACCTATCACGGCATGCAGTTGACCCTGACCCAGCGTGCCTTTCGCGGACTGAACTACGTGCTCGGCTACACGTGGGCGCATTCGATTGACTTCGCGTCGTTGCAGCGGGCGGCGCAACCGCAGAACAGCAACCGGCAGGATTTGGAACGCGCAAGCAGCGATTTGGATATTCGCCACCGCTTCACCTTAGCCTTGACTTATGACTTGCCGACGCTCACTACTTTTTGGCATCTGCTCGATGGCTGGCAACTCAATTCCATCGTCACCCTGCAAGGCGGCGTACCCTATAGTGCAGTTGATTTCGGCAATGACACCAGTTTGACGGGCGAATTTAGCGACCGCTGGAATGTCATCGGCAGCACCAGTTCGATTCCGAACTTTTCGACTAGCGGGCCGATTCCGGTCGAACAGGTGCTCCGGCAACCGGCGTTCGGGCGATTCGGCGATGCCGGACGCAACATCTTTCGCGCCCCGGGATTTCACAATTGGGACTTTTCGTTGGTCAAGACGATCAAGATCGGCGAGAAAATCAGCGCGCAGTTTCGCGCCGAGTTCTTCAACATCTTGAATCATCCGAACTTCGCCAATCCGGCGATTCTGTTCACCAATGATCTGTCTTTCCTCGATGCCTTCGGGCAGGTGACGGCGACGCCGGACGTTGCCGGAGCCAACCCGGTCATCGGCACGGGCGGGCCGCGCAATTTGCAACTCGGTCTGAAATTGCGGTTCTAGCGCCCGCTCGATTGAGTGGGAGTAGCGAAGAACCGCGAAGCACACCGAACAGCCAATCAACTGGCAAAGAAAAAAGCGGACGGAAGATCAATCTTCCGTCCGCTTTGGTTTTCGGCATAGCGCCTTCGCTTTAGAAGGAGTAGCGCAAGCCGAATTGCATGACGCGCGGCGTGCCTTGAATGGAATCAAGGTTCGACCAGTTCGGCGGCGGTTCGCCGAGATCAGGATCAATATCCAGACCGAAGGTTGAGCGCAAAATGTTGACCGTAGTCAACCGTTGCGTGTTCGTGACATTGAAGACTTCCCAACGAAACTGCAATTTATGATTTTCGCTCCATGGCATGGTGAAGGATTTACCCAGCCCCATATCGAGCGAGACAAAACCCGGTTGACGCAGCACGTTGCGGTCGCCGGTTTCGCCCGGTTTGGCGTTGCGAAAGGTGCGGTAGGCCGCAATCGGATCGGCGAAGAGTTTGGGCGGCAAGGCGCCGCCGCGGGTTGGCGAAGATTGAATCGGAGCTTCGCGCACCCCGTTGCTCTGTACGTTCCAGTTGGTTGCCCACTGTTGGGCGTCAAACGGTGTCTGTATGGGCAACCCTGAATTCCAGCGGAAGATGCCGGACAACTGCCAACCGCCCAAAAAGGCATCTACGATGCTGTTGGTGTCGGTGAGGAATTTGCGGTTTTTACCGAACGGCAGTTGATAGATGCCATTGGCATTGATGACGTGCCGAATGTCAAAGTCCGAAGAGGCGCGATTATCTTTCGGACGCAGCGGGTTGAGGATGAAGGCCGACCCGAACTCGCCGCTGGTCTGCAGACCCGACGCATCATCAATCGAATGGGAGAAGGTGTAATTGAAATCGAAGACGAACTCGTCTCGGTAGCGTTGTCGGATGCTTAACGTACCGGCGTGATAGTCGGAGTCGGCTATCGTCGAGTAGGCCGACAACGCAGCATACTGCGGGTGGAAGAACATATTCGGGCGCACCCCCAGATCGTCAATCAGCAACTGGACAAACGTCCAATCTAAGACGTTGAAGAAATCGAATCCGAAGAAGTCTTTGCGTGCCACAATGCCATAAACGGCTTGCGTGGAACTGACCGAATCATCGCCCCAGAAGTTGGCTCCGAGATCGGGAAAGAGGTTTTCAAAGTAGGCGATGCGTGGCACTTGCCGCAATGGCGTATCCTTACGCCGCAGATCGTGTAACATCCCTGCGGCGGTGTACCAATCCATGCCGGAAGCCGGATCAACCAGATTGTTGAGCGCCATCACATCGCGCGTCGCTAACAGATTGCGCGCTGCGCGCCCGATGTAGGCCGCTTCGACAAAGAGGCCATAAGGCAGTTTGCGACCGAAGGAGGCGTTCCAACTGTAATTGACCGGGGTTTTGATCGTGTCATCGAGCGACGCCTCGATACGTTGGGCTTCGTCCGCCGGTTGTTGTAGGGGGAAGCGCAATGCGCCGGGCGCGGTGATGCCGGGCAGGTTGCGAACATTCTGACCAACGCCGGTAAAGCGCGGGCCGGGGTTATCCGAAACATTGAAGGTGTTGGCCGAAATCGCCACTTGCGATGAGAAGCCTAGCGTATTGTTGGCATCGAACTGCACGGCCAGTTGTTGCCCGAAGGCGTCATGGGTGATGGCGAACCCGCCGCGAATGACCGATTCGTCTTCGCTGCCGAAAATCTTGCGCAGGAAACCGTTCTCGAATTTCGGCGACCACGCGAAACTGACGCGCGGTTGGAAATTGTTTTTGTCTAGTTCATAAAACGGTTTGCCGCCATTGGCCGGTCCTGCCAGATCAACGCTAATCAATTCGTTGAGTGGTTTGCCCTGAGCCGCGCTGGCAATGCGCCGGTCGAGGAAGTCACCGAGGCTGACGCTCGGTTTGGCTTGAAACCCGTTGGTCTCATAAACCGGACGGCTCAGGCCGTAGCGCAAGCCGTAGGTCAGCGTCAGGTTCTGTTTAAGTTTCCAGGAATCCTGCACATAGACATCGTACTCTTCGGTTGCAAAGGTGCGTTTGATCGCTTGGCCGGGGGCGAGCAGGGAGCCATCGCGGTCAAAGTTAAAGTTGGCTTGGTAATCCGAAAACCGACCGATGACCGAGGCTACCGCCGCTTGCACGACCGAGGTAAAGCCGGGTGCAATGTCCTCAATCGGGTTGCTGAGGACGGCTCCCGACAACTCATAGAACGAGGGGTTGATGACCGCAGTGTCGAAGGAGTTTCCGGTGGCAGCGCGCCGGTTGCGGATAATGCGGACGTTGGTTCCGAATTGATAGTTGTGGTTGCCTCGAACATACGAGACATCGTCTGTGAAATTATGGACAGGTGTCCTGCGACTGGTGGTGCCGGTGAAGAGCAAGGGCTCAAACACAAAGCGGAAGAATGTGGTATTGGCCGAAGAATCGCCGAGACTGGTAAAGGCGAGGCGCGTCAATCCGTATCGAAAACTGTTGACCAGATTGTTGTTGACCGTCCATGTATGACCGACGGCGAGACCTGTTGGATGACTCCACAGGTCTGGTGACGGCGTATCCGGGAATCGCGGTGCAAAGCCAAAAACATCTTGCTGGTAGTTGCCGCGCACAAAGAAGTTGTGTTTCGGGCTGAGGTTGAAGTCTAGTTTGACGGTGTGGGCTTCGAGTTCAACCGGCGTCTTGGCATTGAAGCGAAAGCCACCAGTATTGAAGCCATCGCCAGCCGTATCGTCATTGGCCGGATAACGGGCGGCTGCTTCCGCCAAAAACGCGGTGGCGAGGGGATTGACACCAACATCCGGGAAGAGGGTATTGATGTCATTGACGCGCAGCGTCGTAATGCCGCCGTTTTCGTTCGGGAAGCGCACTTCGCCACGTCCCAGACTGGCCAAGGGTACAACGCGCGAAACCGTCTGCTCGCTTGAATCCCGCCGACCTTCGAAGCTGTAAAAGAAGAAAGCCTTCTCCTTTTTGAGCGGCCCGCCCAACGTGCCGCCGAAGACATTACGCAGCAGTTTGGGAGTGGGAACGCCTTTGCGGTTATTGAAAAAGTCATTGGCGCTGGTCGCTGTATTGCGGTGGAACTCATAGAGCGAGCCATGAAATTCATTCGTGCCGCTTTTGGTCACCAATGCGATCTGTGCGCCCGACGAACGGCCTTGCGTGGCATTCGGATTGGTGGTTGTGACGCGAAACTCTTCGACCGAATCGGTCGAAACGCGCAGCACGCTTTCAAAGGCTGCCGCGCCTTGCTGTTCGTTGACATCCACGCCATCGAGGGTCACATTGCCCTGATCGGCGCGCGAGCCCGTGACCGAACCATCCGGCCCGACGCCCGGTTGCAGACTCAACAACTGCACGATATTGCGCGATTCAAGCGGCAGTTGGGTGATCTGCTGCGCGACGAAGTTGTTGCCGATGGTGGCATCCTGTTTATTAAGCAAGACCTCTGTCGAACCGGCTGACACGGTGACCGATTCGCTGATGTTGCCGATCTCCAATGCGATTTCGACCGAAGTGGGCTTATCAACCAAGGCGCGCACGTCGTTGACCAGCGCCTTCTTGAATCCTGAAGCCTCAACCTCGAGGCGGTACAGACCCGGCGTAATCAAGTCGAAGGTGACGCTGCCGCGCTCGTTGGTGACTTGGGTGCGCGAGATATTGGTCTCTACATTCGTCAGGGTTACAGTTGCTCCTGCCACTGCCTGTCCTTGCGGATCCAGCACCGTACCGGCAACCGACGATTTACCTGTTTGTGCAGGGACATTGCCATAGGTAAGAAAGAGGATCAAAAGCGTACTCAGCCACGAGTGCAGACCACCTCTGATCATGCTCGGTTTTTTGATTGTCGTTTTTTTCATAACGTGACTCCTACTTGAAAGGTTTTCCTGCGCGATTCAGGAATGGCCAATCGCACGGGGTTAGGATTGTCATCTGGCTGACTGCTCGGTGAGCGAAAAACGGTATTCACAAACCAGACGGCTCATCTTCACGATCAACATGAGCAAATTCAACCAATCGCCAGCCGCGCGGCTGGCGCGTCGAATAGCTCGTGGTGGATTCGTGCTGCGCTGAGGAGAGGCGAAGAGCGGATTCGCTCTTACACATCCGTTGTTTGTTTACTATTTTTCTTGTGAAAAGACGTGGCTATATTACGTCTGCTGATTTCAACCCGTCAATCCGAAATCCTGAAGGCGATACATGATTTTGTCGCAGACCGGAGCCTCTTACGTTCCAAAAGAGCGTCGGGCATCCGGTGAATCGGCTTAGCAGCAGATTATGGGATAGGCGGAGGGGCAGGGGGGGCTGCGGTTGCTTCGCGTGCCAGCAAGCTTTCGACGATTGCTGCACAGGCGCGACCTTCATCACCTGCCAGCAAAATCAATCGGGTGCGCCGCGCTAAGAAATCTTCTGCACAAGTGACCATCTCATAGCGCGCCGCATAAACGACTTCGGCGGCAATGTGCGGCAAGCCGTTGATGAGCGGCGCTTTCAAATCGTCCGCTTCGCAAATGATGGCGAGCAGGGTTTTGTAGTTGCCGCCGTAGCTGTGCATCAGATGGGCGACCGTCGCAGCGGGCAATTCATACGCTGTGGCGATCTCTGCCGCCTGCGCTTGATTGGAGACTCCCCCGCCTGCTAACTCAACCTCCGCCGTTAAAGATTGAGCCCCAGACGGATTGCGACCGGCGTTGCGGGGAAAGTTTCGTAGCACCGCATCAACGACGCGCTCAGCCATGTGACGATAGGTTGTCAGCTTGCCGCCGATGACGGTAATCATTCCCCGATCATCTACGAGGATTTCATCTTTGCGCGATAGGTCTTTGGTCGCTTTGTTGAGGTCGCCAACCAGCGGCCTCAATCCGGCAAAGGCGCTGATGATATCGCTGGCACTCAACTGGGCTTGTGGGAAAGCTGAGGCCGCCGATTGGAGCAGACGCTCGATCTCCTGCGGCTCGGCGTGCGGATTCTCTATATCTCCCTGATAGTCCGTATCGGTCGTGCCGATGAGCGTGCGACCCAGCCAGGGGATGACAAAAAGGAAACGTTGTTCGCCAAGCGAGGGGATCAAGACGGCTGTGTGGTGGGCAATCTTTTCCGCTGGCAAAACGATATGAATCCCTTTCGAAGGGCGCAGATTGGGTTGCGGCGAGTTCGGATTCGGCGGCAGTAAACGATTCGACCAAACGCCCGCCGCGTTGACGATCAGGCTTGTCGAGACGGTGAGCGGCTGGCCGGTTAGCCCATCGGTTAGGTCGAGGCTGTTGATGCGTTGCTCTGTCATCGCAAAGCCGCGCGCTTCGGCATAATTGACGATGACAGCGCCGAATCCGGCGGCTGCTTTGATGACCTCGATCACCAAGCGCGCATCATTGGTCAGACAATCATAGTAAAGAAAACCGCCGCGCAGTCCGTCAGCGGCTAGCGTCGGTGCGATGTTGAGCACGGCAGATGGATTGAGCCAGCGATGGGGTTCGATATTTTGCTTGCCCGCCAGCCAATCATACAGCCGCAGCCCGATGCGGAGTCTCCATTTGCTTGCGCCGAGCGGCGAAACCCGACCGCCTTCGTAGAGCGGAATCAAAAACGGCAGCGGTTCGCACAGATGCGGGGCGAGTCGCCTGAGCGTCGCGCGTTCCCGTAAGGCTTCACGCACCAATCCGAATTCGAACTGTTCGAGATAGCGCAAACCTCCGTGAATCAGTTTGGATGACTTCGAACTGGTTCCGGCGGCGAAATCACTCTTTTCAATCAATGCGACTTTCAGTCCGCGCAGGACGGCATCAAGCGCCACGCCTGCACCTGTAATGCCGCCGCCAATGACGACAAGATCAAAGCTCTCTGCTTGTAAGCGCGTCAGATTCTTTTGTCTCGTGTGCCGCGAAAGTTCCGGTGGATTGGCTGCGATCATCGTGCTGGAACTGTAAAACAGGCACGCGCCGCACGCAACAAAGCGGGCTCTGCGCTCGCGTCGTTGAAGAAAGCCTCTTCAATCGGTAGGATGCATAGCCGAGAAGGGATGAAAGGATGAAAGGGTGAAGGGATGAAGGGATGAAGGGATGAAGGGATGAAAGGGTATTCGGAGGGTTGCGATTTGCCGATGCCCTAATCTTTTTGGTCATTCCGTCACCCCGTCACCCCTTCATCCCTTCACCCCATTATCCTCTTGCCCTTTCACCTCACGATTGGAGAGAGGAGATTGACATGGCCGGGCCGCTTGCAGGAATTCGAGTGATCGATTTCGGGCGTTTCATTGCCGCGCCGTACTGCGGGATGCTGTTTGCTGATCTGGGCGCGGATGTGATTCGCGTCGAACGCCGCGAGGGCGGCGAAGACCGCAACGTCGCGCCGGTAACCGAGAGCGGCGAAGGCGGCATGTTTTTGAATCTCAATCGCAATAAGCGCGGCATCACGCTTGACCCCGCCCATCCGCAAGCCGCCGAGATCGTCAAAAGACTGGTGCAGAGCGCCGACCTTGTGCTGGTCAATATGCCGCTTGATGTTTTGCAGCGGTTGCATCTCGATTACCCCTCGCTCAAAGCTCTCAAGCCCGACATCATTCAAGTGATGGCCTCGGCTTTCGGCCCCGACGGCCCCTACGCGCACCGCGTCGGCTTCGACAGTGTGGCGCAGGCGATGAGCGGAGCCATGAGTTTGACCGGCTTCCCGGATGTGCCGATTCGCGCAACCGTATCCTATGTGGACTATGGGACGGCTTTGCACGCAGCCTTCGGAGCGATGGTCGCACTCTATCATCGAGAGAAGACTGGACAAGGGCAACTTATTGACGTTTCATTGCTGGCAACCGGCGTGACCTTCATGTTGCCGCTGCTTGCCGAACGCGCGGTGACTGGAATCGAACGTCGGCAACAGGGGAATCGTGCCTATCACATTGCGCCGGGTGACACCTATCGCACGCGCGACGGGTGGATCATTGTGCAGGCGATTGGCAGTCCGATGTTTCGCCGATGGGCGCGCTTGGTTGGCCGTGAAGAGTTGATTGGCGATGCGCGCTTTGCCGACGATTTGAGCCGCGCTTCGCATGCAGAGGTCATCACCGAAGCCATGTCCGAATGGTGCGCAGCGCGCACCAGCGCTGAAGCGATTCAAGAGTTGGAGGCGGCACGCTTGCCATGCGGAAAAATTTATACGCTCGACGAGGTATTGACCGATCCGCAGATTGCCGCGCGCCGCATCCTTGAAGAGGTTCGCTATCCCGGCGGCAGTAAGCCGGTGCCGCTGACGACCACCGCCGTGCGCCTGAGCCAAACGCCGGGCGAGATTCGTCACCCCGCCCCGACCCCTGGCCAACACACCGATGCTGTGCTTAGGGAGTTAGGGTTTACCGATGAAGAGATCGCCGCCTTTCGAAAAGAGAACGCTATCTAAACTGCAAGGAGAATCTATGCCAGCACGTATCATCGAAGGAGTTGACGAATTGAAATCTCTGGTCGGGCAAGAAGTCGGCGCGAGTGATTGGTTTGAAGTCACTCAGCAACGGGTCAATGAATTTGCCGACGCCACCCTCGATCATCAATGGATTCATTTGGACGCCGAGCGGGCAAAGGCCGAAACGCCGTTTGGCGGAACCATTGCGCACGGGTTTCTCACCCTCTCGCTGCTATCACACCTCATCAGCCAGACCGTCACGGTGCAAGGCAATTTCAAGATGGGCATCAACTACGGACTCAATCGCGTGCGCTTTATCTCGCCGGTGCCGGTCGGCTCGCCCATTCAGGCACGCTGCACCTTGCAAGCCGTCGAAGATGTGACCGGCGGCTACCAACTCACTTGGGCCGTAACGGTCGCGGTCAAAGACGCCAGCAAACCGGCTATGGCAGCCGAATGGCTTGTGCGCTATTATCTCTAAGCCGCATCAAGATCAACGAACGAACTCGCGAACCTAGACAACTCAGGGTTACCGTTTTCGCCAGATTCGACAGGTGAACCGATGAAAAGATGGTTTTGCAACGCCACTGTGTATGGGCTTGTTTTCCTGCTGTGTCTACTGGCTCGCGCTTCGGCGCAGAGTCTAACTGTTGCCGAACGCGAAGCCGAATGGCAGAGCTTCAAAGTGCCTGCGGCGCTCTTTGCACGTGTTGTGGATGCCGAACAGACGTTGACCTTTCGCGTTCCCGCCGACTGGCAGAAAGCGACGGATGGGTTGCGTTTCACGAGCCCCGAAGGCGCGCAACTGACCGTCATCATCGAAGAGATTCCCGAAGGGCTGCCTTTGAAAGGCTATGTGCAAGGGTTGATGCAAGGGTTGCGCAATCTGCCAGGCGGGCCGGATGCCATCACGGTTCGCAAAACCGAAATCGCCAGCCTCGAAGGGCGCGAAATTCTTTTCGAGGTTGTTGAAGTGACCGGCGCGGCTTCGCGCCGCATGATCTGGACGACGGTAAATGGCAGTCAGGCGTATACCTTCATTTTTATCGTGCCTGCCGAGCGCGCGGCGCAGTTGGAACCCTACTTCAAAGGGGTGCTGCAATCGGCGCTCATCGTGACGCCGCAGTTTGATTTCTTTCGCTTCACGGAATCCCGCGCCCGCGTCCTCGGCGGCGACAAGCCGAGTCGGATTGATGAAGTTCAAGGGTTGCTTCCCGACCTTGATAGCCTTGAGCCGCCGACGCGCAGCAAAGCGATTGCCCGGCTGGCAACGATCTATCGAGAGTCTCCCGATCCGGCAATGGATTTGCTGGCAGACCCACGTTCGATGATTCGCGCGGCAGCCGTCGAGGCGATGGCACTGAGCGGCAATCCGCGACTGACCGACATCTTGCTGTTTGCCCTCGAAGATCGCGAACCCTTCGTTGCCGAACGCGCTGTCAAACGTCTGCTCGAGCATCCGAACTTGTTGAGTGCCCTGCGCAGCCACGCGATGGATTGGTACAATACCCCGGCTCTGATGCAAATCTGGCCGCAACTCTCGGCAAAGATGCGTGTCCAAATTGTTGGAGAGCTGTTTTCCCGGGCATCGCCTGCGCCTGCTATTATGCCGCCGTTGATTGCTCCGAAACGAACCACACTGCCGCCACCTCCACCACCGCCACCGGCTACGCGCATAACTAAGAAGCAGGGCAAAAAGAGTGCGGGCAAGAAGCCGGAGAACGCGCCATCGGTTGGCTTCATCGCGGCAAAGGCGCCGCCGATTGAAGTCAACCTCGCCGTTTCAAACCGCGAATTGGTCGGTGTCCTCCTGCTGCGCGATATTCTACCAAGCGATTTCAAGATGCCGCTCAAGAAGATCCTCGCGCAAGATGTGCCCGCTTATACGGCGCTCGCCTTGCAAGTTGCTGAAGAACGCCGCGAGGCATTGCCTCTCGAAGACCTCTTCACGCTGCTCGCTTCCCCTCATGCCGATGTACAAAAAGGCGCAGCCCGTTGTTTGGCACGCTCGGCATCGGTAAAAGAGATCGCCCGCATCGAAGCGCAGATTCAAAAATTCGAAAGCCGTCCGGTAACAACCAGCAAAGGGACAGACCCGCCGCCGACCGACCGCTTGTGGCTGGCCGATGAATTGCGCGCCACCATCAAACGCATCCGCCTGCGCGACCAACTTGCCGGACTTCCTCCTGCTGAGCGCGCAGCCCTCATCAAGCAATCGCTGACCGATTTGCCTATCGCCAATTGGGTATGGGCGGAATACGCCCGCGATCTGACGGAGGGGACGCGCCCCGCTGCGCCGCTGCCGACCACAACCGATCCCCCTGCCCCCTCCGCGCTGATTGCGCCGCTTGGTGAAAACCTTTTTCCGGCCAATGTTACAGGCTTTGTCGCTGTGCCTGATCTGACCGCTGCGCTCGATAAACTGGATGATTCCTTGGGCAGCATCCAGATGGATTCGGCGCGCGGACAAGCAATGCTGGTGTTCACCGTCAACCTGTTCAAAGGGCAGGTCAAACGCATGCTGGCGACCGAAAGCGCGCCCTCTGTGTTGGATTACATCGGCATCAAGCCGAATTCACCTGTCGCTGCCGCGACTTGGCGAGCCAAAGATGCGCCTGCGGAGGCGAAAGAACGCAAAGCCATTGTCATGCGAGTTGCCAATCGTGAGCGCTTCGAACGCTTGCTATCGGTCTATCAAACGCAGCTTGGCGGATTCGAAGAGTTGCCCGATAGTTTTGCCATCGGTGCGCGGCTGATCGGGTTGGCTCCGGCTCTGTTACCGCTCGGCGCGGCGGCCACGCTTGACCCCACACCGACCACCGGCAGCAAAGCCGTTGAGCGCGTCAAAGGGGCATTCGTTGGTTACGATCAGTGTCAGGGTTATGCTGTCAAGATTATTGGCAACCTCAGCGTCAACGGCGAGGGACGAGTCTCTGACGATCCCATCTATGTCGCTTATGTTGGCGATGCGGCGGTGCTAGCGCCCGACTGGTACGCGCTGCGCGATGTGCTGGTGCGCCTCTCCGGCGAGGGCGAAAAGCTGGCCGCTAACCCGGAATTTCGCCGCCTCGTTGCCGCAGGTGGAGAGGTGCTCTACATGAGCAACTTCGGAGAGATGTTTTCAACGATGACCGAGCGGGCAGAGAAGGGTCGGGATGATTCGGTTATCGAAAGCGGGGCGTTAAAGATTTCGAATACGGCGTGGGAGAACCTATTTAATATCGCTTTCAAAGACCGCGACTGGCTCCAAGCCTTCTCGCCGTTTCAACCTGCTGACCTCGCTTCGGCGAAAGAGGTGCTGCCCGCTTCGACCGTCGCCTACGCCATGTTGAAACTTGAGGCGACGACCTTTTGGCGCGAACTGGGTGAGGCGTTTTTCGGCGGCAAAGAGAAACAGAACATCGTCGAAATGTGGAAGCCGGACTTTGAAAAAGAGATTCTGCCTGAACTCGGCGCGGAGTGCGGGTTGGCTCTGTTAGGGTTGCCCAAATTTGAAGAGGCGAATTGGGACTTTCCGTGGGCGATCTTCTTCAAACTGAAATCCGAAAAACTGGCAACTGCCTTTGCGCAAAATCAACTCTTCAAACAAGCGCAGGCGAGCGGCCAAACGGCGCGCGTGAAGATGGGCACCAGCGAATTGGTTGTGACGATAAAGAATGGCTATCTCATCTTTGCCGGTAACGAAGCGGCGCTGGCGCGACTCGATGCCAAAGAGAGACTGATTGCGACCCGCGATTACGGGCGCGCGCTACAGAAAACATCGGCGGGCATGGTCATCTTCGGCGGCTACAGCATTGAGGCTGCGAATGCTGAACTCCTCGGTCAAGCGCGCGACGAAGAGACGGCGCAAGCGATTGCGCGTCTCACTGCTATGGCGACGGCTTTTCATAGTCAACATCTGTACGCGACGATGACGGATGCAGGCATTGAAGCCAAACTCTCGGTTTCGCTCGACCGCGAAGGGCGCTATTCAGTCGGCGAACTTTCGGCTCTGTCCAAACAGGTTGACCTGGCTTTCGCTGTGCTGGAAGCGCGCGGCGCACCGATCTCTGACCAGCAGCGCCTTGATAGTCTGAAATTGAAGATCACCGCTAAAAATGCGGGAGCGATTGATCGCATCAAAGAGGATTTGACCTCTGCGCATCAAGCGGTTGAGAAACGGAGTGAAAGCGAATTGCTAGTCACAGTGCAGGCACGCCCCCCGGCTCCCTTGCGCAAAGCGCAACTGCCGATTGCCGCCAAGGGGTTTGAAGAGTACCTCAAACCGACCAAACAGATTCGTTCGGACGAGCAGACCGTGATGCAGAAAGCCCGCGAAATCGTCGGCGAAGAACGCGACGCCTGGGCGGCAGCGCGCAAACTCGCCGACTGGACATACAAAAATCTCAAGTGGAAGCGAGTGGACGATGCCGATGCCGCTCAGACGCTGGCGACGCAAGAGGCCGATTGCCTTGAATTTAGCGAACTGTTTGTTGCAATGGCGCGGTCGCTCGGTCTGCCTGCGCGCATTGTTTCGGGCATTGCCTATAGCGGAGGCGCTTTCGGCGGCCACGCTTGGGTAGAGGTTTACGTTGGCGAATGGGTGGAGATGGATCCGACTTGGGGAACAGAGTTTGCCGATGCCACACACGTGCGCGGCACGACCGGCGAGTTGCTTAGCTATACCATTCTGAACACCATCGGCGTCGAAATCATCGAAGCCAGACGCGGCATCCCCGACTTTCAAAAGGAGGTGACGGCGCTGGCAGCCAAACTGATCGAAGAGTTATCGAGAAAAGAGCAATCGGCGCTCACCATCGCGCTCGACATCGAAATGCTGACCGATAGGTTCGTCGGCGCGGGCGCTTGGGCGCAAATGAGTGATAGCGAGCACGATCAGATGTGGAATGCCTACCGACGGCTGCTAGCGGAAATTGCCGGAGGGTTTGACAATCTGCTGGGTGCTGAGCAAGCGATGCGTCTGCTCAAAGTCGAAGAGACGGGCAACACGGCGATTGCGTGGGCATTGGAATCGGACATCGGCGAAGACTACCTCATCAAGTTCCATTTCCTGCGGCGCGGCGATGCATGGATGTTGACAGAAGTCGAACGCGCCGACACCGACTATCGCATCGTTGCCGAACTCTTTCTGCCTGCCGTACAGGTGATGCGGCAGAAGCAGGAAGGTAAGAAGCAAGCTGCCTCTTACCTGACCGCTTATACGCGCGTGTTGCTGGCCATGCAGCAAGAGGCGAAAGCGGCGCTAGAGCTGGCCGAACTGAGTTTGACCGCGCACCCGCGTGATCGCCATCTGCGCTTCGCTAAGGCGCTCTGTTTGGAAGGCGTTGAACGCAAAGATGAAGCGGTCAAACTCTATAACGAATTGATTGCCGAAGACCCGCCGTTTATCCCTGCCCTTTTGCGGCTGGCTTACTATTATGAAGCGGCAGGCGAAGAGCATCACCAAAAGGCCCTCGAATACTATGAGCGCTATAGCAAAGTCGAACCGCGCGATCCGCGCCCGCATGCCGCAATGGCCTTATTGCTGACTGGCAAAGACGACACACATGCGGAAGCCAAATATCGCGTCGCCATTGAACGCGACCCGCGCAATGCCGAACTCTATGTGGATTTGGCAGCGCTGTTGACGAGTAAGCAGAAGTACGCTGAGGCGTTGAAGGCGATTGACGAGGGGGAGAAACAAAGCGGGTCTCTACTCGATCTGCTGACCGAAGTGCTGAATGACCTGTTTTTGGATGACGCGGTGGCGGAACTCGAAGCCTTGATCGCCTTTGCTCCCGACCGCCTGAAGACCAATGCCCGCGCTAATATCGCGCTCGCACAGATTCGCTTGCTTAGCGAGCGCGTCAATGAGGCTCTGCCATTGTTGAAACGCGCCCTTGAATTGGAGCCCGAAAACGTAGCGGCTCATAATAGCTTAGCCGAAACCTATCGCTTGCAACGCAACTGGCGTGCGGCGCTTGCTGCCGCAGAGCAAGCGATTAAACTGGATGACGAAGTGGCACAATCGCACTACCATCGCGCCTGTGCGCTGGCACAGTTGAGCAGAGCGCAAGAAGCAATTGCCGCGCTCAAACGCGCCCTCGAACTCGATGAAGACTTTGCAGAGGAGTTAGCCGATGAAGCGGATTTGAAACCGTTGGCCAATCTGCCGCAGTTCAAAAAGCTCTTGCCAAAAACGGAAAAGAACAATAAATAACTAGCGCAGTGACGAGCTTCGGAAAGGCTCAACCCTGAACCCGGACGATTGATTACTGAATGATGAAGGGCGCAGCGTGCCAATCGGTTCGCCTCTTTGATCTCCTTTCGTCTCGTATCGTTCCGCTTTGCCGATTTGGTTCCGGTTGTCGCTTATCAAGTCAACGGATGAGGCTGATGCAACGCAACTTGCCAGACTATCGCTTACGCCCTGCACAAGCGGATGACGAAGCCTTCTTATTTGTCCTCTATCGCAGCACGCGGAGCGCGGAGTTGGCGATGCTGGCGGAGCACCCCGAACAAGCCGAAATGTTTTTGCGCTTGCAATATCACGCGCAGGAGCAGCATTATCGCGCGCAGTCCGAAGCCGTCGAGCAGCAGGTGATCTTGATGGACGGACAGTTGATTGGCCGCCTGCTGGTATTGCGATTGCCGGATGAGTTGCGACTGGCTGATATTGCTCTGCTGCCCGACTGGCGCAATTGCGGCATCGGCGCTGACTTGATCGGTCACTTACAAGCCGAAGCGCAGCAAGCCGGATTGCCTCTGCGTTTGCATGTCGCCTATGGTAACCCGGCCATTCGCCTTTATGAACGGCTGGGGTTTGTGACCATTCACGACACCGGCTCACACCAATTTATGGAATGGTCGAAGCGAGAAGCATCGTCTTCGCTTCCCGAAAATACTGTCTGAATACGAGGAAATACTGCTGATGATCGAAAATCTGAATAAGACGACCCTGAAAGAGAATCTCCATACCATCTTCCGAGTCTTTCTGGCCGACTCCTCCACTCTCGAACTCGAACTCATAGAAGTTACCGTGCTGCCCTCCGCCCGCCAGCAAGAGCAGGTGTCGGCCATCTTTCGCGGCCCCAGTGACTTCCTTCTGCCACAAGCTATCTACCCGATGGAGCATGAAAAATTGGGCGAGTTTGGCCTTTTCCTCGTGCCCGTCGGGAAAGATCAAAAGGGCATTCAATACGAAGCCTTCTTCAATCGCATCGGCGTCAAGGAGGAAGAGGCGTGAACCTGACTCTGCGCGCCGTCACCCCCGAAGACGAAGATTTTCTGCTGACTGTCTACGGCAGCACGCGACTCGAAGAGCTGGCTTTAACGCCCTGGGATGAAGAGCAGCGTGCGCTATTCGTTCGCTTTCAATTCAACGCCCAGCGCGACCACTACCAAACGCACTATCCGACTGCCGTTCACAGCATCATCCTCAACGACAGCACGCCGGTCGGTCGCCTCTACCTTGCCAGAGAAGACCGCTTCATTCGCATCCTCGACATTACTCTGTTGCCGCAGTTTCGCAATCACGGCATCGGCTCACGCCTGCTCGCCGAGTTGATGAGCGAAGCGAAGGAAGCCGGGCTACCGCTGCAAATTCACGTCGAAAGCTACAATCCGTCACTCAAGCTTTTTGAGCGCCTCGGCTTTCGCCAAATTGCCGAAAACGGGGCGCACTACCTGATGCAATGGCAGGCGGGCGAGGTTGCGAAGGAGGGAAGAACAGATTGATGACGAGCGGCGACCGGCTCACCCACTTGCCGCCAGTCAACGTTTGCCTCTTGATCGCTAACCTTCAACCCTCAACCTGTGACCTTCAACTGTCGCCTTCGACCTATGCCCGACAACCGGTTAGTTCGGTAAGCGGTTGATGACGGCTTCGTAATAGTGTGTGCGACCGTAGGTCTGCCCCGGCACGATAAAGAGTTTGAAGGTGCCGAGCTTTGCGTGTTCGAACGAATAGGTGTCTTGACCGAGCGGCGTATCCTGAAAGCCGCGAAATACGAGGGTGAAGCCCTCCAAGCCTTGCCTTTGCGAAACAAAGAGGTTTTCGACATTGACCAATTCGACCTCAAACGTCGCTCCGTCTTCGTTTTTGACCGTAAACGGCGTGTAGATATACTTGTCAAAGTCTTCTTTGTTCAAAGACGCCAGCGCATCGGTCGGCGTACCCGTTCCGCCCGGCTTTTTCGCCGGTTGTTTGTCCACTTGCCCGAACGCCCAATCATTCATCCCCAAAGTGAAAACCGTTGCCAAACAGGCAGTCGTACCGCTTTTGAGAAACTGTCTACGTGAGGTTGTCATGTGTAATTGTCCCCTTAGAAAAAATTGGCCTGAAAACCTATACAGGTTGTCGCTAGTCTATTTCTTCGTAGGGGTCGCGACAACAATAATTTGTGTTTTTTCAGATGTTTCCTTGACGTGCGGGGGGCTGAGTACTACAATCGCCGTGCTTTCGAGGTGATTTTCTCAAGGCAACTCTCACATTGACCTGAAACTGATTTAGCTTTCAGTCAAAATTAAACCTCGGTTTTCAGATGACTCAGGCGGTACAACCGCTCCGGTAACCATTCAAATCAGTACCTACACCTTCACCTATCTCTTCTGGGTGAGCGTCAAATTTAGAAGGAGAACTCTATGGCAGAACCCTTCCTTTCCGAAATCAGGATTATGAGCTTCAGCTTTGCGCCCAAAGGCTGGGCGTTATGCGACGGACAATTGCTTCCCATCAATCAGAATCAGGGGTTGTTTTCGTTGTTGGGGACTACCTACGGCGGCGACGGGCGGGTGAACTTTGCCTTGCCGGATTTACGTGCGCGCGTCCCGATTCACATGGGAAGCGGCCATACGTTGGGTGAACGCGGCGGCGAACAAGCGCATACGCTTTCGATCTCCGAACTGCCGACCCATGTGCATGTGGCAAACGGATCATCGGTGGCGACAGGCGGTAATGCCAATCCCACCGGGCGGTTTCTGGGTGGGGCGAACAACGCCTATCATGCTCCCGCGAGTCTGACGGCTCTCCGTTCCGGTACAATCACGAATACCGGCGGAAGTCAGGCGCACTTGAATATGCAGCCGTTTTTAACGTTGAACTTCAGTATCGCCTTGCAAGGCATCTTCCCAAGCCCGAACTAAGGAGAACATTATGGCACAACCTTATGTTGGAGAAATCAGAATGTTTGGCGGCAATTTTGCCCCCGTTGGGTGGATGTTTTGCGCGGGGCAGTTACTTCCTATTTCAGAGAATGAGACGCTCTTTCAGTTGATTGGCACAACCTATGGCGGAGATGGCCAAAGCACCTTTGCGCTGCCCGATCTGCAAGGGCGCGTACCGGTTCACATGGGGAACGGCTTTATTCTGGCCGAAACCGGAGGCGTTGAAGAAGTCACCCTCACGGTCAGTCAGATGCCTGCCCACGGCCATCCGATGCTGGGCGCTGCGGTTACCGGCGATCAGGTCAACCCTGCCGGAAATTCGCCTGCCAACTCGTTTAGCGTTGTCCCGTACATCAACGATGCTCCGAACGCCAACTTTAACGCCGGTGCGGTTAGTGCGGTCGGCGGCAGCCAACCGCATACCAACTTTCAGCCCTATCTGTGCGTGAGCTTCATCATCTCCCTATTCGGGATCTTCCCCAGTCCCACATGATTGTGAGGGCGCGAAAAGAGAGTTTCGCAAGCTGTTACATAATTGGGATGTTGGCTTTCTTTAACGAGCAAGGAGAATCTCTATGGCAGATCCGTTTGTAGCAGAAATTCGTATCTTTCCCTTCAACTTTGCCCCGAAGGGATGGGCTTTTTGCGACGGGCAGTTGTTGCCGCTTTCACAGAATACGGCGCTCTTTTCTTTATTGGGCACCACCTATGGCGGCAATGGCAAATCGAACTTCGCTTTGCCCAATATGCAAGGTAATGCTCCCATGTTTTGGGGGCAGGGGCCGGGGCTGTCGCTCCATGACATTGGTGAGACTGGCGGCTCTGAGACCGTGAGCTTGTTAGAGAGTGAGATACCTTCTCATTCTCACACCATGCGCGGAAACGGTGTGGACTTAGCCGACACTAATGTGGTGAGCGCCACTGCCTCGTTTGCTGTCTCTGCCAGCGGAACGCTTTATCAAGGCGCCGCTAACGTGATATTGTCCGACCAAACCTTAGTACCGGCAGGCGGCGATCAACCGCATAACAACATGATGCCGTACTTGACTCTCAACTTCTGCATCGCGTTGCAAGGCGTCTTCCCGCCGCGCGGCTAGCCGAATGCAACGGGGCAAGCCCGGACTTGCCTCGTTATTCATCTTGCTTGAACCATCCGTTGACGGCTCTACCTTCGGCAACCCACAAGTTCCTGACAGTTCTTGCAAGGTTAGATTTGATTAGATTTTCTTGTGCGTTCCTGTTACTATCGCCCTCGCGTGTAGGGTTGAACCTGTAAGCAAACTCTGAATCGTCACGCGCACCGCAACGGGTACTGATTCGCTCAAGCAAATCGAACTGAGACGGGCATCGTAAGATGCGCTGATTGCCTGACGGCTTAATAAGTGATTTAGGGTAATGGCTCAACGAATGAGAGAAGGTTCGAGGCTCCGTTTCTTGACGGATGACTTTGCTTGCCAAGCGATCTAATGGCGACCCTCTGACCGGTCTCCCCTCTCTTCTTCCGGCGTCACTACCGCTTGTCAATGCCCCCGGCTTCGAGGCTAACATAGACGAAACCGCCAGTTCTTCTCGGTTTCCGGTAAACCTGTTCGACGAATCCACTGATTCCTGCATCGCCATGTCGCAGGATTTAGTGGGGACCAAAAACATACACCAAAGATCAACAGCCGATCCTCAAGGAGTAAGTTATGAAGCGAGTTCTTTCTACACCCGCATTTCGCAATCCGATGATTCTGATCTTCAGCATCTGCGCCGTATTTTTTCTGCTTATCTCTGTTTTCCCTATATCTCCCAACCCTGCGAGTTCGTCATCGGCATCCGCTCTGCCTGAACCGATGGTTGGTGCCCCTGTTGAATCGGCTAAACCTTTACCTATTGTCGCAATGGCGCGTTCAGCAACGCCCTTTTTCGCCCCTTCGATCACCGCCACCAAAGTGGACGCCCTCTTCA
>CAYXVU010000108.1:0-19461 GCA_964468725.1 uncultured Clostridia bacterium
AAGGACTGGAGCACAGCGACATTCCGATTTATGCCGCAGGTCTGACCATTGAGAGCGAAGAGGAGATACGCTTAAAGAGTCTGTTGCTGAGAACGGTTCTGCAAAAACGCCGCCGTCAGCCGCGCTAAAAGCAGAGGCCGCGTACAGTCGTGCTGCTTTTGCAGCGCGATGGTTTGCTCCCCATACGCGGCCAAGCCGAAAGAATATCTCTGTCAAACTTCACAGCCTCACGCTGGCCTGTGCTCTAGCGGGCGACGGCGCGAGGGCAACCCTTTAGTTGCAACGTCCTGAACTGCCTCGCCTGCCATCGCGGCGATTGACATAGCGACGATTGTCATCCCGACGACTGTAGTAGTAATCGTCGTCGTCATAGTCTCGGTAGCCGTACTCTTCCCAGCGGTCTTCTTCGCGTTTGCCCTTGATATAGACATAAGCGGTGCCCGCCCCGCCTCCGACCGCCGCTCCGATGGCCGCGCCTTTCTTACCGCCGAGCAAGCCGCCCGCAACTGCGCCCGCAGCCGCGCCGCCGCCTATGATGGCAACCTTCTTTTTCGTGGACATGCTGCCGCCGAAGGATTGCGCGTTGGCGGGCGCTACGGCGACCATCAGCAGAGCCAAACTCAATACCATCGCGCCAAGCTTTGGATTCCATCTCATCATCGTTGTCCCCCTAACTGAACTTGCGGCCATGATGCCGACGCTAGGGGTGTCGCAATCGCCGTGCCGTCCGCAAGCACCAAGACAAGCGCAAGGATGACAAGGCTTAGCGGTAAAACCATCGCCCGACCGAGAGCCGCTGACCGACGATTCAGTATCGTCCGTACACCATAAGGTTGAGTCCCCTCATTGCGCCGTCATAGGCTTTTGCCTGCGCCAATCGCAGGATTATTGATACGCTCTGCAACGACTATCGCCTCCGATCCTGTAAAACGGGTAGCCACTCCCGATCAAGACTACGGATAAAAAGCAACGGTGTGAGGATCGTCTACAGAAAAGTTTCCGGCGGCAAGAGACAAAATTCGGAGTCTCTACCGGCGCGTCAGGCGCGAGCCAACCCGCAGGGATTTGTCGTTTCCATATGCTCGTAACTTTCCGGTCAGTCGGTCAAAATTGAGCACGCAGCGGCGAAGCGCAATCTGGAGTCATCCGCTTGTTCAGCCAGACATTTATCGCAGCTTAGATTGGGCGACCTGAGCGCCTTTCGGGCGGGCAAGTCGTAACAGTCGAAAGGCTTGACAACCCCGACGGAAAAGACTATGAATAGCGCGTCTGACTATTTTCTCTAGCAGTACAATAACGAGTAATTCATAAACGTATTGTGTGCGGCCTACTAACGTAAGTCTGAATTTGAGTCTCAGGCACGAGAGTCTTTATTGGGTTAGCCATCCATAAGGCACTCAAATCATCAGGCCCTTCAAGAGGCACTCGACTCGCTTACAGGAATTTGAAAGGAGAAGAAGGTATGCGAAAAACGCTCAGACGCTTGCTGCCGCTCGTCACCCTCGTCGCGCTGGTAGCAAACCTCGTTGCGCCCGTCTTCGCTCAGCAAAGTCCGACCGGCTCCATTAAAGGCACAGTCGTGGATGAGCAAAGCGCGGTGGTTACGAACGCCACAGTCACCGTCACCAATAAAGGCACTGGCGAAGTCCGCACCGTCAATACCGGCAACGACGGCATCTACCTCGTCAGCACCCTACTGCCCGGTGAATACGAAGTCAAAATCCAAGCACAGGGATTTGCGACAGCGATCTTCACCTCCGTTATCGAAGTCGGCAAAACCAACTCCGGCGACGCCACCCTCAGAGTTGGTAAGGCCGATGAAATCGTCGAAGTCAGCGCCGACAACGCGCCTATCATTGACAAGACCAGCAACCGCATCGAAGGCGTGATTTCCAATAAAAAGATTGACGCCTTGCCGCTCAATGGCCGCAACTTCCTGCAACTGGCCTTGCTCGAACCGGGCGTCAGCGTCTCGGTCAGCAGCCCAGGCAATGCCAATAACCTCTTCAACGTCTCCTTCGGCGGTTCCAACCCGGCCAATACTAGAATTACGGTTGATGGCGGCAGCGTCCTTGACAACGTTACCGGCGGCGCTGCGCAAAACTTCTCGACCGAGACGATTCAAGAATTCCAGATCTCTTCCTTCAACTTTGATCTTTCGACCGGCGTCACCTCAACCGGCGCGATCAATATCGTTTCCAAGACTGGAACCAATGAATTTCATGGCAGCGGCCTCTTCTTTGCCCGCGACGATCAATGGGCAGCCGTGCCGACCCTCAATCAAGGCGCGCCCGATTTCCGCCGCTTCCAATATGGCGGCTCGCTTGGCGGCCCAATCAAAAAGGATAAAGCGTTCTTCTTCGGCAATGCCGAATGGCTGGATCAAGATTCGGTCTTCTCGACCATCACCAGAGGGTTTTCGAGATTCCGCGCGCTCGACACCAATTTTACCAGTCCGTACGATGGTCTCGTCGTCAATGGGCGCGTTGACATTCCCAAATTCTTCAGCGACAAAAACAATTTCTTCGCGCGCTATAGCTATGACTGGAACGACACCTTTGCACCAGTTGACTTCAACTCCCTGCCTTCGAATTGGCGCGTCAATACCAACCGCGATCACAACGGCATTTTGGGCGTAACGACCCTCGTCAATTCGAACCTCGTCAACGATCTGCGCTTCAATTATCAGCGCATTGACAACCGCAGCTTGATCCCAGAAGAGTCCGATTGTCCGTCTACCGAACCCGGTTGCCTCGGACGCGGCGGCGTGCAGATCATCATGGTCGGGTTTACCGGCATCGAATTCCAACTCGGCAACAGCACGCAGGCTCCGCAAAGTCGTAAACTCAGCCGCTACCAAACCTCCGATAACGTCAACTGGCAAAAAGGCGCGCACCGCATCCGCTTCGGCGGCGAATGGGAATTCAACCATGGCAGCGGCGGCTGGGCGTTCTTAGACCCGGCGCTCGTCGTCCTCTGGGACCCCGAGATCGTGGCATTCTCCAACGCGCAGATCGCTGCGGCTCCCCTGCCCGCCATCGTCAAAGCGGCAGCGACGATACCGCTTCCGGCCTTTGTCACCGATCCCAACGTGCCGATTACCATCGCGGGGCTTCTCCAACTGCCCATCCGCAGCGCCAACGTTGGTCTCGGAGACCCCATTCAACCGCAACCCTTCAATCGCAAGAAAGCGCAAGAGAGCAATCGCTTCCGTTTTTACTTGCAGGATTCGTGGCTGGCCAGACCCGGTTTGACGCTCAACTTCGGAGCGTCTTATATGTACGAGACCAACCTCTATAACCACGACCTCGATCACCCGCAGATTTTAGGCCGCTTCCTCGGCGACCTCGGACCTTCGCCCAAAGACAAAGACAACATCGGACCGGCTCTGGGCTTTGCTTGGGATGTGAAGAACGATGGCAAGACGGTCATTCGCGGCGGCTCCGGCATCTACTATGACACGGCGCTGTTCGTCACCCGCCTGCGCGAGCGCACGGCTCTCGGGCCGCTGCTTAACGGTCGCATTCCGCTGACCGGCGACTTCTATCGCAATACCATTGCCTTCCCGCAGATTCCGGGGCTGCCCGCCTCGGTGGCGGGGATCAACCCGCCGATTGGCAAATCCATCAGCTTCTTGTCGGGGCCGACGAAGTTTACCGGCGCTAACTTCCTGAGCATTCTCGCAGCGCAAAACGCGCAGATTAGCGGCCTCTTCAGTGCCCTCGGCAGTCAAGGAGTTGTCGGCATTGAGTTGTTCAAGACCGGCGAAGACTTGCTCGACACCGGCAATGTCACGCCCTACACGATTCATTACAACATTGGGGTAGCGCGTCAGTTGCCTCACAACATGGCGGTCACAGCCGACTTTGTGCTTCGCAAATCGCTGCACCAGCAGTTCATCACCGACTATAACCTGACCCAACGCGCAGTGACCAACGGTGGCTCGACGCTGCCACGCTGCTCGGCAGCGCAATCAATTGATCCGAGCGCCATCTGCTCGAACGGCGTCTTTAACTTCATCCAACATGGGAACCGCAACACCTACAAAGCGTTGCTGGTGAAATTGGACAAGCGCTTCTCGAATCGCTTCCAGTTCACCGCCAGCTATTCGCTCTCGGATTTGCGCGGCTACTTCACGGGTGAAAACCAAGAGAACTGGTTCGAATTCGAAGGCAATCTGGGTGCTGATGCGCGTCACAGCTTCGTCTTCAGCGGCATCGTTGATCTGCCTTTCGGCATTCAAGGTTCGTTAGTCTCCATCTTCCGCAGCCGCGGTCCTTTCAACGCCCGCGTGCCAACTAACATTGATCTCAACGGCGATGGCACGCGCAGCGACACCTTGCCAGGTCTGGAAATCAACTCGCTCAATCGCGGCACCAGCCGTGAAGAGTTGTTCCGACTCGTCGCGGAATTCAATGCCCGATTCGCTGCTAGACCCGACGCACAGGGCACTGCCATTCCCGCGTTGGTACTGCCCACCGAGTTCGAATTCGGCGATAACTTCCAATCTCATGACCTGCGCTTCTCAAAGATCTTCACGGTCAAAGAGAAATACAAAGTCACCGGCTTGGTGGAAGTCTTCAACATCTTCAACACTGCCAATCTGGTCTTTGATACCACAGCGCAAGTCATCGGCGCGGGCTTTGGTCAACCGCGCGCCCGCGCTGGACAAGCCTTCGGCTCCGGCGGCCCGCGAGCCGTGCAGATCGGCGCGAAACTTAACTTCTAATTCGCTCCGGTTACGGAAAAAAAGAGCGAGCCAAAGGGCTCGCTCTTTTTTTTCACTTCCCCGCCCTTACCACTGTCCTATACATGACTTGGGAAACAGGTATCTAAATCTTGATCGGCCTCAGTAAAATGCCAAGCCAGCGGATTGAGCAGACAAGCGGCTTGCCCGTCGTTGGCGACAAGCGCCACTTGAAAGCCTCGCTCATCGCGTCCGATGAATCCTAACCGCAAAAGCCGACCGGCAAGCCTGCTCTTTTTGGTCAAGCTGATTTCCAGACTCCTGCACCCCCGATCTGTTGCATACTCAATAGCTAGCTGCAAAGCCGCATCCATCATCTGCGGCTCACACGCCGTAAACAGATCGACAATCGCCCCATGATCGCCCGCCAATTCGAGCGCGACAAAGCCTTCTAGTCTGCCTTCGCGCCGCAAAGCCAGCGGCTTCTGCTTTCCGCTCGGCGCTTGTTGATACCGCCATCGTAGATAGCGGCTATCTCGCTGACAGACAATCTCGTGGGTGCGACTTGCCTCCGTGAACCAATCATCAAACTCCGCTCCGATTTCGGTCGCCGGTTCGAGTATAAATTCGCTGGCCTTGGCGCGCGTCAGATGATCCAGCACTTGAATCGAGAGATTACCGAGCCGCGCTTCGACCCGCGAAGGCGTGCGAGTGATGGCAGCTTGATAGGCGCCATCCGTAGCCAGCAAGCGAATCCAACGCTTATAGTCCGTCACCACCTGCGAACCGGCTTTGACAAGCGCTGAAAGGTTCTCCACCACCGGCGGGCCATACATAAAAGCCACGCCTGCCTCCTGCATCTCAACAAAGCTCACGCGATGCAGCGCCGTCGCCAGCCCGCGTCGCCGCACACGCGGTTCGACGAAGCAGTCTCCCCCGATGCTCCCCAACCGCTCCTCTCCCCTAATGATGACTTTACGCGGAAACATCGAAGTGCAGGCCACCGCTGCGCCGCCAGCCTTTTCGTAAGCTAACCAAGTGAGCGCCTGCCCATGCGGATTGGCTTGGTAGAGCCACTCATAACGCGCTGCCGCATCGCCGCCCAACATCTGCTCAAGCAGAGGCAGCAGATGATGGCGGTCGCCTTCGCCTGCTCTGCGAATGATAAAATCGGGCGCCGTCAACGCCGCTAAGGATTGCGATAGATCGGTTGCTTGCTTCATGGTGTGGTGTAGTAGCGACGCGCCAAGAGCTTTTTATGCAGAGCGCGCCGCAGCCTTTCTGAAATCAGTCTTCGCGCGGTCGTTTTCAATAGCTGCTTGCCGCCTGTGAGCAGGTGAAAAACTTGTGTGCGCCACCCTTTGCGCGCACAGACCCAAGTGGTAGTTTCGCGCCCGTCCGCCGTCCACAGCGACTTATAGGCATCGCCGCCGCCCATAAAATCGAACTCGGTAATCATCGGGTCGGTGATGCAATCACGAATGCAGAGCCCGTCCATTACCGCGCCGATGCTCTCTTTGGCGTAATCGGGGTCGAAGCCGCCTTGAAAATAGTGTGCGATGCCGTTGTCAACAAACGCCAACTCTGCGGCCACTGTTTTGCCCTTAAGTTCCAACGTCCAGAGGCGCAAACGTCCTTCCTGCAAACTGGCACGCGCCACTTCGCCAATGAACAGTTTCATGCCGTAGAGCGCAAAACTGCCCGGCTCGCCCTTCATGGCCCAACGCGCCTGATGCAGACGAATCAAGGCTTGCAGCGCCGCGTCGAGTTCAGTTTCGTCGCGCACACAGTGCAACTGCACTCCGCCTGTGTTCACAACGCGTTTGGTCATACGTGACAGATTCTTGCGAAATTTTTTATGAAGGCCTTGCTCAATATCACCCCAATTCGCAATGGTGTTGACGTGGTAGGAACGCTGACGCGCTTGAATGTGCCAATCGCCGCTGAGCGCCATTCGAAACTGTTCGAGCAAACTCGATGAGTCCGGCGCGTCTTCCCACAACAACCGATCCCAATCCCTGCTGCGCTGGAGGTAGTCGGTCAAACAGGTGATGACCTGCGGCTCATAATCGCGCCGCGCGATCAAATCGAGATACTCGCTCGTCTTAACAAAGATGCCAGTGCCTAAAAAACAGACCTCGCGCAAGCGGTGGACCTGCGCCCGCCCGACGCCTTTCAGATAGAAAGGCGCAAGCCCAATCAACCGACCGCGCGCGTCGCGACAGGTAATCAGCCACAACCGGCTGCCGCGCGGCGCATAGGTCTTCCACCACAAGCGATTCCACGACCAGCGTAGAAAGAATCGGTGCTGAGCACTGTGCTCAAGCAGTTCATCCCATTCTTCGCGCAGGCGGTCGAACCCCTCCTCATCCGTGATCGCATCAACTTGCAAACGGATGGCGGCTTCAGCTTGCGATTCAACAGCGGTAGCGGTTTGCATGGGCATTAAAAGAGTCCGAAAAAGTCTCTGCCCTTTAGTGAAATACCTTTCTCAGCCGCTTTTCCACTGCGCGCCGGAAATTCCCCCGACGGGGGATAGGCGTTTTATGGAAAGCAAAATGGATTCCGCATTTCGCCCATGCAGAGAAGGCGTCTCAATGGCTTTTCTCAGGTGGTTTAGCCCAAACTCAACCGAGGTGGCAATGGAGAATTTCCGGTCGCGCAGTTTTTTCGAATTTCTGCAAATCCTATGGCGGAAAAGAGCCCTGATCGGGTTTGTCACTGCCGTCGTCTTGCTGGCAGCCTTGATCGTCATTCTGAACTTGCCGAAGGTCTACGAGTCGCGCGCGTTAGTCGTCGTCTCCGGCGAGTTTTTTGATCGGCAGGCCAATAGCGCGCAAATCGCTGCCGTCACCGAACAGATTACCAGTCGCGCCAACCTCGCCTCCTTGATCGAGCGCTATGCCCTCTATCCGGATACGAAGAACCTCGACTATGCGACCACCGAGTTGGCCAAAGATATCAAGATCGAAACCAAATATCGCAGCGACAATGACGGTTTGCCGGAATCCTTCACCCTCAGTTTTCGCCATCCCGACGCGCAGACGGCCAAGCAGGTAGTCTCCGATGTGGTGGCCATCTTTAACGCCGCGAATTCGTCTTTAGAAAAGCAGGCCTCCGAAGAGTTGCACTTCGTGCGCTCGGAGATTACACAGATCGAGTCGCGTATCAAAGGCGTTGGCACTCAAAAGGCTCTCGGCGCAGCCCGCGCCACCGCCGCCAGTCGCGCGGCGGGAGCCTACGAGCGGTCGCGCACGGAACGCGAGGCGGCGCTCGCTTCGATGGAAGAACTCGGCAATCGGGAGTTCTTACTGCAACGGCAAATCGCCGACAAGAAGCGCGAGATCGTTCAACAACAAGAGATCGTGCGCTCGGCAGCGCCGCCGGATGATTACCGCAGCTCTAGCTCATACAGTGCGCTACTGCGGCGCAAAGCCGAACTTGAAGGAAAGCTCAAAGACTACACGGCGCAGTACACGGAGAGTCATCCCAAGATTGCCGACACGCGCGCACAACTTGCCGAAGTCAATCGGCAAATCGCCGAAGCGGCGGCAAAAGGCGAACCAACCCGCGCCGCCGCCTCGTCGCCGGAAGCGGTCGAGCTTCGCAACCTGCAAAGAGAATTGTCGCGCCTCGAAATTGATTTGGAAGTCGTGCAGCGCGAGACCGCCAAAAAGCGTCAAGCCGCAGGCGGCGCACTGGCAGGCGCGACGGCTCCTCCACGTTCTTTGCCCGCAGTTCCCTTCACCTCTGGCGGCAGCCATTCAGCTAATGAATCGGGCAGCGGGCGCGTCACCGAGTTCGAAGAAGATTCGCTCAAGGAACGCTATAGCAATCTGCTCAAACGTGAAGAGGCTTTGCGCCCTTTCACTCCGTCGCCTGCCGGGCCGGGTGCGCCATTTTTTCAGACTGTAGATCAACCGAATCTGCCGCTCACTCCGGCAGCGCCGAATCGCAGAAAGCTGATGGGCTTCGCCCTTGTCATGGCGCTCGGAGCCGGATTGGTGCTGGCCATTGCCTTCGAAATCCCGAAGCTCTACCGCATCCAAGATGACCGCGACGTGGCCTATTACCTTGGCGTTCCCGTTCTTGCTCTGATTCCCGAAACCCTGACGACGACCGAACGACAGCGGTCGCGTCGCCAATGGCAGGCGCGCAGCCTGCGCCTCCTGTTGATTGGAGCCGCTGCCGTGCCGGTCTTAGCCTTCGTTTTTTACGCCGTTCGCTTGTTCGAAATTTTAGGCAAGTAGCCGCCCAACGCTCTCTGAAAGGTTACCCGATGGGAAGAATATACGACGCCTTAAACAAGGCAAAATACTCTCACCAAAAACCGAAGCTTGCACTTCTGGAGGCGGCTTCAATAGATGAGGGCGCAACCGATGCGTTCTCCGTCGAAGAGGGAGGCGACGAACCGATCTTTGACGCTGATGACTTCGATTCCGCGTCGCCGTCCGCTCCAGCCTTCGATGCAGCCGAGTTAGGAGACGACTCCATCGCGCACTTCGATTTTCTGGGTTACTCGCTCGGCAGAACCCGTGCCCTCGTCACCGAACCGATCAACGCCAAGACGCAAGCCGACGATTGGGCGTTGATACAACCTTCAGCCACCAAACCGCGAACCGAAATCTCGATCACCCCGACGCAGATTGACCCGCATCTGGTCGCCTTTTACAACGGCGATCCGAAAGCGGCAGCCCAATACAACCAACTGGCGCTCAAATTGATTTCGCAAGCGGCGACGCGCGAGCTTCGTCGCGTTCTCATCACGTCTGCGGAAAGAGGCGACGGGCGCACCTGTGTTACCTTGAACCTCGCCTGCGCCTTGACGCGCGCGCGCCAACGCGTTCTCGTCGTAGATTGCGACCTACTCAATCCTTCGATTACCAGGGCGCTCGGCATTGGTTGCGAAATCGGGCTGGGCGAAGTCTTCTCCGGCAATCTGCGACCCGGCGATGCGATAACGCGCATCCTTCCCTACGGGTTCGATGTCTTGCCGATGCGCGAGCGATTGGAAAACCCGGTCGAGATGCTCGCAGCTCCCGGCTTTTGGAAGCTACTCAAACTCTTCGATGCTGATTACGACTTCGTCCTGTTCGACTCTTCACCGCTCTTTGCTATGGGAGACGCCAGTCTGATGGTGCGCTTTGCCAATACGTCGCTACTGGTGGTGCGGGCTGGCGCATTGACCGCTTCGCAGATGGCCAAAGCCATCGCCCCCTTTACGCAAGATGACATTCTCGGCGTCGTCCTTAACCGCTCCGGCGTCCAGTAAGCGGAGCGTGTAGCGAGTCTATGAAACAAACGGCTTTACAATTGATGCAGGCGGCGGGCGTGTTTGCTTCGTTTCGATTGGCAAATCGTGGCAAAGCGCTCATCGTGATGTATCATCGAGTCGGCGAGGGTATCAATGGTGCCGTCTTGTCGCCTTCTGCCTTCGAAGAGCAGATCGCCTATTTGAAATCACGATACAGCATCGTTTCGCTTTCGGCGATTGCCGACTGCATCATCAAGGATCAAGAGTTGCCCGCAGGCTTGGCAGCCATCACCGTTGACGATGGCTACCGCGATGCGTATGACCATATCTTTCCCATCTTAAAAAAGTTTGAAGTGCCCGCCACCATCTTCGTTGTAACCAAATTCATTGACGGGCAGACCTGGTTATGGACAGACAAGCTGCGCTATCTCACATCACGCATTGACGCGCAATCACTCGACGCCGCATTGCAAGAGCTCTCGCTCAACGTGACGCTCAACCGGCAACAGTCGCAATTTGAAAAGGTGAATTGCATCAACACGGCGCTGAAAGCCATGCCTGATGCAGAGAAAGAGGCAGCCTTGCAAAAGCTCGCCGCGCTCACCGGCGTGGCTGTGCCTGTGACGCCGCCCGCAGAATTCAGCGCCCTCAGTTGGGAGCAAGTGCGCGAAATGGATGGCAACGGCGTGGAGATCGGATCGCACACCGTCTCGCACCCGATTCTCACGCAGATCAGCCCGGAGCGCCTGCACAGCGAACTGACAGACTCGCGCATCCGCCTCGAAGCAGAACTCGGCAGATCGGTTGATCTCTTCTGCTACCCCAATGGCAACCGGAACCCGCAAGTCGAAGCCGCCGTGCGGCGCGCCGGTTACAAATGCGCGGTTACGGCCACTCCCGGTTTCACCTATGCGCGCAGCAACCCCTTTGCTTTAGAGCGCATTTCTACTGAACCCGACATGGCACATTTCATTCAGAGCACCAGTGGCTTTGAGAAGTTCAAGAAGAAGTTTTTGCGTGCCGGTAACAGTGCCGCCAGCGCTGCGGCACTAGCCATGGAGCACTGGGAATTATGATGAGCGCCACCCCTGCCCAACGCGACATCGGCTTATCGGCACAGGCCGCCCTGCTCACGCTGGCGCGCATCTGCGGCTTTGTGCTGACCGTGCCGCTGCCGCTGGTGTTGGTGCGCGTGCTCGATCAACGAGAGTTCGGCCTCTACAAACAGCTCTTTCAAATTCTCACCAGCGCCTTGGCGATTCTCTGCCTGCACGTTCAATACAGCGCCTATTACTTCATGCCGCGCCACGCTGACAAAAAGCCGCAAGTCGCCATGAACGTCGTCGTCTTCTTCTCGCTGGTCGGATCGCTGACGGCGCTGCTGTTTGCGCTCTACCCCCGCTGGATCACTTTGGTTTTTCACGATGATGATCTGGTGCGCTATATGCCGCTCTTTGGGGTCACCATCCTGTTTTGGCTGCTTTCGTCCTTTCTTGAAGTGGTCACCGTCGCCAACAGCGAGGTGCGAGCCGGAGCAATCTTTACGGTTGTCACGCAGCTTTCGAAAAGCGCTCTGATGCTCGGCGCTGGCGTGATCTTCATGAGCGTCAGCGCCATCGCCTGGGCGGCGACAATTCAGGGCGCATTGCAATGCGTGATTCTGTTTTGGTATCTCCGCAATCGCTTTGGCAAGTTTTGGCAGAGCTTCGATCTGTCATTCTTCAAATTGCACTTGGCAAATGCCATTCCGTTCGGCATCGGCGGGTTGGCCTACGCCACGCAGGCCGATCTGCACAACTATTTCGTGTCGCACTATTACGCGGCGGAAGTCTTTGCCGTCTATGCCATCGGCTGTTTTCAGTTGCCGCTGCTCGGCATGCTACTCGATTCGGTTATCAGCGTGCTGTTGCCGGAAGTGACGCGCCGCCACACGGCAACTGACTATCGTGGCATCATCGAGTTGTGGGCGAATGCGATTCGCAAGCTGGCCTTCTTTTTCGTCCCGGTCTACGTCTTTTTGTTCGTCGTGCGCCGCGAGTTCATCATCGCTCTGTTCACCGACAAATTCGTTGATGCCGCGCCGATCTTCGCCATCAATCTGCTCAACATTTTGTCGTTCGTCGCTGTGCCGACTTCAATCATGCGCGTCTTCGAAGAGCTCCGTTATTTCCGCTTCAAACTTTCGCTGGCAATGATTCCCGTCTCGTTTGCGGCGCTCTACATCGGTGTGCAGCAAGTCGGTCTGCTCGGCGCGATTTCGGCCTATGTCTTTGTCCAAACGCTCGATTTGGCCATCATCGTGGCAAAGATTTCGCGCCGCCTCGAAGTCAAACTGGCCGACCTGCGCCTGCTCTACCCGGCGCTCAAAACGGTCATCGCTTCGGTCGTGGCGGCACTGGCGACCTATGCAGTCAAGTTTGCTCTTGGCCATGTTCCGGCGCTAGTCACTTTGGCGGTGAGCGGCGCGATTTTCGGAGCGGTCTTTTTCGCAGTGGCATTTTTCGTAGGCGCGGTTACCGACGCGGAAAAACAACTGCTGCGCGGGGTGCTGATGAAATTGTATCCGGCGGCTGACAGACGGGATGAACTCCCTTCTGTCGCCGAATCACGGTGAAGAGTATGTGGGCAAATCAGAATCCTCAATCGGTGAAGACCGGCGCGTTATGGGCTAAGCACAGGCTTGCTCCTACTGCCGCGCCCGCTGCCGAAACCCGCGCGCTCGCCCCGCCCATCAAAGACCCGTTGCGCTGGGCCTTCGGCGGACTTTTCATCTTTACGCTCCTGCTTTTCGTGCGTCCGAACGATCTGCTGCCCGGCGTGTTCGGCGCTTTTCCGTTTGCCAAGATCGTCGCGCTCTTTTCGATTTCAATTTACGTCTTCACGAGATTGGCGCGCGCGCAAACGATCAGCATCCTTCCCAAAGAGTTGCAGATGATCGGCCTGATGATCTTTCTGGCTCTGTTATTGATGCCCATCGCATTAGAGCCGCGCCGCACCCTCAACATCTTGACCGATACCTTTCTCAAGATCGTCATCGTCTTTATGCTGATGATCAATCTCATCAACACCCGCGAACGCTTGCGCGCCTTTTTGAAGCTGCTGGTCTTTTGCGGCGCAGCCATCTCCCTGCTCGGCATCAAGGCCTACTTCAGCGGCGCTTTGCGCGCCGACGAAGGCGGCGACATCCGCGCCGGTGCGGAAGGCGGCATCTTTGCCAATCCCAACGAACTGGCGATGGCGGTATTGATGCTGTTGCCGCTCACTTTGGTGCTGGCGCTCAACTGTCGAGGTAAAGCACGGCTCGGTTATTTCGCTCTGCTACTGATTCAGGCATTCGCTTCGATTATTACCTTTTCGCGCGGTGGATTTTTGGCGCTCGTGGTGATGGCCGCCTTCCTCCTTCTCAAATTCGGGCGCGGCAAGCGTCTGGCAGCCGGGCTGGTCGCTGTGCTTGCAGCAGGCATTATGTTGGTCGCCATGCCGAGCGGCTACAGCGACCGCTTGCTGACCATCATTCATATTGAAAAAGACGAAACCGGTTCGGCGCAGGAGCGCAAAGCATTGCTTGAGCGCGCCGTCAGTTTAGCGGTGCGGAATCCCATCATCGGATTGGGGATGGACAATTACCGCCTCTATTCGATTCGCAATCGCCTATCGCACAATTCGTTTTTAGAAATCTCTGCGGAACTCGGCGTGATTGGGTTAATCGCTTATCTGGTCATTATCTTCAATCCGTTTTTTGCGATGCGCAGAATCGAGCGCGAAACCTCACACGCGCAAACGACGAGCGACCGGGAAGTCTATTTTTTGAGCATCGCCTTGCAAGCCTCGCTCATTGTCTATGTGATTTGCAGTTCGCTCGGCTCGTTTCAGTATTTTTGGTACTTGTATTACATCGCCGGGTTCGCCGTCGCCTTTCGTGGAGTCTTTGCGAAAGAGTACGCGACCGCGCCCGGAGGAAATTTCATCCCCCTCTCCCCCCGGATCAATAAAAAACCGCGCGGCGTGCTGTGGCAGGCTGACCGGTTGAAGAAAGGCATGGGTTTTCAGAAGAGTTGAAAGCCCGATAATTGAGGACAACGATATGTGCGGCATTGCCGGATTTGTGGGAACGCAAGGAGACGCGCGCCGCGAGGAGCGCGCCCAAATCGCCAGACGCATGTGCAATGCAATCGAGCATCGCGGCCCGGACGACGAAGGGTTTTATCTTGATGATAATGCGGCGCTCGGCATGCGGCGGCTTTCGATCATTGATTTAGCGAGCGGCCATCAACCAATCTCCAATGAGGATGGCTCGCTGTGGATCGTCTTTAACGGCGAAATCTACAACTACCGCGAACTGCGCGCCGACCTCATAACGCGCGGCCACACCTTTCGCACTCACAGCGACACCGAGTCCATCATCCATCTGTATGAAGAGTACGGCGAGCGCTGCGTCGAGCACTTGCGTGGCATGTTCGCCTTCGCCATTTGGGACACACGCCAACGACAACTCTTTCTGGCGCGTGACCGCGTTGGCGTCAAGCCGCTGCACTATTGTCAAATCGGCGATACCTTGCTGTTTGCGTCAGAGATCAAATCGCTCCTCCAACATCCCCTCGTGACGCGCCGGGTGAATTTTCCTGCGATTGCCGACTTTCTCACCTTCGGTTATGTGCCTGACCCGGCAACCGCATTCAGCGGCATTGCCAAACTGCCGCCCGGTCACACGCTCACCTTCAAAGATGGCGAAGCGCGCATCCGTCAGTATTGGGACTTCGCTTACCCCGACTGCGACCTGCAAAAGACAAGCCGCGATGAACGGGAATACATTGAACGGCTGCGCGAGTTACTAACCGAGTCTGTTACCCTGCGGTTGGTCAGCGATGTGCCGCTCGGCGCGTTTCTCTCCGGCGGCATTGATTCGAGTACCGTCGTCGCCTTGATGGCGCGCCAGATGGGCAGACCCGTGAAGACCTTTTCTATCGGTTTCACTGAAGCGGGTTACGATGAACTCGACTATGCGCGGCTCACCGCCAAACGGTTCAACACCGATCACCACGAATTCGTCGTCTCGCCCGATGTCTGCCGCATCGTCGAAGAGATCGTCTGGCATCACGACGAACCCTTTGCCGATGTGTCGAGCATCCCGACTTACATCGTCTCCAAGATGGCGCGCGAACATGTCACCGTCGTCTTGTCGGGTGACGGCGGCGATGAATTGTTTGCGGGCTATGATCGCTATTTGATCGAACGCAACCGCGAAATCTTCGAGCGCATTCCGCACTTCATTCGCCGCAACGTAATGCTGCGCGCCAGCCGCGCTGTGCCGCAGGCCGCCTATGGGAAAAACTTTTTGCGTAATGTCTCGCTCGAACCCGATGCGCGCTACATTGACAGCATCTCGTATTTCAACGAAGACAAAAAGATCGAGATGCTCTCTGCCTCGTTTCATCGCGCCCTGATCGGTCACAATTCAACCGAAGCCTTTCGCCGTATTTTCGCCGAGCCGCCCTCGCGCCAACGCATTGACCATCTGCTCTACCTCGATAGCAAAACCTATTTGCCAGGCGACATTCTCACCAAAGTGGATCGCATGAGCATGGCGCATTCGCTGGAAGCGCGCGAACCGTTGCTCGATCATAAGCTGATCGAGTTCGTACAGACCATCCCCGCATCATTGAAGCTGCGCGGCAAGACGACCAAACACATTCTTAAAGAGGCGGTCAAAGGGCTAATTCCCGACCCCATCATTCATCGCCGCAAACAGGGCTTCGGCGTGCCCATCAGCAAATGGTTCAATCACGAGTTGCGCAGCCTCGTACAAGACACTCTGACCGACACGCGCACCAAACAGCGCGGCTATTTTAATCAGCGCGTTGTGCAGGCGATATTAGACGAACATCGGCGCGGGCGACGTGATAATTCGCGGCATCTGTGGGGATTGTTGACGCTGGAACTGTGGCATCGCGCCTTCATTGATCGACAACCCGAAATGGCTTTTGACGGTCTCAAACACGTCGGCATTGATCGAGTGGCGACGGCAACTGCTTCTCTCATCAACTAGCCAATCGTATGCCCATCGCCATCACCCAACAGCGAACGAGTTTCGACAGCGCCATCGACGTGGCGCACTCGCTACGCCCGCGCGTACTGCACCTGATTACTAGCTTTGAAATCGGCGGAACCGAACGACAAGCCGTAGAACTGCTCAAGCGGCTTGATGACCGACGCTTCGACATTCGCCTTGCGGCCTTGCGCAAAGTCGGAACGCTCTACCAAGAGATTGCGACACAGTTTCCTGACGTGCCAGAATTCCCGCTGACCAGCTTTTATAATGCGAATGCAGTCAAACAACTCTTGCGACTGCGCGCGTTGATTCGCCGCGAAGGCATCGCGCTCCTGCATGCGCACGATTTTTATAGCAGCCTGATCGGTGCGACAGCCGCGCACCTTGCCGGAGCGAAGATCATCGCCGCGCAACGCCATTTGAAGCTATCCGACCGCGCCGTTCATCGCTTCGGCACGCGCTTGATTCATCGTTTGGCGCATCGCCTGTTGGTCAACTCGGAAGCCGTCCGCGATTGCGTGATTCAACAAAGCCCCGCGATGGCGGACAAGATCGCCCTCATTCGCAACGGCGTTCTCCCAATCGCAGAGAACAATCTGGACACCGCGCGGGCGCGGCTTTGTGACCGATTGGGATTGCCCAACGATGCGAAACTCATCGGCATGGTTGCGCGTTTGCAGCCGGTGAAAGGTCACCGCTTCTTCCTTGAGGCGGCGGCGCAAGTCGTCAAATCTGCTCCCGGAGCCTATTTCGTACTGGCAGGCGATGGCGCGTTGCGCGATGAACTGCGCGCGCAGGCCTTCGGTTTGGGGATTAGCGAGCGGGTAATCTTTCTCGGTGATGTCAAAAACGTGGCAGAGATTCTTCCGGCATTCGATCTGGTTGTTCTCGCTTCCCTTCATGAAGGCTTGCCGAATGCCGTGATGGAAGCGATGGCGGCGGGGGTTGCCGTCATCGCAACGGCGGTCGGCGGAACGCGCGAGTTGATTGCTGACGGCGAAACCGGCTTTCTCATTCCGCCCGCAAATTCTGCCGCGCTGGCCGACTGCGTGCTGGCGGCGCTCTTTGATGCCTCGGCAACGCGCGCGGTCGCAACGCGCGGTCGGCGGTTTATTCTTAAAACCTTCGGAACCGAACGGATGGTTGCTGAAGTTGAACATCTATACGAGAGCGTGTTGACAGGAACAGTATGAAGGAACGCGAAACCATCCGCATCGCAATTGTCGTAGCCTCGCCCGACATTCTCGGCGGGCAAGCGGTGCAAGCTGCGCGCCTCATCGAAGGGTTATCGTGCGAACCCGGCATCGAAGCCGAATTACTGCCCATCAATCCGCGCCTGCCCGGTTGGCTGCGCTGGTTGCAAAGCATCAAATATGTGCGCACCGTGGTGACCACCTTGCTCTACATCGCCCTGCTGCTGGTGAAGCTGCCGCGCTTCGATGTTGTGCACATCTTCTCGGCCTCTTATTTCTCTTTCCTGCTCGCGCCGACGCCCGCGTTGCTGATTGCCAAACTCTATGGCAAAGCGACGCTGCTCAATTATCACAGCGGCGAAGCCGAAGACCATTTGCGACGTTGGCCAACCGCGATTAAAACGCTCAAGCTGGCCAACCGGTTGATTGTGCCATCGCCGTATTTGGTTGAAATCTTCGCACGCTTCGGACTATCAGCCGCAGCCATCGCCAACCTCGTTGACCTCTCGCAATTTCGGTTTCGCGCACGCACAGAGTTGGCTCCGGTGTTGTTGTCGAATCGCAATTTTGAAGCCCACTACAACGTTGACGGGGTCTTACGCGCTTTTGCGTTGGTGCAAAGAGAGCTTCCCGAATCCCGCCTCATCGTCGCCGGTTATGGCAGCGAGCGAGCGCGGTTGGAGCAACTGGCCGATGAACTCAGTCTGACTGGAGTCGAATTCGTCGGTAAGGTCGAGCCGCAAAACATGGCTGCGCTGTACGATCAAGCCGATCTCTTCATCAACGCTTCAAAGATTGATAACCAACCACTCTCCATCCTCGAAGCCTTTGCCTGCGGTTTGCCTGTGGTCACCACCCGAGCCGGTGGCATCACCTGTATGGTGACCGATGGCGAAACCGGCTTATTAACGGAGTGCGGCGATGAGGAAGCCTTAGCGGCAGGCGTTGTGCGCCTGTTGACGGATCGCGGGTTGGCGACAATGCTCATCCGCAACGCGCGTCGTGAAGTTGAAAAGTACGATTGGCAAGCGACACGCGCCGACTGGCTCGCCGTGTATCGAGAACTCGCCAACCGTCAGCCTACCAATCACCGCAAGCCGGTCGCCGCCAACGAGTCGCTACGCTGAAAGCGTGGCAGCCATTTCGTCAATATCGGAGAGGGCTACCGATTGCCGGTAGGCTTCTTTCGTGCTGCGAGGTGCGCGCTGGAATGGGATAGAGTCCGCTCAACACCTGCTCGGTTCGGCGCTCATTTGGGTTTGCCGGTTTCCATCTCGTACTTCACTTTCAGGTAGAGCGTGCATTGCACCACCGGCTCGATCATCACCGGATTGATGACCCGATCAAAGCCGTCGGCAGTCAAGCCGTTGAAGAAGGTGGTTTGGCTTTTGCGCGCCCGCTGAATGGTGTACCGCTGTCGGTCGCTGTATTCGTTCATCTCTTCAGCTTCATAGGCTTGATAAGAATCGTACATCTCTGTGGGAAAGTAGAGGCTCGGTTTTTCGGCGTAAATCTGCGGTGGAGAGGTGAGCTTCACGCCGAACAACTTCTCATAGCGCGTCGCTTTCTGTTTGATGACTTCTGCGGCCTCTTCCACCAGACGATTTTGCACTTGGCTCAAATCTTTGACGAGGTAATCCACCTTGATGAGGTCGAAGACCTTCACGCGCGAGGCGGCGAGGACGATGGGGTCGAGCAGACGCGGGTCGCGATAATGAATGGCGACATTCTTTTTGAGTTCGAAGCCGACCAGCTTCTCTTTGGCCACATAATCAACTAGTTGAAAGCCGTAGATTTTATTCTGCGCGGCGAAATCCACAAAGACATCGGCGCTCGAAATACTGAGCTTGCGCAATTCGGCGGAAAAATCTGTGATCGTCGTATCCATCTTCTGACTGCATTCGACGAGGGTCGCGCCTTCGTGTGCAATGCCGAAGACAACGACGTATTCATCCGCTTTGACGTTCATCAAGACGTTGGCTTCGATAAACATGGTGGTGGCGCTCGGCGGCGCTTCAGCGGGTACGAGCGCGCGTTTACTGCGTTCGTTGGCTTTCGCTCTGGCGCTGCCGCCAGAGGACGAATAGCTGATGTTGCCGCTCGCTTGCGCCCAGCAGTGATTGGCGGCGATGAGCAGAAATGCCGAGAGGATTGCCATTCTCTTCATGATCTATCTCCTTTACTCTCTCTCGCCCGCCGCTCGAAATTTTGCGGCGCAGCGTCCCCCGGTTCGTCTGCGTCTGTGGGGTACTCTACCACTTCTCGGCTGACAAATCCG
>CAYXVU010000109.1:0-19312 GCA_964468725.1 uncultured Clostridia bacterium
GGAGCAAGAAGGGTGTACCCTGTCGGCAGCAAAATGGTCGCCGCTCCGGGTCATATCCGGGTCATACCGTTATCTGCGGAATCAAGCTATGCGGAGAAAAGCGGGCGACCGCACCGTAGCGATGAGACAGAGATGCTCGAATCGGCCTCGGTAACCCGTGACCCGTCCAACCCGCAGGCAGGTGCATTCAATTCTGATTGCCAACAGAATATAAGCCGACGGCTCGTTCTTTTAAGATTATCGCAAGGTCGTTGTGCGCTGGCTTTCGCCGCCATCGGGATTACGCAGATAGAGTTCAACAGGCGTGTCGGCGGGAATCGCGCCCTTCGGCAATTTGATCTGCAATCGAGAGAAGTCTGCGGCCAGCGGCGTGGCCGGATAGGCAACTTCATTGACGACCAACACCACATCGCGCTGAATCTTTTGTCCGTCAATGATGACCTTCTTGCCATTCTTCTTGATCTTCAGATTCGTAATCACAGGCGGGGTGATGGGCAATTCAATGGTGAGCGCGCCCAGAGCATTGAGCCGCCCGCCGGTGATGACAAAGACGGTGAGGGTATCGCGCAACTCAACGCTTTCAAGGATACGCCGCCGCACCACCGAATAATGGGCGTTCGGATACTGCGATTTCACAAGCGCCGCCACGCCGGTAACGAAGGCCGCAGAGGCTGACGTGCCATCAACCAACGCATACCAGTCTTCGGGACTAAGCGAAGCGGAGCAGTCGGCACAATCGCCGCGCGCTGCCGTCGTGCGAACGAACACCCCCGGCGCAGTCAGATGAACCGAGTTTCTGCCATAACCGGAGTTGACGAAAAACGGCTGCCCCCATAGAAAATCGTTGTAATCCGATGCCGCAACGACAATCTGATTCTCCAGTTGATAGGCTCCCGGATAGATGCGCGTGAAATCGTTATTGAAGCCTTCGTTGCCAGCAATCGAAATCAGCAAAATGCCCGCGTCACGCGTCGCCGTTACGGCATCGCTCAAGGCTTGTGCTTCCGCTTCCGACCCGCCGCTATTGAGGAATACGCGCCAACTGGCGTTGATGATCTGCGCCCCGGCTGCTACTGCATAGACCAAGGCGCGCGCCGCATCGGCCACCGTAGCCGTAACATCGGTTTGACCAGAGCCGGTGCGCTTGAAGAATTTCACCGGCAAAATTTTCGATTGCGATACGCCGCTGATGCCGATTTCATTATTCGAGCGCGCGGCGATAATGCCCGACATCTGTGTGCCATGACCGGCGATGTCGCTGATGTCCGAGTTGCGCCCTGCAACGTTGTACCCGGTCACGTCATCCACATATCCATTGCCGTCATCATCAACATTATTGTTGGGAATCTCATTCGGGTTGACGTAGATATTCGGCGCGAGGTCAGGGTGATGAATGTCCACTCCGGTGTCGGTAACGGCGACCAGCACATCCGGGCTGCCGGTGGTAATCGCCCACGCTTCGGTGGCCTTGATATCAGAGTCGCGGGTGGCGGGTTGGCCTTCGACGCCGACGCCGAGATTCATGAGCGCCCATTGGCGGCGAAATTCGGGGTCGTTGGGGATGACCGTGCCCGTAATCACGCGATAGTTTGGTTCCGCGTACTCGATGTTCGGGTCATCTTTCAGCGCCTGGACGACGCTCATCACATCGCCTTCGCTGAATTTGAGAACGAAGGTGCGGTCAAGCCCTCGCTCCTTGATAATGCGGGCAAGACGGCTGGTACGCGGCTTCGGAGCCAACGCTTCAATGCCATAGTCGGCTGCTGGCGCGCGCCCTGTCAGGGTCGAGCGGGCGCGGGCTAAGAGTTGATCGGTCTGCTCCGTGTTGATTGCGTCGAAGGTATGAGCTTTGAATTTGACGATCACCTCACCCGGCGCGTAGTCCGACGAAGGGACGGCGGCGCGGCTGGTCGCCAACGGCGGCGGCGCGATCAGGGTCGCTAGCCAGACCGCGAGAATCACGATGAGGGTGTAGATTCGACGCATAGGGCTGAGTTCTCTATTCGATGATGACAGCTCTGCTTATACCCGAACGCTTCGGCTTTTTCAACACTATGCTTCGCCACACGGAGGGCTCGTCAGCGGGTTTACTTGACCCTGCTGCCCAGCTTACTTCTTGAATTCGACGGCAACCGCGTCGCCTGCGTATTGCGCGTTCGGGCGGGCAAAGGGTTTGTAATAGATGAGTGCCGGGAGGTTGATTGCACCACAACCGATGTCGGCGCTAAAGCCCGGAACCTGGCTGAAGAATTTCAAATTCACAGGATCGCTCACCAAAAAGCGTATGACCTTGTCGCCAACTTTGAGCACCAACACCAGCTTCCCATTACCGATACACTCCATCGCGGCCAGTACGCCGCTCATCGTTTCGGTGTCCGGCAAACGCACGGCAGGTTGTGAGCTATCAGGTTGCGAGGCGCGCGCACCATCGTTGTTCTGCAATCGGGGCGGAGGCGGTGCAGTAGTGGCGTTTGCTGTGCGCTCATCGGTTGAGGGAGCGGGGCGCGTGTAGGATTCAATCAACTGCTGCATGGATTCGGCAGCTCTTTTCAAGCCCGGCTCCGTCTCATCCGTCAGCAATGGCGCGAGCGTCTTTTTCGCCTCTTCGAAAGCGTTCAGTTGCGTCTGTGCCTGCGCCAGCAGCAGTCGGAGGGACTTGTTTTGCGGGGTCAGACGAATCGCCGTTTTCAAGGCGCTGGCGGCTTCGGCCATCTTATCGCCACTAGCAAAATACAGATGCCCGAGCAAAGAGTAAGGGGGCGCAAAGTTCGGCTTCAGAGCGGTCGTCGCGGTCAATTCGGCAATGATCTTTGCCGTGACCTCCGAGGGCATCTCGTTGCGCAGGCCACGAGTCGCGTTTTGATAAAGCGCCATCGCGTAGTAATAGTGCGCCAGATAATTTTTCGAATCGCGCGCGGTCGCTTGCTCCAAATGCCGAATCGCCTCGTCGTATTTCTGACGCCGGATGGCCGTAAAACCAAGCCCTTCATACGGGCGGGTCAGGGTTTGATCGAGCGCGATGGCTTGCTGGAAATAGGGTTCCGCTTCATCCAACCGATTCGTTCGCATCAGCAAGTTGCCAAGATAGGCCTGCGCTTCGGCTTCCGATAGCGGGCGCAAGTCTATCTGTTTATCGCCTTCCGTACTGTCCAACATGTAGATGTTAACGTTGTAACGGTCATTGCCGACATAGCGCTGCAAATCTTTTTCCATGGTAGCGAAGTCGGTTTGAAAGGCTTGCGGAAAGGCTTTGTCAACGCTCATGCCGGATTCCAGCAGTTTAACAAACTGACCCAGTTGTTTTTGTCGCGCGCTACGCTCGCTCATCATTAGGTAGTGAATCAACGCCCATGATTCGGCGTAGAAGATTCCCTGTTTTTCGCGTTCATTATAGACCGGCGAGTTGTGGTCAACGCTAAAGAGGGTTGGCAAGGGGATGAGCTTGTTTTCGCGCAGCCGAAAGACATGACTGTCAATCGGTGCGCCAATCGTGACTTTGTTCTTGTTCACATCAAAGCTCGAATAAAATTCGGCAATGCCTTCCGTCAACCAGACAGGCCAGCGGGTCGGCGTGTAGCTGGTCAGCAGGTGCGTGTATTCATGAAAGATCGTGTCGAAGGGGCGCTGCTGATTGGCGCTGATATTCAGCGTGATGACGTTTTCGTCTTCGCCGCGCTGAAAGTATCCAGCGACATTAGCGGGCTTGCCGTTATAGAGCGGTTTGAAGGGCTTGAATGAGCCATCGCTTTTGAACACCATCACCGTAACCGGCACATCGGCAACACTCCGCAGGTTGAAAATCTGCGAAAAGACGTACACGAACTGTTCCAGTTTGAGCGCAACCTCTTTGGTATCGCCCTCATCGGCATTGCTGACGACGTTGAAATTTTTGGTGCGAATGTTGATCCACTTATCTTTCGCCGTTGCCTCTGCAACGACCGTTAAAGTGAATAAGCAAGCGAACAGGAAAGCCAATCTGACGCGAACCATTTTCATCATGCTTCTCCAAATACTCCGGAAGGATTAAGCGCGGCTTGCTGGTTACGAAAAGCCTGCGAATCGAGATTCTGATTGACTGCCCGCTGCGGCGTCAAGATAACTTTCAGAGCATCGCCTTTTCTGAACCCGCAGAGGTGTAACCTTTCGCAGTCATCAAACGTGATAGAGGTAGTGACGGTGATTCAGAAGGGGGATTGTGAGTATGCCAACGACAGAAAATCCATTTGATGCCATCATCATCGGCGGCGGTTTTGCCGGTTTGACGACCGCGATTTTGTTAGCCCGACAGGGCAAGCGCGTCGGCCTGTTCGAACAGGCGCAGGCGCTCGGCGGGCGGGCGCGCACCAAAGAGCAAAACGGATTCTATTTCAATCTCGGCCCGCACGCGCTCTATCGCGGCGGCGCAGGTTTCGCCGTACTCGGCGAACTGGGCATCACGCCGCGCGGCAAAACGCCAGCCACCGCTGGAGCCTATGCCATCAAAGACGGCGTGAAACACACCTTTCCCTCCGGCCCGACATCGCTGTTGACGACCAGCCTGCTGAGTTTGTCCGGCAAACTCGAAGCCGCCAAAGTTCTGGCGACGCTCGGTAAAGTTGACGCCAATCAATTTCTTGATGTGAGCGTTCAGCAATGGATTGATACGAATTATTCCCATCCGACTGTAAAGGAACTGCTGCTGGCGTTGAATCGGGTGACCACCTATGCAAATGCGCCGGAACGAATGAGCGCGGGCGCAGCCATTCGGCAATTACAATACGCGCTCACTTCCAACGTTTTGTATCTCGATGGCGGCTGGCAAGTGTTGGTTGATGAGTTGGAACAGTTGGCCATACAGATCGGAGTAACGATTGAAACCGGCGCAAAAGCTGTGCGAGTCAGCCGCAACGCGCAAGGCGGGGCACGCGCCGTCCAACTCGCAGATGGTCGCCTGCTTGAGGCCCCCATCATCGTGATTGCGGCCAGTCCGGGGCTTGCCCTCAAGATGGTAGAGAATGGGGAGACGACTTCGCTGGCAAAATGGGCAGAGCAAGCCGTGCCCATACGCGCAGCCTGTTTAGACATTGCGCTCAAGTTTCTACCGCACCCGAAAGCGACTTTCGCACTGAGTTTGTCGCAACCGCTCTATCTCTCCGTGCATTCGGCGGCAGCGCAACTTGCGCCCGCAGGCGGCGCCTTGATTCATGTGGCGAAGTACTTACCCACCGCTCATACTACGACCGCGCAAGAGGACGAGCAAGAATTGGAAGCCCTGTTAGACCTCGTGCAACCGGGTTGGCGCGCGGCGCTTGTTGAGCGTCGCTTCTTACCGGAGTTGATCGTCGCGCATGCCATTCCGTTGACCGAGTGGCGCGGCACGATGGAACGCCCCGGCCCCGACGTTCCCGAAGTTGCCGGTCTCTACGTCGTTGGTGATTGGGTCGGCAACGAAGGGCAACTTGCCGACGCAAGCTTTGCCAGCGCCAAACAGGCCGCCGAGTTGATTGCTTGCTTACAGCAGCCAACCGCCAGCGGCCAATGGTCGGTCGCCTGCTAAAAGAGAAGGGGGGAATGAATTCAGAGAATTCAGGGAATTCGAGGAATTCAGAATGAACAGGGAAGCGGCGCGAGGCGGACTCGCCGAGTCGCATCCTTTCCCTTTCTGAATTCTTGAATGCTGAATTCTTGAATTCCTCCGCTGAACAGGTGAAAGGGTGAAGAGGTGAAGGGATAACGAAAAGCGATGGCTTACAGCAATCTTATCATTCGTAACTTTCAACCTTCGACTTTTGACCTTTGACCTTTGACCGGCACTTAGAGACCGGCAGGTAGCAACCGATTTTATGAGTATTTCGGCTGACATTTTTGAAGCGGACAAGAAGCTGCTTTGGGGATTGTGCTATCGAATGACGGGCAATGCAGCGGATGCGGACGATCTGGTGCAAGAGACCTTCGTCCGCGCCCTGCAACATCCGCCCGCGCGCACCGATGCGCCATGGCGACCGTGGTTGGTGCGCGTGGCCATGAATCTGAGCCGCGATCTGTTGCGCTCTCGCAAGCGGAGGCATTATGTCGGCGAGTGGTTGCCATCGCCCGTACCGACCGAAGACGCAGAGAGTCCGGCCTCTTACGAGCCGATTGCGCCGCCGGGTGATTCGCCCTCTGCGCGTTACGACTTGCGTGAAAGCCTGTCGTTCGCTTTCTTGCTCGCCCTCGAAGCCCTCACCCCTTATCAACGCGCCGTGCTGCTGCTGCGCGATGTGTTCGATTACTCGACGAGTGAAACCGCCGAAGCGCTCGGCATCAGCGAAGCGAACGCGAAAGTGCATCTGCATCGCGCGCGCCACCGCTTGCGCGAATATGACCGCCAACGCCTCGCCTTCGACGAAGAACGCAGCGCCGCCACCAAACGCGCATTGGAGAACTTCTTGCAATGTTTGAGCACAGGGGATGTTGCGGAATTAGAGAAGTTGCTCGCCGAAGACGCAGTGAGCTTGTCGGACGGCGGCGGCCAATTCTATGCGGCGCTCAATCCCATTCGCGGTCGCCACAAGGTCGCGCGCCTCATTAGCGGTCTGCAACAAAAGATACGCGCGCCCTTACACTTCTCTTTTCACACCTTCAATGGCTTGCCATCTTTGGTGATCGAAATTCCCAATGCCCCGGCGGGATTCGCTCGCCGCATGGTCTTCCAACTCGAAACCGATGCCAACGGGCGCATCCACAGAATGTATAACGTGCTGGCGGCGCGCAAACTCTCAGCCCTAGGCGCAAGCGAAGTCTATCAATCAAGCTTTGGCTAAGCGGTTACCGTTTCAGGGTTCGATTCGGCTAGGGGCGCAACCTTGTAACCGGCAACCGGTAACCTGTAACCTGTGACCTATGAAAATTCTGGTCATCGGTTCCGGCGGACGCGAACACGCTTTGTGTTGGGCGCTCGGCATCAGTCCGCAAACGACTGCGCTCTTCTGCGCGCCCGGCAATGCGGGCATCGCGCGCATCGCCACCTGTTTCCCGGCTGATGTCAGCGACCCGAAGATGCTGGCCGACCTCGCACAATCTGTGGAAGCCGATTTGACCGTCATCGGCCCCGAAGCGCCGCTGGTTGCCGGTGTAGCCGATGCCTTTGCCGCGCGCGGCTTGCGCTTGCTCGGCGCATCGGCGGCGGCGGCGCGACTGGAAGGCAGCAAAATTTTTGCCAAAGAGTTTATGGCTCGCCACTACATCCCGACGGCGCGTTTCTGCGTGTGTGATTCACCACAAGCCGCCCGCCAACAGTTTGCCGCCGAATTTCAATTCCCCGTCGTCGTCAAAGCCGACGGACTCGCGGCTGGCAAAGGGGTGCTGATTCCGCAGGACGAAATCAGTTTCGACGCAACCCTCAACGCCATGATGGTAGACCGTCTCTTTGGCGAAGCGGGCGCGCGCATTTTGCTCGAAGAATGCTTAGTCGGGCGCGAAGCCTCGCTGATGTTGTTCACCGACGGGCGCGATTACAAACTCATCGCTCCGGCGCAAGATTACAAACGCGTCAATGACAACGATCAAGGCTTCAATACCGGCGGCATGGGCGCATTTTCGACTCCCGGCTTATTGGATGAAGCGACGCTGGCGCGCGTCCGGCGCGAGATCATCGAGCCGACGCTCGATGGCATGGCGAAAGAAGGCTCTCCGTTTCGCGGCGTGTTATATGTCGGGTTGATGCTGACCGATGACGGGCCAAAGGTTTTAGAGTACAACGTGCGTATGGGCGACCCGGAGACGCAGCCCATACTGGTCAGGCTCGATAGCGATTTCGTCGAGATTTGCAATGCCGTAGTTGATGGCCGCATCGCATCAACCGATGTGAACTGGAGTGACGATTCTTCAGTATGCGTGGTCGCAGCGTCGGGCGGCTACCCCGGCGAATTTGAGCGAGGCAAGATCATCACAGGGATTGATGCAGCGAATGACCTCGAAGGCGTGATCGTCTTTCACGCGGGCACGATGCGCGACGAGCAAGGCAGCTATCTGACCGCCGGTGGCCGCGTCTTAGGAGTGACGGCACGCGCCGCGACGTTGGCCGACGCCCGTGCGCTGGCGTACGAAGCGATAGGGCGAATCCATTTCGAGCGCATGCACTACCGGACAGACATCGCCGTCAGCCGATCAAGATAAGAGGGTTCGATAGAGCCTGCTCAACGCTTCGGCTCCTGGTTCACCCGCCTGCTTGTCCGAGGTCGCCGGGTTCGGTCATCCTGTGAAAATCGAGCAACTCATCAATCTCGTCGTCGGGCAAAACGCGCCGCTCGCGGGCAACGTCGCGGATGGTGCGATGGCTGCGATGCGCTTCTTTGGCAATCGCCGCTGCCTCGTCATACCCGATACGCGGAGCCAGCGCGGTCACCACTGACAGGTTGCGCTCCAATGTCTCTTCACACTTCTCCCTGTTCGCCGTCAGCCCCGCAATGCAACGCTCAGTAAAGACGCGGCTGACAGAGGCGAGCAGCGCGACCGATTGCAACAAGTCGTAAGCCATCACCGGCATCATCGTATTCAATTCGAAATTGCCCATCAGCGCCGAGACGGTAATCGCCGAATCGTAACCGATGACTTGCGCCGCAACCATCATCACCGCTTCGCAAATCACCGGGTTGACTTTACCCGGCATGATCGAACTTCCCGGCTGCACGGTGGGCAAGGTAATCTCCGATAGCCCTGTGCGCGGGCCGGAATTCATCAAGCGCAGATCGTTGGCGATCTTCATCAAGCCGCAAGCGAGCGTCTTCAACTCGCCTGACGCTTCGACGCAGGCATCACAGGCGCTTTGCGCGGCAAAGTGGTTGCGCGCTTCGATAAACGCGAGCTTCGTATCGTCGGCGAGATGGCGGATAGCATTTGCAGGAAATTCAGGGCGACGATTGACCCCCGTGCCGACCGCCGTGCCGCCGAGCGCCAATTCGAGCAACCCGTCGCGGGCGCGCGTCACGCGCTCGCAGCCTTTGGCCATCTGTTCGGCGAAGCCGCCGAACTCCTGCCCCAACCGAACCGGCGTGGCGTCCATCAAATGTGTGCGGCCTGATTTTAAGATGGCGTCAAACTCGGTGGCTTTCGCCGCCAGCGACTGTTGCAACTGCGTGAGCGCCGGTAACAAATCGTCGGTGAGGGTCATCGCAACGGCGATATGAATGGCCGAAGGGATGACATCATTAGACGATTGCGACAGGTTGACATGATCGTTGGGATGAACGCTTTTGCTGCCGCGCGCTTCGCCGAGCAGTTCCGCTGCGCGGTTGGCAATGACTTCGTTGGCGTTCATGTTGGTCGAGGTTCCGCTGCCGGTTTGAAAAACATCGACAACGAACTGTTCGTCCCAACGACCTTCGCTGACCTCTGTGGCGGCTGCGATAATAGCATCGGCAAGGCGCGGTTCGAGGTCGCCCGCTGCACGATTGGCGCGCGCGCAAGCGCGTTTGATAAGGCCGAGCGCGCGAATCAAGCTGCGCGGAAAGCGCAGGCCGCTGATGGGAAAATTCTCGACTGCACGCGCAGTCTGCGCGCCGTAATAGACCGAAGCGGGAACGCGCATCTCGCCGAGTGAATCTTTCTCAATGCGAAAATCAGACATCATAACTCCTAGAGGCTGTTTAAAAAGCTCTTGCTGCGCCGGTTAAACCCAATCTTTGCAGACTGGGTACGCCATAGAGTTCATTGTGGGCCAGTCGCTTGAGCATCAACCGAATCATTGTCAAATAGATCATCGCTTCGCTACTCCCCGATAGGTACTCATAATCCTTGCTCATTCTCCGGTAGCGGCCGAAACGCCTGTCTACAACCTCCTGATGTTTCAACACAGTGAAGGCTAGCATTGACGGCGGCTCGACATCTTTGGCGTACCAATTCCATTTGCTTGGTCGCTTCACAATATCCCATTGCCACTTCCCTTCCTGCTCGATCCACTGTTTGAGCATGGGTCCCCGATAACCCCTATCAGCCCAGACCAACGCTAGTCAATTACAGATCGCTTGGGCTGCCAACAGTACAACGATCACTCTATCAGCGTCCCGCAAATCTGCCGCCTGCACAACGGCTCGAATCACAAGACCTGTGGTGTCAACCTATAAATGGCGCTTTCTGCCGCCGATCTTCTTTGCCCTATGGTAGCCGTGAAGCCTCCTTTTTCGGTCGTCTTCACCGACCGGGAATCAGTAATGGAGGCTGAAGGTTGCACGTTACGATTCATCTTTATGTGCAGCTCTGCCTGGAGATGATCGTGAGTGCGCCGCCAGGTTCCACCCTTTTTCCATTGGCGAAAGTATTCATAGACCGTTTGCCAGTGGGGCAGATTATGAGGCATCAAACGCCAGGCACAGCCGCCACGAAAAGTATATTGAATGGCGAAAGTGTTTTTGTTGGCAATACTAAAACCTGCTAAAAGCCTTTGCTATTTCTGTCCCTCACGCGCAGGCTGAGGGTATAGGCGCGCGTTCTTCGGAGGACGCGCGCCTGCAAAAATATCCCAACGCTTTATCTTCACTTGAGGGAACCTCGTTTGTACGATTCTTCCTCATTGCTATCTTTTGATTTGTACCTTTTTGCAGCTTTCTTGTACCTTACAGGCACAAGGCTCGACGCGGCTGCTCGGAGAGATCGGTATAAAAGGATGGTATGAAGATTCCAGGCTACGAGGTGATGGAGGAACTCACGCGCAGCGATTGGTATTGTCTCAGTCGGGCGCGGCGCAACGACGGGCAGGAGACCGTTCTGCTGAAGACCCCTTTGCGCAATGCCCCGACTGCCGCCGAAATAGAGGCCTTGGAGCGCGAGTTCGCGCTCCTGTGCGAACTCGCAGTACCCGGCATTCCTACTGCCCTTGATTTGCGCCGCGATGTTGGCTGCCTGATTTTGGAAGACTTCGGCGGCTTGCCGCTGCGCACCATACTCGTGCAACAGCGATTGTCATTGGAAACTTTCTTTCATGCAGGCGTGCAACTGTGCGCGATTCTGGCCGAATTGCATCGGCGCAATATCATTCACAAGAATCTGAGCGCGCGCAGTATCTTCCTCCATCCGCAAACCTACACTGCACGGATCGTAGACTTCAGTCAGGCGTCCCCTGATTCGGGAGAGACACACCGCCTGATTTCGCCGCACCGATTCGGCGATTTGCTGCCCTACATCTCGCCGGAGCAGACCGGGCGCATGAATCGCACGCTCGATTACCGCACCGATTTTTATTCACTCGGCGTCGTCTTCTTCGAAATGCTGACGGGAGCCTGCCCCTTTCGCGGCGCTGATTGGCTGGAACTCATCCATTGGCACATCGCCAGAACGCCGACTCCGCCCGCAACTCTCAACCCGAATCTCCCCGAAGCGGTTTCGCAGATCGTCCTCAAACTTCTGTCAAAGACCGCAGAAGAGCGCTATCAAAGCGCCCTTGGCATCAGCGAAGACCTCAGCCATTGCGCCCGCGAATGGACGACAAAACGTCAGGTTTCGCCCTTTCCTTTGGGACAACGCGACCGCTCAGACCGCTTCCTCGTTTCGCAAAAGCTCTATGGCCGCGACCGCGAGGTCGAAGAGATGGTGCGCGCCTTTGAGCGGGTTTGCGAAGGGCCGACGGCGTTGATGCTGGTCGCGGGATACTCGGGCATCGGCAAGACCTCTCTGATTCAGGAACTCTACAAACCCATCGTGCGCGAACGCGGCTACTTCATCTCCGGGAAGTTCGACCAGATTGCCCGCATCCCATATGCGGCCTTCATTCAGGCCTTTCGCGCGCTCTGCCGACAATTGCTTACCGAAGGGGAAGAGCAACTGCAACTGTGGCGCACGCGCCTCGTCAACGCCTTAGGCGTAAATGGCGGTGTCATTGCCCAGGTCATACCGGAAATCGAATTGCTCATCGGCGCACAGCCGCCCGCCCCGCCGCTGGCTCCTGCGGAGGCGCAAAACCGCTTTCACATGGTCTTTCAAAATTTCGTTGGCGCGTTGGCGCGCCGCGAACACCCGTTGGTCATCTTTCTCGATGACTTGCAGTGGGCGGACTCCGCTACGCTCGGTCTGTTGCAATCGCTGTTGACCAGTCGCGATGTGCGGCACCTGTTTTTAATCGGCGCGTATCGTGATAATGAAGTAGACGCGGCTCATCCGCTGGCGCGCACGCTCAACAGTCTGGAAGAGGATAAGGTGCATCTTCTGCGGGTCATGTTGGGGCCTCTCGGCCTTGATGAACTCGCCTGTCTCATCCGCGACACCCTGCATCGCCAACTGTCCGAAGTCGAACCGCTCGCCCGACTGGTATTGCACAAAACGGAGGGCAACCCCTTCTTTGTCATCCAATTTTTACAAGCGCTCCAACAGGCAAAGTTGATCGAGTTCGACTATGAGCAAAGCCGGTGGGTCTTTCATTTGGCGGCCATAGCCGAAGCCGGAATGACGGACAACGTCATTGATTTGATGACCAACCGGATTCAGCGACTCTCTGAAAAGGCGCAGTCGGTGTTGCTATTGGCGGCCTGCGTCGGCAACCAATTCGATCTCAATACGCTGGCCACCGTCAGCCGTCAATCGGTCGCAGCGGCGGCTGCCGACCTTGACGAAGCCTTGCGCGAAGGGCTGGTGCTGCCAGTTGGCCGTTCGTATGCCGCCGCCGCCGAGACGGACGCTACCCAATCACCGAGCCGTCTGGTCTTCACCTTTCTGCACGACCGGGTGCAGCAGGCCGCCTATGCTCTGATTCCTGACAAGCGCAAACATTTGACCCACCTCACCGTCGGTCGTTTGCTGCTCAAGAAGTGGGAGACAGAAGCGACTGACGAAAAGGGTTTCGATGTCGTCAATCATCTCAATCTCGGCAGCAGCTTCATCACGGACTCTGCGGAGCAGCTCACCCTTGCTCGCCTCAATCTCGATGCCGGACGGCGGGCAAAGGTTTCGACCGCCTACGAAGCGGCGCTCGGTTACTTCACTGCCGGGATTGCCTTGCTAACAGATGCACAATGGCAGTCGCATTACGATCTGACCTTCGCCCTGCACCTCGAAGCGGCGGAAGGCTCTTATCTGTGCGGCAAATTCGACGAAGCCGAAGCGCAATTCGAAGGGCTGCTCCGGCGCGCAGCAACCAATATGGATAAGGCGAAAGTCTATCGCCTGCGCAGCGTGCAGTACGAAAACCTCTCGCGTTATGAAGAGGCATTGGCCAGCGCCCGCGAAAGCCTCAACCTGTTTGGCGTCTCCTTTCCCGATTCGGCAGCGGCGAAAGAAGCGGCGTTAGAAGCGGAAATCGCTGCCATTCGCTCGCTGCTCGGCACTCGCTCCATCGCTTCATTGGTCGCTCTCCCAGTGATGACCGACATGGAAATCAGGATGGTCATGATTACCTTGACCGACATCTGGTCTTCGACCTACATACTCGGCGATGCGGTGCTGGCGCGGCTCATATCGGCGACGATGGTGCGTCTGTCATTACAGCACGGGAATGTCGAAGAGTCCGCTTATGGCTATGTCACGCACGCAATCACGGTCGGGCCGGTGCGCGAAGATTACGAATCGGCTTACGAATTCGGCAAACTGGCGCTCTCGGTCAATGAGCGATTCGATGATTCCAAGCGGCGCGCCAAGATTCACCAGCAATTTCATGCCCATGTGAACCTCTGGCGTCAGCCCTTGCAAACCTGTATCCCCCACGCGCGCGAAGCCTGCCGCAGCGGATTGGAGACGGGCGATTTTCTCTATGCCGCTTACGGGGCCTGCACCGAGACCTGGCCAGCCCTCTTTTCGACGCCAAGCCTCGGGCAATTCGTGCGAGATTATCAGCCTAACTTGGCGCTTATCAGAAAGCTGAAGATCACCAGCTTTGCCGATGCCTTGCAGGTGATGTTGAATTGGGCGCAAGCCTTACGCGGCGAGACCCGCGCCCCGCTCTTGCTCTCCGACGATGGCTTTGATGAAGCCCGCTATGCCGAAACCTATCGCGGCAACCCCTTCTTCACAACCTTTTATGCGGTTGCCAAACTGCACCTCTCTTATCTCTTTGGTGAATCCGAGCAGGCGTTGGCCGCCGCCCATTTTGCGCGCCAACAGGTGGCTCATCTTTCAGGGACGATTTGGCCGGTACTCTTCGATTTCTGGAACGGCCTGACGTTGGCCGCGCAAGCTTCGTTTGCAGAAGCGGAGCCGCAAAAAATTCATCTTGAAGAGTTACAAGCGGCGCAACGCTCGCTTGCCGTGCTGGCCGAGAATTGCCCGGAAAATTTCCTTTGCCAATCCCTCTTGCTCGGCGCGGAGATTGAGCGCATTCAAGGGCGTGAGCGAGAAGCTATGCACCTCTATGGTCGGGCTGTGCAGATTGCTGATGCGACCGGGCTGCTTCAGCACCAGGCGCTGGCCAACGAACTGTATGCCAAGTTCTGGCGGGAGCTCGGACAGGATAAACTAGCACTCGCTTTGCTCATCGAAGCGCGCAGCGCTTATGAGAAGTGGGGGGCGCGCGCCAAAGTGGAAGAACTCGAAGGTCGCTATCCGGAATGGTTGGGGCGCACCTCGCAATGGCTCACCCAAGGCGCAACCCAGACAGTCACCGCCGAAGCGATGGCCGAGACGCTCGATGTCGTCACCGCCATGCGGGCGGCACAGGCCATTGCAGGCGAGAGCGAAATCGAGCGGCTACTGGCTCGCCTCATGCGCATTGCCATCGAAAACGCCGGAGCTGAACGCGGCAGCCTTATCCTCGAACACGACGGCGAAGCCTTTCTCTACGTCGAAGGGTCGCTCGATGGCGTAGAGGTCAAGTTGCGCGATCCGATCCCGCTGACCCAGACCGACCGCCTGCCGCTGCGCATCATCAACTATGTGCGGCGAATCAGCGAAAGCGTGGTGCTCGGCGATGCCCGCGACGATGATCGCTATGCAAAGGATGACTACATCGTTCGCAGGCAACCGCGCTCGGTGATGTGCGTGCCGATGCTCAATCAAGGGCGCTTGATCGGTTCCGTCTATCTGGAAAACAATCTGGTAACCGACGCCTTCACGGCAGATCGCACCAAGGTCGTTTGGCTGGTGGCGTCGGAAGCGGCCATTTCACTTGAAAACGCCAAACTCTATGACGAGATGCGGAACGAGGTTACCCGCAGGCGCGAAGCCGAAGAGATTCTGCGCTCGATTGTCGAAGGCACGGCATCGGTAACCGGCAGCGACTTCTTCTACTCGCTGGTGCGCCATTTGGGCGCGGCGCTTGCCGTACGCTATGCCTTGGTGACCGAATGTCGCGGCAATCACAAGAGAGCGCGGACGTTGGCTTTTTGGAAAGGCAACGATTTCGGCGAAAACTTTGAATACGATGTCTCGCTCACCCCTTGCAAAGACGTCTTCGATGGCAAACTCTGCTTCTATCCCAATAGCTTGCAGGCGCTTTTTCCCGGCGACCCGGATTTGGCCGATTTAGGAGCCGAGAGCTATCTCGGAGTGCCGGTTTTGAATGCCGCTAACAAAGTCATTGGCCATTTGGCGGTTCTTAATGACGAACCGATGCAAGAGCGCGCGCGGAGCATCTCAATCCTGCAAGTCTTTTCGGCGCGTGCCGGGGCTGAGATTGAACGGCTGGCAGCCGAAGAGAACCTCAAACGCGCGCTGGCCGAAGTCGAATCCCTGAAAAATCGGCTCGAAGCCGAAAATATTTACTTGCAAGAAGAGATTCTCCGCGAGCACCACTTTGAAGAGATTGTCGGCAGCAGTCCGCCGCTGCTCGAACTGCTCGGGCAATTGGAGATCGTCGCGCCGACCGATACCACCGTCTTGATTCACGGCCAAACCGGCACCGGCAAAGAGCTCATCGCCCGCGCCATTCATACCCGCAGCCAACGCAAAGAGCGCCCGCTCGTCAAGGTCAATTGCGGAGCCATCTCTGCCGGACTGGTTGAAAGCGAACTCTTCGGCCATGTCAAAGGCGCGTTTACCGGCGCAATCGAACGGCGCGCCGGACGCTTTGAACTGGCCAATGGCGGCACGCTCTTTCTGGATGAGGTCAGCGAACTGCCGCTCGAAACCCAAGTCAAACTGCTGCGCGTGCTGCAAGAACAGGAATTCGAGCCGGTCGGCTCCAGCCGCACCATTCGCGTAGATGTTCGCATCATTGCCGCAACCAATCGCAGCCTGGAAACCGCTGTACAGACCGGCAGCTTTCGCCAAGACCTCTTCTACCGGCTCAACGTCTTTCCCTTGAGCGTGCCTTCGTTGAGCGAACGGCTGTCGGATATTCCCCAGTTGGTCATGTTCTTCCTATCGCGCTTCGCCAAAAAATTTGGCAAAAAGATTGAGAGCGTTTCACAGGAGAGCATGCAATTGCTGCTCAGCTACGGCTGGCCAGGCAATGTCCGCGAACTGCAAAACATCATCGAGCGCGCCGTCGTTTTGTCGCAAGGCAATGTTCTGACTCTCGGTCGCAATCTCTTCCCAACGTCAGAGCCAAGTGAACCGTTGAGCCGAATCAAAGGCAGCAGCTCGCCCGCGTCGCGCCGCCAACCTGCCAATGCCCTAGAGTCGCTAGCCTCCCGCCCTCCCTTCACTCTCGAAGAGATTGAGCGCGGTCACATACTCGAAACCCTTGAGCAAACCCGTTGGGTCATTGACGGCCCCAACGGCGCTGCGCGGCTGCTCAATCTTCATCCCAACACTCTGCGCTCACGTCTCAAGAAGCTCGGCATCCAACGCCCGCGTCACGAAATTTCGTGACCACGAACCTCCATCCTTCGTGACCGGCCTGTACTCACGAAATTTCGTGAGCGATTAAACCATCTCTTTTTTAACAAGAATCATGCTAACTCGCTGAAAGTTAAGGGTGTATTTGCTCGCCTCAGATTTTGGTCAGGAGTGGAACGGCGCTTGCTAAATAGGAGGGCAGAAGGGGAAAGGAGTTTCGTGATGTTACGGGTCTCAGAGACAAGCAGGGAAGGAGAAGTGGCTGTGTTGCGATTAGAAGGGGAGATGATCGGCCCGTGGGTCGAGGTAGTGAAGAAGGCCTGCGAGCCCTTTCTCAGCAATGGTCATCAACTCACCATTGATCTGGCAGATATTTCACACGTTGATCGAAACGGCATCGCTTTGCTCAAAAAGCTGATGCAGGCGCAGGCGAAGCTCATTAACGAGTCACCGTTTCTGAGCGCGCAACTGAGGGTGACAGACTAGCGGACGAGGGCAAGTCGGATGATCGAGTTGCCGCAGATTGGGAGAATTCCTATGCAATCGAATGAAAAGGATTTCGAAACAGTGGAAGGTTTTGAAGCAGAAGCCCTGCCCCATATGAACGATCTGTTTCGCGCGGCGGCGTCCATGCTAAACAGTCGAACCGAGGCGGAGGATGCTGTGCAGGAGACTTACCTGCAAGCCTGGAAATCGTTTCATCGCTTTACGCCCGGCACCAATTGCCGCGCTTGGTTATTCAAGATTCTCTTTCATGTCATTCAGCACCATCGCCGCAAGTGGTTCAAATTCCGTTTTGCAGAGGATGGCGAAGAGATGCTTAAAGAGACTTTGCAATACGAGCCGCCGGTTCGCCAAGACCTCAGCGACGAAGATGTGCTGGCGACCTTTCGGGAGATTCCGCAAGCCTACGCCGAAGTCGTGCTCTTGTCCGATGTCTATGAGTTCTCCTACAAAGAGATTCACGAAACCTTGGAGATTCCTCTCGGCACGGTGATGTCGCGGTTGAGTCGCGGTCGGCAACTGCTGAGAACTCGTTTGGCTGACATCGCCAAGACGGCGGGTTACCGCAGCCAAGCGGCAGCCGCTTTCGCTCCCGTCGTCTCGAATCAGACATTGAAAAACGATTCCCTCCAATCCTAACTGCCCGTCCGCGACTGCGGGCGAGGGCTACATGCCGAAAAGAAGAGATTGTGGCGAATCTCATGAATCGGCGCGCGTCACCGAGCCCCGATTCGTGATGATTCCATATCTGCCGTTCCATTCGGAGCCGCAAACCTCAGCGGTCAAAGTTCGGGAATTTTTTCCGCGCCGTCGGTCATTTAGCTGGTGAAATGTATCGTCGAAAGGAAACCAACCTGTGAACGCAGAAGAGAAAAGATTGGCGTTGTCGCGCCAACGCAAAGCCCATTGGAAACGCTGGGGGCCGTATCTGAGCGAGCGTGCTTGGGGTACGGTGCGCGAAGACTATAGCCCATACGGCACGGCTTGGGACTATCTGCCGCACGATGACGCGCGCTCGAAAGCCTATCGGTGGGGCGAAGACGGCATCGCAGGAATTTCAGATCGCCATCAATACATCTGCTTCGCTCTCAGTTTATGGAACGGGCGCGATGCGATCTTGAAAGAGCGCCTCTTCGGTCTGACCGGCAGCCAAGGCAATCATGGAGAAGATGTCAAAGAGTATTACTTCTACCTCGATTCGACGCCGACTCATAGCTACATGAAATACCTCTATAAGTATCCGCAGGCCGAATTCCCTTATGCGCGGCTGGTCGAAGAGAATCAGCGCCGCAGCAAACAGGAGTTGGAATTCGAATTGATGGATACCGGCGTCTTCAACGAAGACCGCTACTTCGATGTCACCGTCGAATACGCAAAAGCGACGCCCGAAGACTTGCTCATCCGCATCAGCGTCACCAATCGCGCGCCGGAGAGCGCAACCCTCCACCTCTTGCCAACCGTCTGGTTTCGCAATATCTGGTCGTGGGATACAAAAGTCGAGCGGCCACGTCTGCATCGCAGCGCCGATGTAAAGAACACCTCGGTCGTGCAACTCTGCCATCCGACCTATGGCCACCGTTGGCTCTTTTGTCAGGGCTTGCCGCAGCTATTGTTTACTGAGAATGAAACCAACGCGCAGCGGCTCTATGGTCACGATAACGGCTCGCAGTATTGCAAAGACGGCATCAACGATTACATCGTTCACAGCAAGCAAGACGCCATCAACCCGCTGCTCAGCGGCACCAAATCAGCAGCCCATTATCCGCTGACGGTTGCGCCGGGCGAGACCAAAGTCATCAAGTTGCGCTTAACCGATTTGGAGATTCCGCCGACAGACGGCGACCCCTGTGGTAAGGACTTCGATAAAATCTTTGCCGACCGCCTCAGCGAAGCCGATGAGTTTTACGCTACGGTCGTCCCCGCCGACCTCTCGGACGACGCGAAGAATGTTTGTCGGCAAGCCCTCGCGGGGATGCTATGGAGCAAACAGTTCTACTATTACGATATGCGAAGCTGGTTGGCCGGTGATCCGGCAACGACACCGCCGCCTGCCGAACGGCGCAGCGGTCGCAACAGCGAATGGTCGCACCTTTATAACGACGACATCATCTCGATGCCCGACAAATGGGAATACCCCTGGTTTGCGGCGTGG
>CAYXVU010000110.1:0-4904 GCA_964468725.1 uncultured Clostridia bacterium
GAGCGCCAGACCTTCTTCGTTGACGCGATATTTTTCTCTGACTTGTTGTTTGCCTGTGCGCGCGTCGAATGAGACAACACCTTCATAAAACAGATAAAGGCGGTCATCTATGAATAGCGGCGGGTGATAGTTATCGAGTGTGTAATTGACCTCTCCATCCTCGTCTACCGGCCAACGTGCGGGCATCATTTCAACATCGTCATTTTCGTACTTCCACCGCTCCTCGCCGGTTCGCAAATCGAAGAGGTAAAGAATGGGGCGTCGTTTGAAACCGTTTTTTGCTCGGTCGCGCGCATCTTTGACGATGACGACGGCTAGCCATCCACGTTCGAGGTCAATCGCAGTTTGCATCGGTGCGCCGCGCACGTTATCGCTACGCCACACCTTTTCGCCGGTTAATAAATCCGCAGCTTCGAAACGTGTTTTATCGCTCTTTTCATAGCTCAACAAAACCAGATCGGTTCCAACAACTGGCGCGACATCGGTTTCATCGAGCCGCGCATCTTTCCGTTTCCACACGGTCTCTCCGGTTTCGCTATCAACGGCATAGAGCGACTTTTCCGTACCGACCAGCAAGATGCCCAACTCGGTCATCTGATAGAACCGAACTTTGCTGTCGAATCTTGTAGACCAAGCTGTCTCGGCTGCATCGGTTGGTCGCACAATGAAAACGAGAATCAGGCCGAGTGCAGCAAGCATTACCCTTTGGTTCCCTAGAGGCAAATCCTTCTGTGCTGCCAAAAGCATAGTGATTCAATAACAGCAGTCGCGCGGTGAGGCAAGCCCATACGGAAACGGTGATCGTCAATTGATGCGAGATGGTCTACAACGACTCGATTAGAAGAATCCTTGAGAAGCCAATTCAGTCCAATTCAGTCAAAGTACTCTTGTCTCAATATGTCTCCAACGTTTCTTCAATCGTCACTTTGTCTGCCAAGTGAACCCTATAGTATCCTGCATGCTTATGAAATTATGGGGCGGGCGGTTCACAGGTGAAGCCGATCAATTTTTTGCGCGATTCAATGCTTCTTTTGCTTTTGATCGCCGATTGATAGAGGCTGATATCGAAGGCAGCCTCGCTCATGTTGCGGCGCTCGCAGATGCGGCAGTCATCACTCGTATAGAAGAAGAGCGCCTATCGGAGGGTCTCGCAGGGATTCGCCAGCGGGCACGTGAAGACCTCACGTATCTGGACAGACGAGATGCAGAAGATGTGCATAGCTTTGTCGAAGCCGAGTTGGTGAAGGCGATTGGCGACGTTGGCTATAAATTACATACCGGTCGTAGTCGTAACGATCAAGTTGCAACCGATATGCGGCTCTTTCTTCGAGGTGAGATTGACGAGACGCTAACTTTGATTCGGGATTTACAGAAGTCGCTTATTGAGTTGGCCGATGCCAATCTGGATGTCATCTTTCCCGGCTATACCCATTTGCAACGCGCACAGCCAATTCTGTTTGCCCATTATCTGCTGGCCTATTTCGAAATGTTGCAACGTGACCGAGGACGATTGTCGGAGATTCGTCAGCGCGTCAATCAGTTGCCGCTCGGTGCGGGTGCGCTAGCCGGAACCGGGTTTCCGCTCAATCGAGAGGCTGTCGCGCAACGACTCGGGTTCGCAGGCGTTTGCGCCAACAGCCTGGATGCCGTAAGTGACCGCGATTTCGTTATCGAATTCATCGGCGCTGCTGCACTTGTGATGCTTCATCTGAGCCGACTGGCAGAGGATTTTATTATCTATTCAACGACCGAATTTGGATTCATCGAACTCTCCGATGCCGTTTCAACTGGTTCTTCCTTGATGCCGCAAAAGAAGAACCCTGATTCGCTGGAATTGATTCGCGGCAAAGCTGGACGGGTCTTCGGCCATCACCTGGCCTTACTAGCAACAATGAAGGGGTTGCCACTGGCATACAACAAAGATATGCAGGAAGATAAGGAGGCGCTTTTTGATACGATTGATACATCACACGGTTCATTGCAGGTTATGACAACCGTGCTGCGGAATTTACGAGTTAATCGTGAGCGCATGCAGGAAGCTTTGCTCGGCGGGTTTTTGAATGCGACCGAAGTGGCAGATTACCTCACCCGTCGCGGAATGGAATTTCGCCGCGCCCATGAAGTCGTCGGGCAACTTGTCGAGTATGCAGTGCAACAGGGTAAGGCGCTCGAAGAGTTAACCCTTGATGACTACCACCGCTTTTCCTTATTGTTCGATGAGAGCGTTTTTGATGCGCTTACTGCGGAGGCTGCCATAGCCGCGAAAAGCGCGCTCGGAGGCACCTCGCCGGAGCGCGTGAGGAAAGCTCTTACGAAGGCAAAGCAGCAAGTTGAAGCGTAAACGAGCCATCGTTCGAATGTGGGAGGTTGAAAAATCGCCGCCCGAGAATCTATGTTGAGGCGAATCAAAGATTTTCTCAAAGAGGTTTTGCGGTCGCCTGTAGAGGCGCTCTTGAAAGTCTACCTTTCCAGCTTGCCGCAAGCGGAATTCGCGCCCGAAAAGGTGCAGCGTATTCTGGTCTTCGCCTATCACGGTTTGGGTAACTTTTTGATGTATACGCCTGCGCTTCAAGCTCTCAGACAGCGTTATCCGAACGCGCGGATTGACTTGCAGGTGGGCAACAACACCGGTTGTGAGGAGGTGTTGGCGGGCGCACAGGTATTCGACAACATTTACAATTTGCCGTATGGGTCGAATTGGCGACGTTGGATTGATCGGGCATTAGAGATTCGCGCCACGCACTATGATCTTACGCTGAACGAATTTCATAGTCACACATGGAAGCTCGCCCTTCTCGTTGCTTCTAGTCGCGCACCGTACCGTGCCGGGCACGTAACCAGTCCGGGGTGGAGGTATCAATTCAGTCGCTACAGCTTTGTTTTCAATATCCCGGTTCAGATGCGAGCAATCGAACATGAAGTAGATCGCTATGGTGATTTGGTTGCCGCGATTGGCGCGCAAAATCTATCATCCGGTCAGGCGCAACTCTACATTCACTTGCAAGACGAAGACCGTGAGTTTGCCGAGCAATTTTTACGTGAGGCACGGGTGCAATCATCAGAGAGGCTGATTGGTATTCAGCCGGGAACTTCGGCCAATATGCGATGGAAGCAATGGCCAATAGAACGGTTTCAATCGGTGATGAAGGAACTTGTTCGCACCCATTCTAAGGCGCGCATCATCTTATTCGGCTCCCCAAGCGAAACAAGTATGGTGTCAAAATTGGCTGCTGAAGTGAATGCCAACGTTGTTGTTGCAGCAGGAAAAACCTCAGTGAAGCAGGTAGCCGCGTTGATTGAAAAGTGCGCATTGTTGATCTGCAATGACAGTGGATTGATGCATATGGCCGTTGCCGTTAACACGCCGGTCGTAGCGATCTATGGGCCAACCGATATATCGCGTACTGCACCTCTGGGAGACCCCCATACGATTGTGCGCCATGCCCTCCCATGCAGCCCTTGTTATGGATTGGAGGGAGAAGAGAGATTGCGCGCTTGTCCACATCACGACTGTTTGACGACTATTGTACCGCAAGAGGTATTGGCTGCTGTCAACCATGCACTCGGAGCTGATGGAAATTCGACTTCGACCAGGCAATCCGTTTCGCTGCGTTCTAATGTATGAGACAACTATCGCGCAAAGGCCAGTTAGCCATTGTCAGTGGGTCGCTATGAACACGCTCATCCGAATCTTTGTTGTGTTGTTGATGGTTGGCACTTTCTGTTGTCGGAATCGCGAACCGGTTCCCGCTGAGAGTCAATCGGCGGCGCAGTGCATGAGCGAGTTGAATAAGATTCCGGTTCTTGCTGCCATTCTCAATTCGCAAAAGCAGGACGAAGCGAATAATCAAAAACAACCGCTTGAAGGGATGGAAGTAGCGCTCACTATCAATGGCATGATTCTGAGTAAGGGTGAGCCAGAGAAGGGAATTGATGATTGGTGTGAAAGCGAAAACAGTTTGGAAAATTTCAATCAATTAGTCATTGCAATGCGGGAGAATCAGTTGCCGCCTACGGTCGCTTTTGTCAGCGGGCGATACCTGGACTTGTCATTACTTTCGATATGGATTGAAAATGGGAATCAGGTCGGAAGCCTGACCTTTTCACAGAAGCGGAGCGGTGCAAAACCCGCATCTATGCTTATTGAAGACATCAAACGAAACGAGCAGGCGCTCGCCCCGTTGTGGAGCAAGCACCGGCGCGAGAAAAAGTATTTTCGCTTCCCCCAACTGAAGAACAGTTCGGATGCTAGCGCGCGTTTGGAAGTGGAACGCTACCTGAAAGAGCAAAACTTTTTAGTGGTATCAGGGACGATTGCCCCGCAAAGTAGCCCCTTCAATCAACTCTACTGCGCCGCTCTCTCTCGAAACGAAGCGACCTGCGTTCACCTCATCAAAGATTGCTATAAGAAGCTGGTGCTCGATTCGATGGGGAAGGCTCGCGCTTTGGCCAAGAAGCGATTCGGTCGCGACATTAAACACATTTTGGTTGTGAAAGCTGATCAATTTCTTTGTGATAACCTGAGTGACTTGTTGCGCTGGCTGAAAGGCCTAGGAGTGAAATTTATCAGCGTTGACGAGGCATTGACCGATGCTGCCTATGCTGCGGTTACAGAAGATGGTCGTAGCACAACCTATAAAATCATTAGCGATACCAAGCGACGGCAGTTGGCACAGGGCGAACGCAAAGACCGTTCGAGGTAGGTGATCTTCCCGCTCAATCGCCTGCCGGACGAGCCTTCTTTTTGAAGAGATTCAACTGCACCTCTTTGGCTTTGGCTTTAGCTTCTTCAAATTTTTTACTGATCTTTGGGAACCGTTCGCGTATCTGGTGCAGCAATCGTTTTGCCCATGGCGATTCTTCGGAGAGCAGATACAACCCTACTAGCAAAAAGAGTATGCCTT
>CAYXVU010000110.1:4914-19222 GCA_964468725.1 uncultured Clostridia bacterium
GGCGATACGTTTTGCTCGTGATCTCATACGTAAACAGTACACTTGTCAATTTCAGGCGCGAACAGTCTATCAGATGCCACTCTATAGAGAATAGTTTGTTGAAGGCTTTTGTCCTTCAACTAGAGAGCCCTTGGGATAGTCTTGCGAGGTTGAAGGGAGTAAATAACGCACCTAACTTGTGAAGATATTTTTAAATATAACTCTTTTCTATTCGTGAGAGGGAAGTGTGGGAATTGTTGCCCAATCGGTTTCATCATTTCGGTAGAAATGCTGTTATGGACAATGAGAGGCAGGCAAGGCCTTACTGATAATGGCCTGCCTGCTTGAGACTGTAAAACGGACTGACATTAAAAGGTTGATTCGCATGCCGAGAAGATGCAAAGAAGCAGCGATTTCAGACAAATTATCGTCGCGCCGGTTGAAGTTGTAATGGTGTGGATGTTTTGGATTTTTATGGCATTCCCGCTTTTTTGGCTGTAACAACCCTTCCCGATGTTGGCAATTCCCGACGCCTCTTCGGGGGTGACAACCCAAGTCTGTCTTTCGCAACAATCGCACCAATCTTCAGCAAGCAATCCGGAGGGGCTTACGCTTCGATTCACTTGTTCAATTGAATTCAATGTGGTTGCCTCAAGTGGTGATTGGCTCAATGTGCATTCCATGATGATTCATCCCTTCTGCTCACCGATTTATGGTGGTGGTCTTTCTTGTGATTGACTCATCGCATCGCCTCTGAAACTCAACGTTTCGTTAGGCGGGACACCCGGCAATAGCGATGAGTCAATCAAAAAATGATTTGTAGCTTGGTCAGTCGGTTACGACCAGCGTGAAACTCGTGCTTTGCTCTTGACCGGCTTCATTTTTGCCAATCAGCGTGATGACTTGCGCGCCCAGCGGCGCCACTGCCTTTGCTTTGAAGGTGAAAGATAGACTTGTACCAGTAGTTGATTGTATCTTCGCAGGTTTGACCTTCAATCCGTTAGTAGCGCCGACACTTACCGTGATATTGCCGGTGAAGCCAATGAAGCGAGAGATAACGATAGGAATGTTGACCTTTTTACCTCGTTTCACGGCGATGATCGGATCGCCAAGAATGCTCAGATCAAAGTTTGCATTGTTTGCCTCGAACAGATACCGAGCCAGGCCAAACCCACCCGTTCCGGCTACGGCTCGACCGGCGAGCAAGATGCGACCGCCCGGTTGAAGGGCGATAGCGAGGGCTTCATCATAGTCGTTAAAGAAGTCGGTTTCGACTTTGCCCCCGATGCCGAATGAGGTATCGAGGTCGCCATCTTTGGTGTAACAGACCATACCGAAATCCCGGTTTTGAAAGGCATCGTTGCTCGAATTATTGATTCTGCCGACTTGCAGGATGCGACCGTCGTTGAGCAGGGAGAGTCCGTAAGCATGATCCGTTCTACTATGAAAGTCCACAACTTGGGTTCCGTTGATTCCAAAACCTGCGTCGAGTGTGCCGTCGGCCAACAGTCGTACCAGCAGAAAGTCAAAACTATTGCCTGCCACCGCGCCGCCGATCAGAATTCGACCATCAGGTTGTAGCAACGCCGAAGTCGCATAGGTTGGAGAGATGGCTTTTAGAATATGATTGCCGCCAATTCCATAGGTTGCATCCGGCACACCATTGGGTAGAAACCGCACCGATGCGATTCGTGCATTGGCTATACCGACGGCAACAATTCTACCATTCGGTTGAATGATTAAGTCGCTGATGGATTCGTTTCTCATTTCCGGCGCGAAATCCGTGTTGACCGTGTGGACAATACGCCCGCCGACACCAAACGAGTTGTCCGGCAGCCCCGTTGGAGCGAAGCGCATGAGTGCGAAGTGGAAACTCAATTGCGGCTTCCTGGCATATCCGCCCACGACGATGAAGCCGTCGTTTTGTACGGCAATCGCGGTCGCTTCATCATTAACGCCGAAAAAGTCAGCCGTCACTTTGCCGCCGTTGCCAAACGAAACGTCAGGCGTGCCGTCCGCCAGATACCGAGCAACCGCAAAGTTGAAAAAATTATTCACTGAATCCCATCCGGCCACCAGAATTTTGCCATCCGGTTGCAAAGCGATGTCCAACACATTGCCGATAATCTTCGCCGCTTTTCCGCCCTTGCCAAATGATTGATCGAGCGTGCCGTCGGTAAGGAATCGCGCTAAATGGGTTTGGCCGAAGCCGCCGAGAATGATCTTGCCATCGGGTTGCAAGGCCATTTCGGTAGCAACCATGAAAGAGTCTGTGACTTTACCGCCGATGCCGAAAGAGAAATCCAGGTCGCCTGCTTTCGCATGCGGAGTGATCTCCTGTGCCGGAATGGTTACGGCGGAGGCGAACACCAATATAAGAGTCAACAAAGTTGTCATTCGGTTTAAGGGTTTGCTAATGCTTTTCATTCAAATTCTCCTATTGTCGTTTCAATTTTGTTGCGCTGTTGCGCGTTCTTCCTTAATGGGAACCCCTCAGTATCAGAGGATGAGTGAGTAGAAAGTCGGCAACGGTTTTGCCTGTGCCGGTTTTATTGAGTCAGGAGGTTAGTTGATGTTGGTCATAAACTTTTCCTGAAACGTTTGATGAAGATTCAGATTAATTGACTCCCGGTTTATGCGAATCTCGCAACTTCTCGGCTTCTGCCCGCTTTTGTTTGAGCTTTTGCATGACCTGCGGATTGCGCGCCCACTCGATGCCGCGCTCTTCAGGCTGGTCATAGGCTTTCGAAGTCAGATAGAAGCGGCGCTCGCGTTTGACCGGTGTTGTGGAGCCTTGCGGGGCGACGGGCTGTTTCGCTTCTTGTGATTTCGACGATTTAGGTTGTTGACCGAAAACAAAGTTAGTGAATAGGGTGATTACCAATAGAAAGGTGAAGAATTGAAATCGGTGAGTCATGTGTCTCTCCTAAAAAGTAAAATTTGCCGATCTGATCAAAAGCCGAACTGTTGACCACGTGGCGAAGATACCTTGCTCGGTCAGAGCCGTCACCACCCATGTGGGTGGAAATTAGCTGAAGAGGTTCGGTATGTGTGGCATTGGAAAAGGGAAAGAAGAGAGAGCTTGTCAGAATGCCAATTTGTTTACCGACGAGAGTGTTTCCAAGCGATTTGAACTTAGCGGATTAATCGTTCGCGCATGGCTTTGGCGACCGCTTCGGATTTGGAATGGACTTGCAGCTTTTCGTAGATGTGGCGCATATGAAACTTGACCGTATTATAGCTGACCCCTAACTCGCTCGCTGCCGTCGTGTAGTTATGTCCGTCAACCAACAGTTTCAGGAGCCGCGATTCGTGCGGCGTCAACTCATAATCGGCGCGCTCCGGCGGGCGGATTTCGCGGAATAAAGTGATGACGCGGTTAGCAACCTCCGGCGACATGGGCGCGCCGCCGGTGACCGCTTCTCTTAAACTTTCCAATACCCTAGCCGGAGACGTCCGTTTTAACAAATAACCGCAGGCTCCCGCACATAACGCATCGAAGATGCGATCATCATCGTCATACACCGTGAGCACCAGCAGCGACAAAGCGGGATAACGCTCTTTCAAAATGCGAATGCCTTCGATTCCGCTCATCCCCGGCAACCCGATGTCGCACAAAACAACATCCGGCACGTCCGCTTTGATTTTTTCGAGGGCTTCCTCCATCGAGCGGTAATTTCCCGTGCAGCGATAACCCAGCGTACCATTTATCAGCATTGCCAACCCTTCACGAATGTCTCGTAGGTCTTCGACGATTGCCGCTTTGATCTCTCGTTGGTCGTTTTGGCTCATTTCTGCCATCTCACAATCTTTATTATCCCTTTGTTGCAAGCTTAGGGGATTATCCGAAGACTTGCGCCACCCGAATGGGCAGGCGAATGCTTTTCGCTCGCGTAACGGTTAGACGATTTGCATGCGCAGAGTCGCAGTTGTTCCATTACCAGGGCGGGAAACGATTTCGAATTCTCCACCCATCTCTTTTGCTCGCTTTCGCATACTGAGGATTCCATTGCCGCCACGGCCAGGTGGTGAGACTACCCCATTGCTATCAAACTCTGCACCCTCGAATCCTCTGCCATTGTCGCGGACTAGCAAGATCAACCAGCCCTCTTTGATTTCGAACGTGATGTCGGCGTGTGTGCAGGCCGAATGTTTGATGATGTTATGGATGCTCTCCTTAAAAATTAAGAAGACCTCGCGGCGAATGCTCGCGCCCATTTCGATGTCGTGTTCTTGAGGAGGGGTGCGAAACTGAAAATCAATCTGGCGAGCGGTGAAAACATCGCTGGCAAAACGGCGCATCCTCTGTAACAGATCGCTGAGGTGATCTTTCTTTGGGTTGATCGCCCAAACGATGTCACTCATCGTGTCTACCAGTTCATTGGAGATGTTGATGATGCGTGATATGGGAGCAGCGCCATTCTCGCCATTGTGATGAGTCTGTTGATGAGCGACTTCACTCAAAATGGCGATTTGCGTCAAGCTCGAACCGATGTCGTCATGCAGATCGGTAGCGATGCGAGCGCGTACACGTTCCAATTCAACGAGCCGCTCCTGACGACTGAGACCTAGCGCCTCTTCGGCGCGTTTGGCATCCGCTAGTGCCGCATTGACTTCGCGCAATCGGGAGGTGCGGTAATGATAGAGCCCATAAAGCAAAATCCCTATGATTGAAATACTGAGTGCAATGAACCATCCCCTCAGCCAAACGGGCGATAGAATCGTAAATCGAAAACTCGCAACTTGTGAGCTGGTTGTGCCATCGGGATTGATCGCGCGGACAAGGAAGCGATAGCTTCCCGGCGCGATATTGGCGAGTGTAAGGCTTCGCTGTTCAGTAGGCGGGCTCCAATTGGTATCCGCGCCTTCAAGCATGTACTGGTAGCGCACCGTTTCGCCAGAATGGAAATTCAGCGCAAAATAATCTATCTGTATATTGTTTTGAGCATCGGAAAGTTCGAGAGTGCTAATCTCGTTGACTCCCAATTCAGGAAGGGGTTGTTGAATACCTGCGATGCGCAACCCTCCGAACCAGATCGCAGAAGGATGCGGTTTATCATCTGCAGTTGGAATAAGCCGTGATAGTCCGCTTGAAGTTGCGAACCAAAGGTTTCCTTGTTGATCGCAGTGCGAATCGAGGACGAAATCGCCAGCTAGCCCATCGCTGACAGAATAATGACGAATTTGCCCTGATTCCGGCGAAATTCGATCAACCCCGCGTACCATGCCAAGGTAGATATTCCCGAAACGATCTTCCGAAATCGTGCGAACATTGTTGCTCGATAATCCATCGGCGGTTGTCAGCGATGTAAATTGCGGGTTGTCCGAACCTGGGTCATCAATTCGTCGCACTCCGCCCCCTGCGGTGGACAGCCACAAGCGACCGTTTCGATCAATATGGAGATCAGAAAGGAAGCCTCGCGGGATTCCTTCGAGCGAGGGGAATTGAGTGAAGCGGTGATCGCTGTATCGCGCAATCCCGCCTTCATAAAACCCCACCCACATATTGCCGTTGCGATCTTCGACAAAGGCGGAAACGGATTTCCGTCGAGGCAATCCATCCGCCTCGGTGAATATCTGAAAGCGGTTCTGGTTGCGATCAAAACGCGCCAGCCCTCTGAATTCGGGATCCGGCGGTTGAAAGCTCACCCAGATATCGCCCTTCTTGTCTTCATAAATTTGATATGCGCCGTTAGATTTCAGCCCCTCTGCCGTTGAGTAGATCGCGATGGGCTGTAACCGATTGTCGTTGGCAAACCGATAGAGCTTTTCGGCGGTCAGAATCCACCACTCATTGTGACTGTCCAGAAAAGCATACCGTGACATCCAGACAATCTGCGGATTCGGTAAAAGCCTCGGTTGCCGCGAAGTAAAGCGTTTGCCATCAAACTGCGTCAAGTAGTAGTCGCCATCGGCGAAATACAGAGTTCCATCTTTTGCTTCAATGATTGCGTGCATCGCAGACGAATGAAATCCATCGTCTTCGCCAAAACTGGTCAACCCTTTGCGGTCGAGCCGCACTAACGCGGACTGCCCGCCGATCCATAGATTTCCCGCCGCATCTTCACCCACCATTGTCATAGCAGAGGGCAAGCCTTGTTCGGTTGTGTAGCGCCGAAAAATCTGCCCGTCGAATTCGAGCAACTCGCGGACGGTGGTTATCCAAATGTGATCGTCCGACGTTTTGGCTAGCCGATGGACTCGATAACGGGAAAGAAAATCCGCAGGGGTGAAGCTCAACACTTCCCCCTCGCGTTCAGGTAATCGAATCTCCTTCTCCGTTTCAGCAGGCAATTGGTAACTCGCTTTGAGCGAGCGTAGGGTGACCGATTCGAGGTGGGAGAGCGCAGCCAGCGATTCAGGTTGTAAGACAAACAAATCCTGATTGCGAACATACCAAACCCGCTGCTCTTTATCGAGTAAAAGTGCATGATCGTTTTGCCTCAACGATGATTCACTTCGGTAATAGATCGAACGTCCATCAGGCAAGTAGCGCACTAATCCTTGACTCGTATCCAACCAAAGACTGCCATCATTCGCTTCATGGATAGCGGAGACGCGAAAGGTGCGATCCGGTGACAGCGGAAGGTTGAGCTTACTGGGTAGAAACTCGACTTTGCCGTCGCTCTCTTGCATCTGGTAGAGCGATGCGCCGCCGTACCAGAGGTTGCCTTGCCGATCTTCAAAGACGATTCCACGATCACTTTTGATGAACTCCGCGTTCAATGTGGGCTGATTGCGATTTGTTTCGTCAGGCTGGGAGAGCGTATCGTGCCGGAAGCGATATAAGCCTCCGGTTGTTGTGATCCAATACGAGCCATCACGGGTTTCGGAAATGCGTTCGATACCGGGAGGTGAATTGTGATCGCCTATGCGGTAAGTGAGGAAACGCGCTCCGTCAAAACGACTCAACCCATCGCGGGTGCAAAACCACATAAAACCGCGAGAATCACGTAAGAGGTAACTGATAAAGCTGCTGCCCAATCCGTCCGTCGAAGTGTAGACCTTAACCGAAAGCCGCTCTGCTTGCAGTGACTGGGAAACCGAGAAAAGGAGTACCGTAAGAAATACGATTCGCGTCAAGGCGGATGGTCTTTGCCATTTTAAGAAGGGAAGCATGTCTCTGCCTTTCACTGACGACTTGTGTTTCTGACTCCGCAGGCGATGCTATTTTCTCGGGTCGTTCAAATCAAGCAGAGTTGCTTTCAAGTAATGAACTTACCGGTTCAATCAATAGCGCATATTGGTATGCGATTTCGATCAGTCTTTGCAATCGCTTGCGGCACGCATCTCTTGATAGGCCGAGCCTAAAAACTGGAAATAGCATCCACTCATGAGAGATTCCATTTACGTGCTGACCTCGTTCCGACAGTGCTTCTTGTACCTGGTCATCCGGGATGCGCAGAATTACTTCATTCATGCCCATCACCAGAGCGAAAATGGCATCGGCTTTCGTGTAGTAAATGATGTACGCATAATTCCGTAGATTTGGGCAGAAGGCGCGATACGGTGGCAGCGACCTCATTACAATTGCAATCTCTTCCGCAAGGTCGGAATGTGCAGACGGGCTATTCTCCTGCAAGAAATGACAAATCGTTTGGTTGGGCGGAATGCGACTGAGCAGGGCGAACTCTTCAGCGTCATCTAAATAAACGGGCATATCATCCTCTTATGGCTTGGGCACATCAAGTGCCGGATTGCGTGAAAAAAAGCTGCTCGGGATGAGTTTGAAACCTGCTTTGTGAACCGTCATTACCGGCCACTCTTCCGGGCGCGGAATGTGAGTGATGCCCATCGTATACCACAAGACCACGTCTCGATTTTCGAGGGAGCGATTGGCCATAATCCATTTCGGCAACCCATCACCTCCCCGGCTTTGTGGTACATAGGCTCCGGCGGCGTTCATTTCGTTGGCGTCGAATTGGGTCGCCCAAAGGTGTGCGCCGATGAAACCTGCGCGTTTTCTTACGACGGCATTCAGACCGGCGTAGGCAATCGAATTTTCGCCCGGTATTATCAGATAGCCTGCCGGTTGGCCGAGCGCGTTTTTCACTTTCGGGTTGAAGACCTTCCATTTGCGCGAAGCGGCAAGATTTACCTGTCTCCGCCCCTCTGCTTCGCTGCGCAAGATGGTCTCCTTCGTAGTGAAGGCGTTGTGATAGGGATTATTCTTACCGGAAGGGAGAGCCTCGGTATCGAGTTCGAGGATGCTGTTGCTTTGCCCCTCGATATCGAAATCCAATCGGAAATTGAAGATGTGCTGATGGTGGACGGCTTCAATGCCTTCGGCAACAAGGTGACCGTGTGCGCTGTGGTTGGCGTGTTCGGGATTGACTCCTTTGATGGCCATGATGCCGGTGAGCAGGGCTTCCATTTCGAGCGTGCCGTCCTGATGAAAGACCCAGTTAAAGCCGTATTCGTAATTGCCAAGATTGGAAAAACTCGACAGCACCAGTTGGCGGGCGCGGCGGGATTGATTGCGCCCGGTCATGTAATCAACGTGTTTCCACAATACGCCGCCATCACGTTCATACAACGCAATGCCGTTTTTCAACTCTTGCGAGCCGCCGCTTTCATTCGATAACACAGGATGGAAGAAGACAGCATTGGCGGGCGCGTCAACGTTGGGTTCGAGCGAGAGCGCGGCTTTGCCCATGCCGAATTCGCCTTCATCGAAGGCGTTGCGAAAAAACCACAGCGGACTTGGGTCACCATAGGGAACGACCATTTCTGAGAGCGCCGCTCGATAGAGGATGCTGCGCTCTTTGCCTTGATCTTCATAGCGAACCATATAGAGCGTCAGTCCGTCACGCGGATGTAAGGCGAAACGAAAGCGCCATCCTTGCCAACGCACTTCATTGCCGCGCACGTCAAAACTCAAGCCTTGCGGTTGGGTAATGCTGAGCGGTTTGACCGCTTCGCGTTGCTGACCAATGGATTGCATATCGAGGTCAGCCGTTGCTTGTGGAACCGGAACAACACCCGTATCAATCAGCTTGAATACTTTGTTATTGGTGAGGTCAACATAAGCCAGTACGCCTTCGATAGGGCGGGCGTGCGGATTGGTCGCTTTACCTCGTAAGAAGGAGACGGCGCGCAACACGCGGATGCCTTGTTCTTCAGGGAAGCCAAAATTACCGGCAGGCCAGGGTTCGATTTGAACGGAATTGAAATCGGTGATCCCGCGTTTTCGCATGGCCTCTTGCCATTGCAGGTCGGCTTTCACCACCGCTTGGGTGATGAAGACATCTTCGAGGAAGAGAGAAGGCTGCACGCCGGGAATCTCTTTCCAAGAGGTGACCGATCTTTGATGGAGGTCAACCACTGCTTCGAAAGTTTTGTTAGGGGCACGGTCAAAAACGATGATGAAGGCTTCGCGTCGCAACGGGTCACCGGGTTTGTAATTGAGGACTTCAGCTTTTGAGGGTTCGCGCAAAACAATGAGCGAGAAGCGACTTGATGTCGTTGTCTTACCGCTGGCTTTGAGGATTTCGACCGCCATCTTGATCTCCTCTTTGGTGAGCGGATCAAGAGGGTGGGTATTTTCGTCTGCCGCTTCGACGCGATGCGAAAACGAAACGAGAATAGCGAGAATCATCAAGAGGGTGAAGAAGCGATTTTCTCGTGATGTGAAGGTTGGGCTTTTCCTCATGGTTTCCCCCGATATTGAAGATCATGAAAGTTTTGCTTTCACCTGCATTGGTTGCGGATGTAAAAAACCGGCTTCCCACGAATTGGCTTGATGGAAAGAGTTATTCGGGGAGAATATGCCGCGTGTGATGATGATGTCTCCTCGGTAAGTCTTATGGTCGTAAAAGACATCGTCAATGGAAACCGGCAACGGCATGCGTCTCGCCTCCTTTTCTGAGGCGATGATTAGGTCGAAGACGAAGGTTTGTCAAGTTTTATACGGGCGGGGCAGACGCGGAGAAAGACTCATCCTGAAGCCCCCAAGATGGCTTGTTATGGATGAGTCCTTTCCTCAATTTGGAAACGAAGCGATAGGGTATTACGATGTCGAAGCGAAACAATCGCGGGTAGGCGGATTGGTCATTGATCGGGCTAATTCACTGCGAAACTCTCCAAATCCTCTTCGCAGTTCGCCCATACTGACGCCCGCTTCTTTGGCAATCTGGCCGAGCGACATCCCCTCTTGTTGTTGGGTTAAGATGGAGTCAAGAGATAGCTCTGTTCGGTCGGCCAACTGGACTGCGGCAACAAATTGGCCGAAGGGAAAATCGGTAAGCGATTCAAATTTATCTTTCAATTCTTGCGCCGAGCCGACATCCGTAGTGTGAGCGGCAAGAATGCAAAATACAGCATTGCGCCCCAATTGTTTGGCGGCCTTTTCGGCCTGTTTTGCCAGTTTATTGACTTCTTTTTCTAATTGCTTCTCCTCTTTCTTTTGTGCCCCTTTTCCTTTGTCTTTGGCTTCGGTAATGCTCTGCGTTGTCAGTAGCAGCAATAACGAAGCCAGGACAAAGAGAGAGAGCAGCCGGTTCGATTGATTCATAAGTTCCTCCATGACGGCGAGTGAATTCTCCATCAGGCTAGATCATGAGGGCAGTGTTGCGATGTAGGGCTACAGTCTATGCCCGACCGAATTTGCCGGTCAATAATGAATTGCCTCTTTACAATGACTGAAGCCCTTTGACCAAACGGCGGATACCTTCTTCGATCAGGTGCGGTTGGATGGAATAGGACAAGCGCAGATAGCCTTCGCCTTGCGACCCGAACGCAGAGCCCGGGACGGTGATAACACCCGCATCAAGGAGTGACCAAGCAACGGCTTCGGATGTGCCAAAGCGCGATATATCGAGCATGATGTAATAAGCTCCTTCACCCGAAACGAAGGGTAGTTTCACCTCGCGCTCGATTAACTCGGTTGCGAGGTCGCGCCGTTGCCGCAAGGCGTTTCGGATATCGGCTGTCGCTTGTCGGCCTGCTTCACTGAAGGCGGTGAGCGCAGCTTTTTGTGAAACCATTGCCGCGCACGTCGAAATATATTGATGCATAACGGTGACCGGTTGAATGATCTCCTCCGCACCCACTGCCCAACCGATTCTCCACCCAGTCATGCTCATCATCTTTGAAATGCCGGAGACAATAATCGTTCGGTCATAAAATTCTGAGATAGAAGCTGCGCGTTCTTCAAAATATAGTTCGCGGTAAATCTCGTCAGCGATGATGTAGACATTCGACCCTTTCAAACAAGCTGCCATAAATTGTAGGTCATCGCGCGTTAAGATTCGGCTTATCGGGTTCGAGGGTGAATTGATGAAGAGCAGTTTCGTCTTATCTGTAACGGCAGCTTGAAAATTTTCACGATCAAAGGCGAAGCCCTGCGCCGCTGGCAACGAGTAGCGCGTTGTAATGCCCCCCGCAATTTCAACAATCGTCGGATAGGCTAAAAAGCAGGGGTCGGCCAACAATACTTCATCGCCCGGATTGACCAGTGCCATTACAGCGGCAAAAAGGGCTTCTTCCGCGCCGGTCATCACGCAGACCGAGTTGGGTGAATAGGGATTCTCCAGGCCTTCGCTGTGATAGTTGGCGATCTGTTCGCGCAATGCGGGCAAACCGGCGTTCGGGGTATAGCTGATGTAACCGTCTTCAACGACGCGAATGGCTTCGCGTTTGGCAATTTCAGGAGTCGGAAAATCGGGTTCGCCCAACCCGAAATTGATGGAACCCGCAGGCGCAGCGTCATAGAGCCTGCGGGTCGCACTTTTGCGAACGTTTTTGATGCGATCAGCCGGTGTGAAACTCATAATCGGATTTTGACTTTCACCTTTCTGTTTGAACCAATCATGAAACTCCTATGGTTGCGTTGCCGGTCGTAATGCCTTCGAGGTATATGGGGCGGACGGCTGACCAATCTTCTGCTTGTAGGGGAATGATGAGAAAGCCCGCCATGCGTTACCCCTCCGAATTAGCGCAAGAAATCTTCCAACTGCACAGAAGCGTCGGTCTTCTCATCCCGATATTTGATGATGATAGGCGTGTAAACGGAGAGCGCCAATTCTGCGCCTTTGCCTTGAGTGATGGCGCGCGAGCCTGCAACCACAACCGCACCGGCGGGAATTTCGAGCGGTTGGTCGTCCGTTTTACGATAGACGGCATCGCGTACTAAATCATAAACCGGCGTGCCTCCGGTTAAGATGGTTCCGGCTGCGAGCACGGCACGTTCGCGCACAATCGCCCCTTCATACACCCCGCAGTTGCCGCCGACTAAAACATCATCTTCGATGATGACCGGCATCGCGCCAATCGGTTCCAGCACGCCGCCAATCTGTGCGGCGGCTGAGAGGTGAACCCGTTTGCCAATTTGCGCGCAAGAACCGACCAGCGCATGCGAATCAATCATGGTGCCTTCATCCACATAGGCTCCGACGTTGACATACATCGGCGGCATGCAGGTAACGCCGCGCGCGATATAGCAGCCATCGCGTATGGCAGAGCCGCCGGGAACGATGCGAATGCCATCTTCGCTACGGACTTTTTTAAGCGGATAGGTGTGTTTGTCGTAATAACGGAAATGATAACCGATAGAGTAGTTTTCGATTTGACCCATACGAAAGCCGAGCAGGATGCCGCTTTTGACCCAGCGATTGACTTGCCATTGCTCGCCGACCTTTTCTGCCGCACGCACTTCGCCGAGGTTGAGTCTCTCTTTGAATTCCGCAAAGAGATCGAAGTGCTCTGCTGTGAAGCCTTCCGGGGGATGGTCGAATAGGTTTTGAATCTTTTCAGCTAATTCCATATCCCAGCTCGAATGTGATGAACGGATGCGAGAGTAGACAAAACCGGAAGGGCAGTCAAGCACGGGCGCTGATCCGGTCAGGTTCGCAACTTGAAGCGTTGCACTTTGCCGGTTGCCGTGCGCGGCAACTGGTCAAGAAAGTAGATTTGTTTGGGGCATTTATAGCGCGGCAACTTTGCCGTGAGTTGAGATGTGATCGCCTCTGCGGCGTCGGCGGATGGCGAAACTCCGGCGCGTAAAACGATATGAGCTGCGATGATATTAGTGCCGTCGCTATCCCTTTCCGCAACAACGGCTGCTTCTAAAATCTCTGTGAGGCTGCAAAGGGCTTCTTCCACTTCGATGGGCGACACCCACATCCCTGAAGATTTGAAAACATCATCACTGCGCCCTTCAAACCAATAGAACCCATCTGCGTCACGGCGGTAGATGTCGCCGGTCTTTACCCATCCCGCCTGAACCGTTTCGGCTGTCTTTTCCGGCTTATTCCAATAATGGGTGAAGGCGCTTTCGCCTTTGACGAAGAGATTGCCGCTCCCCGCGCCTTTGATGACCTGACCTTCAGTGTCTAGCAGGCGCACTTCGTAGCCTTCAACCGGAATACCTGAACTCCCGGCTTTCAGCCGCTCCCGGCGATTCGACATGAAGATATGCAGCATCTCTGTCGAACCGATACCATCAAGAATCTCTTGTCCCGTCGCCGCCTGCCATTCATGGAAAATCTGTGCGGGCAGGCTCTCTCCCGCTGAAACGCAGAGGCGCAGACTATCGGTTATCAAATCATTCCCTTGACGCAGAGACTCCAACAACGCTCGATAAGTAGCGGGCACTCCAAAGAAGATCGTCGGTCGAAACCGTTTGAAGATCGTTGAAATGACGGCTGGTGTCGGACGATCTCGACACAACACGCTGGTCGCTCCGAGCGCGAGCGGAAAGGAGAGGCTGTTACCTAATCCATAAGCGAAGAAGAGGCGCGAGGATGAGAAGATACGATCTTCAGGAGTCAAACCAAGCGTCAACTTTGCATATTGCTCAACGGTGAAAGGAATATCACAAGGGCGATGCACAGCGCCTTTTGGTGATCCGGTACTGCCGGAGGTGTAGAGGATGAAGGCCGGAGCATCAGCTTCACTGACTTCGAAGGGAGAGGGTGCTGATTGAGCGAGGGCAGATTGAAAATGGATAATGTTGCTATGTATATCCGCCTCTTCATCGGCTACGAGCAGGGATTGCAAGTTTGGCGAGGCCGGTAGGGCAGCTTGCACCGTATCGAGTTGATCGGATGTGAAGATTGCAGCTACTGCTTGGCAATCCTGAAAGACATAGGCCAGTTCATCTGCTTTGAGCATCGTGCTACAGGGAACAGCGATTGCACCGTTTCCGATGACACTGAGAAAGGCGATATGCCAATCTGGACAATCGCGCATGACGAGGGCAACTCGGTCACCACGTTTGACCCCTTTGCCGCGCAGCAAAGTAATGCCTCGATGGACTGCATCAACCAATTGGCCATAGCTGAGAGAGTGTTGATTGCAAACGATTGCTGACCGGTCGGGATGAACTTGG